>NZ_SOEF01000005.1 GCF_004366375.1 Halanaerobium congolense
TTTTTGGATGATTTTTTGATTTATTTTTGCTCATAATATTTTTATCTTTCTACAAAGTTATCCACATTCCTGCAAAAGCATAGTTTCCTATATAAACAAAAAATCAAACCCAAAGAAAAGATAAAATTTAATATCTCTTCTTTGGGTTCGGGGCTTAAAGTGTAAAATATTATATTTTTATAATTGAATCTGAAATTGTTTTCTCAGTAAATAAAATTCAATTCCATGTCTTTTTACTTCAGCTTCTAAATTATATTCACCTTTTAAATCCAAATAATCTATCATTAAATCAGGAAAAGATTTGTTTTTCAAGTATTTAATTTCATGATTATTTAAATCTGAAGGAGCTCCCATTTTAATCCACTGATCAAAGGCTGAACCAGAATCTCTATTTAAATGATAATGACTTAACTTATATTTCCCTTTAAGACCTGAAAATTTAAATTTGAATTTTAAAGAATCCTTATTTTCAAATACATGATATCTATTATACTCATCAATTATACTGTAATCTCCATTACGATAGCTCTGATTTAAATAAGCATAATTATACAATAAAATCTGAATATCGTCTCCTTTACAGGTTATTATATAATTTTCTCCCTGAGCAATAATTTCATCTCCCAGTTCTGAAAGAATGATATAAGCATAATAACCAGATTTTTTAATCCCTTCTGTATTCATCAAACCTCTGCCACCGAAAAAAGGTAATTCGTTAATTGGCCATTCTGAAATCAAATCTGATAAATTTAAATAGCCAAGTCCATCCAATTCTTCTTGAAGTTTTAAAGCATTATCAATGATAAAATCAGCCATAAAGGCAGTATCATGTACCAATTCTTTTGCATTCCAGCTTACATTCCACCTGGTTGCTATTAACTCTGCTTTCGGATAATATTTTGCCAGTAGATTATTTATTTTTTGAGATATCTTAATTGAATAATCTTTTTCTTTGAATTTAAATTTAATATTTTCCAGAGTGCTTTCTTTATAAAACTTACTTAAATCAGGATCCTCCTCCATAATCGGAACTGAATTGTGATAGAGATTAATATTATAAAAGTCTATTGCAGTATCATTCTGCTCAGCATATTCCAGGAATTTTTCAGAAAGAAAATTTTCTTCAAAAAATGTTTCAGAAGCAGGGCCAACCTTTAGTGATTGAGAAATTGCTTTAATCTTTTCGGCAGTTCGAGCATAAAAATTAAAATACTCTGCTTCGGTTCCCGCCCAGTGAAAGCCACGTACTGGGAATTCAGTCCAGACCTGGAAATACCACTGCTGTACCTCTTCAATTCCATACCTATTAATTAAATGAATAATAAAAGCATCAATTAAATCAAGCCAGGCATTAATGTCTTTAGGAGGAGAAAAGTTAGCCTGATAATAAAAAATTGTTTTATCTCTGTCACTTGCCAGTAATTCCGGCATAAAACTTAAAGTTATAAAAGGTTTAAATTTGTTTTTTAATATAAAATCAAAAATATTATCTACCAGTTTCCAGTTGTAATGAATATTTTCCAGGCTATCCCCTTTACAAACTTCAAGGTCATCATTAAATATCCCTTCAAAACGCAAATATTCAAAGTTAATTTCCTGTTGAAGTTCTACAATTTGTTTTCTAAGATTTGAGTCTAAAATACTTTGAGCAGTACCAGCATTAATCAATTTATTCCAGATTGGATTAAGTGATTGATTTTCACCGCCTGAGTCTAGAATCACTTCTTTTTGTAGCTCATCCTCTATTCTCCTTTTATTTTGCTGGTAAGAATTAATAATTTCTGTAAAATAATCATTAAAATATTTAAGATCTCCAAACTCATTAATTAAGTTTTCCTTTTTTAATTCTGGGTAATTATTTTTTAATTCAACCGGGCTCTGCTTAAACTGATCATTAAAGACTCGATAAAAACTCTTGATATTTTTGAATCCTGATTCCAATGCAATCTGACTAATATTTTTATTTGTATACAAAAGTTCAGCCAAAATTTTTTCCAGCCGCAGGCGATCTAAATAACTTTTGAAATTTACACCTGTTAAACTCTTAAATTTCTCTGATAAATAAGAACTGTTATAATGAAATTCCTCTGCTATTTCTTTTAATGTTAAATTTTCTGCAAATTGTGTTTCCAATTTTTCAATTACCTTAATTACTATATTGTCTTTCTGTTTATTATAGAAATCATCCTGGCGCTGATTATGAATACAGTGATTTTTATTAAGAACTGTCAGTAACTTATCTAACTTAGTTTTTATTTTTTTTGCCAGCTGGTAATTTAAGTAAAAATAATCTTTAGCCATTAAAGCTGCTAAATATTTAAATTCATTCAAATTAGCATCATTATTTAAGTTATATACTTTCTCTTCAAAATCAAAGGAAAAATTATTTAAATAATTATATTTAAAATCAAAAACAAGAAATTTACAACCCCTGGATTTTTTTAGGATCCTAAAAGGAGTATAACTGTTTATTATCTTCATTTCTCCTGCTTCCAGGTTAATTTTATTTTTTGATTCTGTTTTTAAATTACTATTTTCATAAGTTATTCTTCCTTCTAAAAGCCAGATCAACTTAAAACTGCGATTAAATTTCTTTTTTTGATTTAGAGAATTCAACGAAATATTCAGGGACAATCCAAATTTGAAATCTACATTTTCGCAAATCATAGCTATAACTCCTCAAATGTTTTATTAATTGATGATAATCTTGATATTATTATACCATCTGAAGAGAAAAATGTATAAAAACAGTGTCCCTACCGTTTGCAGAACCAATTTTTGGAAGCATAAACGGTAGGTGTAGTATATAAAAATGCACTAAATAAGAATTTTTCTAATTTTAGCTGAAAATAATTCCGAAAATAATACTAATGATAAAATCATCATAAATATTATAATTGCATCAGGCCATTTAAGCCCTAAAATAGCTTCATTTAACTGAAGTCCGATTCCACCAGCTCCTACTAACCCAACAACTGTTGATTCGCGAATATTAATATCCCATCTATAAACAGCTGTCCCAACAAATGAAGGAAAAACCTGGGGCACAACAGAGTAAATTAAAGCGGAAAATTTGGAGGCTCCAGTAGCTTCAACTGCTTCTACCTGTTTTCTATCAATTTCTTCTATACTTTCATAAAGGAGTTTGGAGACAAACCCCACTGATCTTAAAGAAATTGCAATTATTCCAGCCAGCACCCCTGGTCCCAAAATAATTACTAAAATTATTGCCCAAATTAAAGAACTAACTGAGCGAGAAATTACAATTATCAAAAGAGCCAGCTGTCTCAAAAGTGGATGAGGTGAAGTGTTTTCTGCAGCCAAAAAAGCTACAAATAGGGAAAGTAATATGGCGGCCAATGTTCCTAATGTGGCAATAGTTATTGTATCCCAGATTGGTCTTAAAAGATCCAAAAAATAAGTCCAGTTTGGAGGGAACATCCTCATTAGTAATTTTGAGCCCTGTTCAGCCCCATCATAAACAAAGGGCCAGATTGTTCGAGCTGAGATAATATTCCAGCAGTAAATAAAAAGCCAGATACCCGCTGCCCAGAACAAAATTTCTTTTAAAATTCTAAGTGTGCTTTTTAGCTGCCAGTTATAATTTTTTTTAGACATTTTAAAACTCCCTTCTATATTAATAACCACTATTTAATCTTTTTTCTAATAAAAGAAGAAAACAATTCTCCTAGAAGTACAATCGCAATCATCACAATCAAAATAGCGGAAGCAGAATCAAATTCGTAGCGATCAAAAGCGGCATTTAAAGTTGTACCAATTCCGCCAGCACCAACAACACCGATTACAGCCGAAGCTCTAAAGTTAATATCAAGTCTGTAAACCGATAGACCAATAAACCGTGGTAAAATTTGAGGCAATATAGCATAAGTCATTAGCTGCGGCCAGGAAGCTCCGGTGGCTTTAACCGCTTCCACCTGAGTCCAGTCAATATCCTCAATTTCTTCTGCCAGTAATTTTGACAGAAAGCCGATACTGCTGAAAGTTAAGGTTAAAACTCCTGCCATTGGACCAAAACCAATAACTACCACAAAAAAAATTGCAATAACTACTTCCTGAAAACTCCTTGAGATAACTATCACTGCTCGTGATAAGTAATAAATCGGCTTTGGAGATATATTCTCTGCTGCTCCAAAAGCAAAAGGAATTGAAATAATTATACCAAATACAGTTGCCACATAAGTCATCGTCAGACTTTCTAAAATCCCATCAACAATCGAATTCCAGCGGGAGATAAAATCCGGTCTTAAAAAATCAGCAAAGTATTTTTGGCTTCTGCTCAGACCAAGTATAATTCGCTGGGAATCAATTTTCAGAGAAATAAAAGTAAATATTATATAAGCCACAGCAAGTAAATAAATTATTGCTCTTTTGTTTTTATTCTTAATTAGATGTGGACGCTGCCAGCTGTAATTTCCGCTGCTCTCTGTCAGCAAGGTCATTACCTCCTTCAGATGCCAAATTTTCTTGATCTTTATCCTTAAAGTTATTCCAGTCTTCTTCTCCGTAAATTGTAGTTAAGGTATCTTTATTTAAATCTGCTGGACTGCCATCAAAAACAATCTTTCCTTTTTTCATTCCAATAATTCTACTTACATATTCTCTCGCCAAAAGTACATCATGAATATTTATTAAAGCAGCAAGCTCTCTTTCCCTGGCCATTTCAGTAATTAAACGCATAATCTGGCGAGCGGTTTTGGGATCAAGGCTGGCTGTTGGCTCATCAACTAAAAGTAAATCTGGATTCTGCATCAATGCTCTTGCAATTCCAACCCGCTGTCGCTGTCCACCTGACAGATGGTCTGATCTTTTATAAATATGATCTTTTAGGCCCAGCCTATCCAAAATCTGATAAGCCTGATTAATATCTTTTTGTGGGAACTTGCGCAGCCAGGCTCTCCAGAAAGATAAATACCCCAGTCTGCCTGAGAGAACATTTTCCATAACAGTTAATCTTTCAACCAGGGCATATTCCTGAAAAATCATACCCATTTTTCTTCTGGCATTTTTTAATTCTTTTTTATTAAGATGATTAATATCCTGATTCTGTAAAATTATTTCTCCCGCTGTTGACTCAACCAGTCGGTTAATACAGCGAATTAAAGTTGATTTCCCAGCTCCTGATGGACCAATAACAGCTGCGATTTCTCCTTTTTTCAATTCCAGATTAATTCCCTGGAGAGCCAAATCACCTCCAGAATATTCTTTATGCAAATTATTTATTTTAAGCAATTTTTTCACCTCTCTATATAGGTACCGGGTACCTGGGAAAAATATCCAGGTACCCGGTACTGTTTTTAAAAGCAAAAGCAGCTCTTTTAACCACCTCTGCCACCCCAGCAATAATACAAAAACTGTGTCAATTTATCTTCAGTTAATTTCTATTTATATTCCACTCCATTGGCTCTATCTATAGTCCTAATAACTTCCCAGTAAGTCTTATAATCAATTGGAATAAACTTATCATCTTCAAATTCTGCTGCTAAACTTGTTCCTGTCCAGTCAAAGGTAAAGAACGCTTTTTTAATTTTTTGAGCCAGACCAGGATGCAGGTTATTTACATAGGAGTAAGCAGTTGTCGGGAATGTCTGAGATTTATAAATTGTTTTGATTTCTGACATATCAATTGCTCCACTGGCATCCATTCTGTGCATTACAGAATTGGCAATGGCAGCAACTTCGTAGTCACCATTATAAACTCCCATAATTGAGTTATCATGACGGCCGCTAAATGTTGTCTGATAATCTTTACCAGCTTCATAACCCATTTCTGATTTTAAAATTGCAGATGGTGCTTTGAAACCAGAGTTAGATGTTTGAGATACAAAAGCAATTGTTTTACCTTCTAAATCTTCTAAAGTTTCAAGCTCACTATCTTTTTGAGTAATAATTTCCATCTCATAACCAAAACTTCCGTCTTCAGCTGCCATCATTGCAAAAGGAACAACTCCGGCAGTATTTACAGCAAAGGGGACACTACCAGTATTGATACCAGCAATATGAATTCTTCCTGCTCTTAAAGCTTCCAACTGAGCAGCATAGTTTTCAACTGCATAAAACATAACTTCTTTACCAGTCACCTCAGCTAAATAGTCCAAAAAATCTGACCAGGCATTCTTATAGACTGAAGGCTCTTCTACAGGTGTATACGAAAAAATAATTGTATCGGGATTGATCCATTCAGATTCTTCAGCAGGTATGTCGGCAACTAAATCTCCATCAAAGTCAACAAATTCTTCTCCTAAATCACCAAAGTCCATCTCGGCTGCCATTACAAATCCACTAAAAAGAAAAACCAAAAGAATTAGTACGGTAAAAGCTTGTCCAATTTTTTTCATTAATTATTACCTCCAGATTATTTTTGTTTTCCTCTTGCAATTAATATAATGACACATCAAAGTTACAGGAATATTTCCGAATTGTTAAAAAATTGTAACTAATTGTTAAGATGATGTTAAGTGCTTTGTGAATTAATTCTTTTGTACCAGGTACAAAACGGCCATTTTGTACCTGGTACCTAAATACCAGATAAACAAACAAAACCGCTCTCAAGACTGCAGGCTTTATCTAGCCTTAAATCTTTAAGAGCGGTTTTTATTTATTCTTCCAGGTTATCTTTTATTACCTGCTCCCAGGCCTGCATATTATCTAAAAACCAGGCAGCCGAATCTTTTTCCCCTTTTGAATTTTTAAAATCAACTTTTAATAATTCTCTTTTTTTTCTTTTTCCTAAGAAAGAATCAACTCTTTCTATATTTTCAATATCATCTAGGGGTATTACTAAACTTTTTTTGGGCATCCATCTTGTAAAATGTAGTTCATCTGGAGTTAAAAGTAAAGAACCATTACCTCTCACTCGAGTTCTACCAGATGATTTTTGTCCAAAAAAATTAACTTCTTTACTAAAATATATAATTCGATCTTTATGATAGTTTGAAAATAGTTCTTCTGCCCTTTTTCTTTTATAATATTTACTCAGCTTATGAACCATATAACAAAGGACTGCTAAGAGAACAGGGATTAACAAAACAAATGTTTTTTGGTTAAAAAACTGCATAATTTACCTCCCTAAAGAGCTTTTAAAAAATATAAATATAGAAAGATTAAACCTTCTCTTTACTAACCTCATTCTCTAAACTTCCTATATCTTCAATCTCAATTACTATCTGATCTCCCTCTTTTAAAAATATCGGATCTTTGCGTGCAAAACCAACACCCTCCGGAGTTCCTGTTAAAATGACTGTACCCGGTAAAAGTGTCATGTTATGTGATAAATAACTAACAATCTGTTTAACATTAAAAATCATATCTGAGGTTCTAGATTGCTGCATAATTTCTCCATTTAAAATAGATTTAATTTTTAAATCAGCAGGATCTAAATCTGTTTCGATCCAGGGACCTAAGGGACAAAAAGTATCAAATGATTTACCTCGGGCCCACTGCTTATCTATTTTTATCTGACAGTCACGGGCACTCACATCATTAGCACAACTGTAACCTAAAATATAATCATCAACTTCTACAGTTTCAATATTTTTAGCCTTTTTTGAGATTATAACTGCTAATTCAGCTTCAAAATCAACTTCATCTGCGGCTATTTTAGGTAAAATAATATCTGAGTTAGGATCAGTTAAACTATTTGTGGCCTTTAAAAATATCACAGGCCTTTCTGGAATTTCAGCACCCGTCTCTACCGCATGCTGCCTGTAATTTAAGCCAATTGCAATAATGTTTGGTGGATTTATAGGTGCTAAAAGTTCAACATCTTTTAAAAGATCAGTCTTTTCAGCAGGAGAAAATTCAGAAAAAATATCTCCTTGAATATTATATATGTGTTCCCCTTTTAAAATTCCATTTTTTATTTTATTATCCTTTTTATATCTAACTATTTTCATTTTAATGCTCACCTACTTATATTTTTATAAATAAACTTCTTCAATAATCTTTCTTAGTTCAGCTACTAATTCTTTACTCCCAGCAATTATCAATGAAGCTCCTTTAATTTCAGTCTCGTAAAACTCTCCTCCAGCTTCTTCAACTAATAATTTTCCTGCAGCATAATCCCATTCTTTTAACTTAAATTCCCAAACTGCATCAATTTTAGCACCTGCCACAGAAACTAAATCAAAGGCAGCACTTCCAGAACGTCTAACACCTCTTATTTCTTTAAGTATTTTATTAAATGGAGCTAAATTATCAATTTTGGATTCCTTTTTATCATAAGGAAATCCAGTTGCAACTAAAGAATGTCTTAAAGCAGTTTTATATGATATAGTTATTGGAGTTCCAGATTTATATGCACCTTTATCTTTAATAGCCGAATATATCTCATCAAATTCTGGAACATAAATAACCCCCAATACAATTTCATTTTTATATTTCAAGGCAATTGATATGCAATAAATAGGATAAGCGCTTGCATAATTATTACTTCCATCTAAAGGATCAATAATCCAAGTATAGTCACTTTGCTTATCTTCAAACTCATTTTCTTCTCCCATAATATTATGGTCCGGATATTTCTGACTAATTTTAGCTCTTATCATGTCTTCACTAATTAAATCAACTTCTGTGACTAAATCGCTTAATGTACTTTTGGTATTAACTTTAAAATTCTTTTTTTTTAACTTTTGTTTCTGCATATCGCCTACATTTATAGCCCATCTTTTTGCTGATACAACAGCATCTGTTAAATTTATCAAATTAAATATCCCTCCAATAATATTTTAATTCAATTTAATTTTATCAAAAAAATCTTTAAATTACAATTTGTAAATCATCTTATAATGTGGAATATTATCTTCTAAGTATCTATCAGATACAATCTTAAAACCAAGGTTCTGATAAAGACTAAGTACATATTCCTGAGCTGAAATTTTTATTATTTTTGAGTTAGAATTTTCTTTAATAAATGAGATAGCTTTTTCCATCATTTTTTTGGCAAGACCTTTTTTTCTATATTCCGGCTTAACCAAAACTCTACCAATAGATATTTCTGGATAAGATATCCCTGCTGGTATTATTCTTAAATAAGTAATAATTTCATTATCTTTTTCATAATATAAATGAAAAGAATTCTGATCTTTATTATCACACTCTTTATATGGACAGTTTTGTTCTACAACAAAAATATTAACTCTTGCTTCAATTATTTTGTATAATTCTAAATTACTTAGTTCGTTAAATTTTTTGATTTTTAGCTGCATAACTAACTCCTTTTTTTAACTAATTTAAATTATCTTTACCAAAATATTTTTCTACCTCCGATGCATTTTTTGGTTTAGAAAAATAGTAACCTTGGAAGTAATCACAATTATTTTTAATTAAAAAATCTAACTCACTTTGGTTTTCTACGCCTTCAGCTACAACTTCCAGATCCAAATTTTTACCCATAACAATAATTGTCTTAACAATATTTAAGTTCATGTTGCTGTGGACAAATGACTTGTCTATTTTTAATTTATCAATTGCAAACCGATTTAAGTATTCTAGAGAAGAATATCCAGTTCCAAAATCATCTATAGAAATTAACACACCTAATTTCTTTAATTCATTTAAGATTCTAACAGTATAATCAACATCTTTGATTACAGTTCTTTCTGTAATTTCTAATTCTAAATATTTTGCTTCAATTTGGTGTTTAGTTAATAAATCCTTTATTTTGGAAACAAATTTATCCTGCTGAAATTGTTCAGGTGCTATATTAACTGAAACAAATAAATTATCATAACCCTTATTCTGCCAAATTTTTAATTGTTTTAAAGCAGTATCTAAAATCCACTGACCTAGTTCTAAAATCATGCCTGTTTCTTCCGCAATTGAAATAAACTCTTCTGGTGAAATATTTATTTCTTTGAATTTATTGCAGCGGATTAAAGCTTCTACACCAACTACCTTATTTGTTTTACATTCTAATTGTGGATGGTAATGAAGTTTAAAATCTCTGTTGGAAATAGCCTTTCTCAATTTGCTTTCCAAATTTAATTTGCCTGATAATTTTCCTAACATTGATTGATCAAAAAATTTTATATTATTTTTTTGATTCACAAAATGAAGTGCAAGTCTTGATTTTCTAATTAATTCCGAACAATTACAATGTTCTTCATTAACAGCAATACCTAATTTCAAGTTTAAATAAACCAAGTTATTTTTAATATCATATGGTTTTAATAAAACTTTTAAAATACTCTCCGAATACTCTTTAATTTCTTCTTTTGTTTTTGTCGATTTAAAATAAAAAATAAATTCATCATTTTTTCGAGCTATTGTAGTATCTTCAGATAAACTTTTATTTAATCTTTGAAAAAGTTCCTGTAAGATTTCATTTCCTTTTTGATAACCATAATTACTATTAACCAAAGTTAAATTTTCAGTAATTAAAGTGAATAGGTAAATATTTTCTGCTTTGATTTCATTTTTCTGTAAAGTTTCAACCAACTGACTTTCTAGAAAATTTAAATTTGGCAGACCTGTCAAAGGATCATTATATGTTAATTTTTTTATTCTACCTATCATCTGATTAAATCCAGCAGCTAAGCTTCCAAATTCATCCTGACTTTTAATATCAAGTCGATAATTAAGCTGCCCTTTTTCTACTCTTTTAAATGAAGAAAGCAGCCTTTTAAAATTTAAATTTATATATCTTGAGATATCATAAATTATTAAAAATATAACCACCATTATAACAATAAAAGAAATTAATAAAAGATAGATAGTTTTATTCCTAATCTCATATATTTCAGTTAACAGCTGATCAACAATGTTATAATAACTACTTTGATAACCACCAGCACCTACAAACATTTCTGTTCCTTCTATTTTTTTCACATACCCATATTTAGTCTCGACCTCATTTGTTATAGGATTCATATAGGGGTAGCTGATTCTACCACCCCCATTCTTTTTTATAACTGTAATCATTTCTTTTAATAATTTTCTTCCTTCTACCTCTAAATTTTTTCTGTTTGTTCCTTCTAATTCTGGTGTAGGTGGTAAGGAGATGGTTTCCCCTTCTAAATCATAAATGAAATAATACATGTCAGATACAGTTTGGCTTTGATTAAGTTCAGATATTGTATTTCTTATTTCTGACTCGGTCACACTTTTATCTTCTGCTGCTTTTTCTTCTAAGTAAAGGTGGTAGCTTTTAGATAATATCTCAGCCCTTTTTTCAACCAATGTTTGATATTTATCGTATTTTCTTTCTAATAATTCTTTTTCAATCAAACTTTGATTTTCAGCTGATAAGTCATTAAATTGGTAAATAACTATTCCAAGCAGGAAAAACATAGATAAGATAAAAGTTAATCCGATTCCTAACATTATTTTATTTTTTATTGAAAGATTTTTAAATAATTTCATATTTTCTCCTAGGAATACATAATTATAAATCTATTATATCAGAAAAACTTTATATATAAAATTTTATAGCAAAAAAGAAAGCTCTTTCTTAATCTGGAATAGAAAGAGCTTCCTTTGAAAACATATAATTATTTAGTTAATCTTTATTTGTTTAGATTTTAAACATCTTCAAGATTAATTGGCCATATTCTTCTAGATAATTCATTATAATCTCTTTATTTAATGGCTCACCCTGATAAGTTTCATTTATAACTCTTTCTTCTTCAATCAGAGAATAAGTTTTAGAAAAACCTATAGTTGGATCTGAGTTATCTTCCATATAATCATAAGGTATTAGATATTGATAAACATCTGAAGTAGCCATAATACTCAAAGTATTGGCAGCAATCATTGACAAAGAGAATGTAAAAATTAAAACTAAAGTTAAAAATACTATTAAATATTGTGATTCTTTATTCATTTTTATGCTTAGAATTTTGTTTGTTTTTTTCTTTTATAGCCTTAGACATAGTTTTCTTCAATGTTTTCATAATATCTTCTTCGCTGTCAACACCCATAACGATAATATCCGGGCTTCCACCAAAGAAATGATTGAAAATTTCAAAGACTAGAAAACCTATTAATAAAGAGACTGCTGCTGACTCAAGGCCAAATTTACTATAAACAACAGCAAAACTCAAAGCAGAAATAAAACCTATTATATATGATAAATGGTTTCTATGCTGGGTAATAAACAGCGAGAGAAGGTCTTTTAAAACAGCTAGTTTTTTATTAATAATATCACTTCTCCTTTTTCTTTTTGATTAAGTAAATAATATCAGTGTTTAATTTAAATGTCAAAAAGCCCTAATCAGCAAAATTGATAAAAAATAAGCCCAGCTTATAAAACAAACTGAGCCTTTGATCGAACTCAAATTAAATTTAATCTTCAATAAAAAAGATATCATTATAATATTCATCTGCAATTTCTCTTTTGTGTGTGATAGAGTTATTTAAATTTTTAGTAAAGACTGACAGCCATTTTGCATATAATTGATGCATTAATTCTAATTCAACATCTGTCTGCTTCCAAAATTCTTGATGAAGCTGACTTTTATGTTTCCAAATGATTTTAGTTTCTTCTTTTATAGCGCCTGATAAGCGATCACAGGGCATTCTTTCTACAAAATGCTCATTAATTATATCAAAAGCATCTTCTAAATTGAATTCCTCCATATCATCACGCTTTTTTGCTTTTTCTGCTAACTGCTCTGCCTGTGTAGAATAGATATCAAAAAGCAGTTCCTGATCATCATATTTATCCATTAAAGAAGCTATAACAGCTGCTTCTCGACTTTGAGCACTGTTTATTGCAGATTCCAACCAAGGATGAATATCATTTCCTGTAATCAATTCCGCCAGCGGTTTATCTTTTTTCAATTGACCATACTGATAACGGTAAGGAAAGATTATGTTTTCCACCTCAGTTTCCGAATATTTTTCGCTAAATTTTTTAACTATTTCTGCTTCTCTTTTTTCAACTATTTGAATCTGATTATATAACCACATGTGGATTGGACCTAAAAATGCACTCATTATCAAATCTCCTTTTTAATTTATATACTTGATTATTCTTCTCAAGTAATTATAGCATCTTCAGAAAGGAGTTTATATGATATGCATCACAAAAGAAAAGCAATGTTAAAATTAAGACTTAGCTTTAGTCAATTTTAATTACATAGGTTGATTCAAAATTATTTCCAGCTTCTAAAGACATAATTCCTTCTTTTTCTTCAAGCTTGCCACTGCTGTCGACTGAATCAGCAATACCATGCCAGGGCTCAATACAGATAAAAGGTGCAGCAGCTGATTGGGACCAGATTCCTAGATAAGGAAATCCCTCAAATTCCATTTCAACTTTTGCTTCAGACTTTCTACTTTTCAAAATAATTTTTTCTGACTTTATATCTTTAAATACTAAAGCATCATCTTTAAAAGTATCTGCTTTAAGCTCTAATTTTTTTGATTTCTCAATTAATTTCTCTTTTTGGTTGTTCAAGAGTCCTGATTCTAGAAGATATCTACTGGCTGTTTCTGTTTTATTAAATTCTAAATAATAATCTTCTTTATTCTCGTTTTTATTTAAAGGCCAGTAAAAAGCAGGGTGAGCTCCGATGGAAAAAAACATTTTCTTTTGATCACAATTTCTTACCTTATAGCTGACCGCCAGCGAATTTCCTTTAATTTTATATTTTATTTCCAGTCTAAATTTAAAAGGATATTTTTTTAAGCTTGCTTTGTCTTCAGTTAAGCTAAATGTTAAATGATTTTCACCCTGATCAATAAGTTCAAATTCTTTATCTCTAGCAAAACCATGCTGTGTCATTTTATATTCCTGATTATTGTAGACATACTTATCAGCTTTAAGACGACCAACAAAAGGAAATAAAACAGGTGCAGATCTTCCCCAATATTTCGAATCACCGTGCCAGAGATAATCTTTGTTATTCTTTTTTAAAACTAATTTCTTTAGTTCGGCTCCTAAACTATCAGCTTTAATTAGAATTTTATCATTTTCCAGCTTAGAAATCATTTTTAACCCTCCAAAATAATGTTGTTATAAGGTTACTCCATCTTTAAAAATAGCTATTTCTCGATAATCATTAATTTCGTTTTTGGTTTTAGCCTTTTTAGAGGCAAGTCCCAGCAAATATTCAAAAAATTCTTCGCTTAAAAACTCCATATCTCTACCTTCCAGCAGTTCCCCTGCATTAAAGTCAATCCAATTTCTTTTTTTATTATATAATCGAGTGTTGGTAGAAACTTTAACTGTAGGAACTGGCCCACCAAATGGTGTACCCCGTCCGGTAGTAAATAAAACCATATGAGCTCCAGCAATTGCAAGTGCAGTTGTTGCTACTAAATCATTACCAGGGCTTTCCAGCAAATTAAGTCCTTTTCCCGTTACCTGTTCCCCATAGAAAAAAACATCATTTACTATCCCTGTTCCACCTTTTTGAGTACAGCCTAATGATTTTTCTTCTAGAGTTGTAATTCCACCTTCTTTATTTCCTGGAGATGGGTTTTCATAAATTTCCTGATCATGTGAAAGAAAATAATCTTTAAAACCATTTATTAATTTAACAACCTTTTTAAATGTTTTTTCATCTTTAGCTCTGTTCATCAAAATAGTTTCAGCACCAAACATCTCTGGAACTTCAGTTAAAATACTAATCCCGCCATAACTACCAAGTTTATCAGAAATTCTACCTAATAATGGATTAGCAGTTACTCCTGAAAATCCATCTGAGCCACCACATTTTAAACCAATTTTCAACTCAGATACCGGAATTTCTTGCTGTTTGAATTTCTCAGCATAATCAACCAGATTATCTAAAATATTATCTGCTGCTTTTTGATCATCTTCCACATCCTGTAGATTAATAAATTTAACGCGATCAGAATTATAATCTCCTATATATTTTTTAAAATCTTCAATTAAATTATTTTCACAACCAAGTCCTGCAATCATTACCGCAGCTGCATTAGGATGATTAACCAGACCCGCTAAGGCTTTTTGTGTCATCTCAAGGTCATCTCCAAGCTGGGAACAGCCATAAGGATGTGGAAAAGCGTGGATGCTGTCGATAACTTCATTTTCAATCAACTCTGAGTACTTCATCTCAGCTTTTAAAGCAATTTTTTCAACTACTTTATTGATACAACCGCCTGTATTAATAATCCAGATATCATTTCTGATACCTACTTTTCCATTTTCACGTTTATAGCCCATAAATGTTGGTATTTCTGCAGACTTTTCTACTTCTGATAGTTTCGGTTGATAATTGTAATTTAATTTCCCTGAAAGAGCTGTTTTTAAATTATGCGTATGAACCCATTCTCCCTGTTTTATCTCTTCAGCAGCTACACCAATTGGAAAACCATATCTAACTACCTTTTCTCCCTCATTAAAATCCTTTAAGGCAATTTTATGTCCAACAGGAATATCACTAATAACTTTGATTTTCTTATTTTTAACCTCAATTAGCTCACCTGCATTTATTTCTTCAACTGCAATCACTATATTGTCATTTTTATTAATTAATAAAACTTGGACTCCCATGAGAACCTCCCTTTTTATTCAAAATAGCCTGGAATAAAAAGTCCCAGGCTATTTAAATTTATATTTGGTTATTTATAACTATTATATATTTTTAAAGAATAATTCTTTTGGTCCATAATAACTTACATGTTTAACTAAATCTGCTGCAGTACTATATGGCATTCTACCGCGATCAACCTGGCGTCCAACTACATTAGCTAGGGTTCTTCTAAACATTTCAGAACGCGAAGAATAGGACATTAGTTTACGAGAATCAGTTACCATGCCGGCTAAATTGTAGAATAAATCAACATTAGTTACCTGCTGCAGCTGCTTTTCCATTCCATGGGGGTTATCTGTCAACCACCAAGCAGCACCTAAAGAAACATTTGGAAAAGCTCTTGAAATTGTGGATACTGTAAACCAATGAGTTGGTTCCATTGTATATAATACAATATCCAGCTCAGAATCAAATTTATTAACAAAATACTTCAAATTCTCTGCAATCTCAATGTCACTATTAGAAATATCTCCACCTGTATCAGGACCTAACTCTTGATAAAGGCTATCTCTATAGTTTCTTACTGCTCCTATATGCAGCTGAGTTACCCAACCACTCTCTTCATTTAATTTTCCAAATTCAATTAAAGTAAAAGCCTTGAAATCTCTGATTTCTTGAGTGGTTAATTCATTCCCGGCAGCTGCTTTATCATAGATTTCAGCAGCAGCTGATTTTTCTACTCCATAAGAAATTGGCTCTACTATTCCATGATCACTGGCAACACAGCCCATTTCTTCAAAATAATCATGAGATTTTTTAAGCGCTTTTAATAGTCCATCTAAATTACTAGTATCTTGTTCATAAGCTTCACCAAGTTTATCAACATATTCAGTCCAATTTTTGTGTTCGATATTCATTATTTTATCAGGTCGCCAGGTTGGAAGAATTTTTACACCTTCAACCTCTTCTTTTGCCCTTTTATGATCTTCCAGTAAAGAATATGGCTCATCAGTTGTACACATAATCTCTACATTCATTTCTTTTAATAAATTCTGAGGCTTCATTTCGTCTTTAGCCAACATATTTTTAGTTTTCTCCCAAATCATTTCAGCAGTATGCTTAGAAATTGGAGCTTCTATTCCAAACCGCCGCTTCAAATCTAAATGAATCCACTCATAAGTTGGATTACCCGCAATTTCTGGGAAAATCTCCGCTAAAGCTAACCATTTTTTTTTATTAGAAGCATCACCTGTAATTTTTTCTTCAGATACTCCTCTTTTACGCATCAATTCCCAAACATAATGGTCAGTAGCAGCTTCTACTTCCCAAATATCATTCCAGCCCTTATTAGCTAAAATTTCAGATACATCTCCATGATTATGAGCATCTAAAATTGGTAAATATTCAATTTCCTTATATAATTTTTTTGCAGTCTCACCTTCAAGTAAATAGTTTTCATCTAAAAAAGACATTTTATTCCTCCTAAAATTTTATTAATTTTTATAAAAACCAAGTTTATTTAAATGTCTGCCAATATGTCTTTCTAAAGCCCTACGGTATTCCTTATCATACTCATCCCAAAATTTGTATAACTTATCTCTGAAAATATATCTTCCATCTTTTTTATCTTGAAGTATAAATCCATAGGTTATATGCAGCAGCTGTCTAACTTCATTGATTTCTAATAATTCTCCCAGCTCCTGATCGCTCATTCTGGCAAGCTCAGGCACTTTATCTAAATCAGTCGTCACATGATAATATTCTTTAGCCGCTTCAAATTTCTTTAAAGCATAAGCATGAATATCCCTGTATAAAGATGGATTATTTTCAGCAACTACTCTGATTGCTTCCAGCCAGTTAGTTCCTGCAGTTTTTACATGAACTCGACCTTGAGTGTGGCGGCCTATGATTGGAAAGACACTAAATTTATCACTACCTGAGTGAATGCTCAATTTATAACCAAAACGATCCGCAATATCAGCATGAACCTTAAATTCTTTTTCAAACTGTTCTAAATCACCAATATAGTCAATACCCTTTTGAAACTCTCCTACAAAACGAGGTGCCAGAGAATTAACTTCAATATTATTTCTTTTTAATTCATTTGCCACAAAAAAGTGAGCTTCTGGTGTTGTTGGAGTGGATGTCTCATCAATTGAAATTTCAAAATCTACATTTCGGGCTGAAGTTTTTATTAAATGTTGAATTTCTTTGGCAAAATCTAGCATCTTATAATAAATTAAAACTATTTCTTTGAAATTATCCTGATTATATTCTAATTGATAACCGGAGTTTAAAACAAAAGTTTTATTTAAATACTGATTTTCCAGACCATCTCTTAAATAGTCCGGCACTTCTGCATAAGCATTTTCAATCTCAGACTCAGACATCTGATCGAGATCATCATTAATGTAATCTGTACAGTCTAAAGTAAGCATAGTATAACCTAAATCTAAAGCTTCTTTTATATCAGGCTTTTCTTTCAAATGATCAGCATCTGCTGCAAAGCCAGCTTGATAACCTTCTTGAAAAACTGCCCAACTAACATCATCTAAAACAGATTTAAATGTTCTGCCGGTTAAATTCAATTCCCTAACCGATTGCTGTGCAAATACAGGCATGGCAGCACTTTCTTTAACAGCTTCTATATGTCCTGGAGTAGCAATTCCTAAACGATCTCCAAGTCCAATACTTGGCTTCTTATTTCCAAGAGCAGATGGTGCTGTAAAAGGAAAAACCTCTCTCAATATTTCAGCATTATAATGACTTAAAGGCCCAATTTTAGCCTTAAAACCAGCTAACTCTTCTATTCTACCCTGGAAGAGTTCAAAATTTTTGCTTTTATTTAAAATCACTAATTTTTTCTTCTGATCAATCTTTGCCAAAAAGTAAAATGATTTGTCTTTTTTAATAATCGAACGAGGATAAATTCTATAATCTTCAGCGTATTCAGCAACCTTCATAACAGCCTCTTTAGAAGTTCCAACTAATTCTTCTGCAAAATCTTTCCAGGACATATTATTACCTCCTTAAGGATTAAAAAAACGTTTATACTGTGCAAAATCTTAAAATTAAGCTATTTAATTAAATTTCAATCTATTTAATTAATTTCTTCAAACCCTGCTTCATTCCTTCTTTTTCGATTATTTTCAGATTAGATATTAAAGAATTTCTTAAACCTTTCTGTTGATTTAAGTTTCTATCCCAGAAATCCTGATTAGCTAAAACATTCTCTGCTAACTCTGGCATCCCAATCTCTTCAGCTTCATAGCGGCTCCAGAGATCTGCAAAATATTCAAGAGCATCCTTATCATCACGAATTAAGTATTTTTTTCCTTCCCTTTCAGCTTTGAGTTTACCTGCTTCTAATTCTGTTCCGTGGTAAAAATGTATTAATGCTGCTAGAGCAAAGCTTAAACGCTCAGGAACTTTATTATATTCTTCAATATGCTGAACTAATGAAGGCAGCACTCTGGTTTTAAATTTAGAAGTTGAGTTTAAAGAAATATCAAGCCATTTGTGATCGATATATGGATTTTTAAACCTTTCAAATATTTTAGAAGCAAAATCTTCTAATTCTTCTTTATCTGTATCTAAGGTTGGAATTATATCTTCAAATACTGCCTGCTTAATAAACTCACCCACCAGCTCATCATTAACTGCATCTCTTACCAGGTCAATACCCGCTAAATAAGAAATGGGAACAGTTGAAGTATGGGCTCCATTTAAAATTCTAACTTTAGTTGTCCTATAAGGCGTTAAATCATCTACCCATTTAACATTAAGGCCTGCTTTATGAAATGGTAGTTTTTCCTTTAAGCTCTCATCACCCTCAATAACCCAGAGGTGAAAAATCTCGCCTGTATCAAGATTTTGATCATGGTAACCAAGCTCTGCTTCCAGTTCCTCTATCTCATTAAAGGGATAACCAGTAACAATCCGATCAACAAGTGTATTCAAGAAATGATTTGATTTCTTAATCCACTCAGAAAATCCAGCTTCCAGATTCCAGTCTTCTGCTAACTGCAGGATAATTCTTTTTAAATTATCACCATTGCGGTCAATTAGCTCTACCGGAAGGATAACCATTCCCTTATCATGAGCTCCATTAAAAGTCTGATAGCGGTGGTAAAGATAAGCTGTTAATTTACCCGGATATGACTCCGGAGGAGTATCACTTAATTGGTCCTTTTCATTGTAGGCAATACCTGCTTCGGTAGTATTTGAGACTACAAATTCTATTTCAGGGTTTTCAGCCAGCTTTAAGAATTCTTTCCACTGAGCATATGATTCAATACCCCTGGATATAGCGGTCATAATTTCTTTTTTATTTACTTCTTCACCATTTTCAATACCTCTTAAGTAAAGAGTATATAAGCCATCCTGATCATTTAAATTAGAAATCCTCCCTTCTCTTATTGGCTGAACAACAACAGTTCTCCCTTTGAAGATTCCTTTTTTATTCATTGTGTGAAACATCCAGTCAACAAAGGCTCTTAAGAAGTTTCCTTCACCAATTTGCAATACTTTTTCTGGATAATCAAGAATTTCAGCTGGAAAATCAGCTAGTTCAGTTCCTAAGAGTTCAGATTCTAGATAATTACGATTTAAGCTCGGTAAATTATTTCCAGACATTATTTGCCTCCTCATATATAAAATTAAATTATATAAAATTTATTTTTTACTCTTCTTATAAAATTATATAAGAAATATACTCTTGATACAATAAAATTACTTGTTATCTTATGAAAAAAATAGCTGTTTTAATTTTAACTTTAGAAATAATTACAATAATAGACATGAAAAAACAGCACAGTTTATCAATAAACAATAAAAGTGCTGTTATCTAATTAGTATGCATATATGTAATTAGATTTAAATAAATTTTAGTATTAACTAAAGTTTGATCAACTTTTAAATAATATCAGTTGATTTATCTCCTTTAATTAAATTCCAGATAAAAGGTCCAAATAATAAAATTAAAGTTAAAATTAAGAAGAATAAACTAATTGGACGAGTTACAAATGTTGACCACTGTCCATCAGCTAAAATTAGTGCTCTTCTTAAGTTGCTTTCAAATATAGGACCTAAAATCAAACCTAAAACTATAGGTGCTGGAGAAAATCCAACTTTTCTTAAGAAAAATCCAATTAAACCACTGATTAATAATATCCAAATATCAAATGTTGAATTATTAATTGCATAAGAACCAACTAAACAAAAAATCATGATTGAAGGTATTAAATATTGTTTTTTAACTGTAATTAATCTAGCAAAATATTTAGCACCAAATAGTCCAAATACAAGCATAAAAATGACTGAAAGTAATAAACTCAAAAATATTGAAGAAACAAAAGGCATCTGCTGCTTGAAAAGAAGAGGGCCTGGTCTTAAACCCTGCATAATTAATCCACCCATTAAGACAGCAGTCATAGGATCTCCTGGTATACCCAAAGTTAACATTGGCATTAAAGCTCCACCAGTACTAGCATTATTGGCAGCTTCCGGAGCTGCTATACCATCAATAATACCTGTTCCTAATAATTCTGGATGTTTAGAAAATCTTTTTTCCTGGCCGTAGGCTACTAAAGCTGCAATTGAACCACCAGCTGCTGGAATCGCACCAATAATCACTCCAATTATTGATGATCTGGTTATTGTAGGCAGCAGTCTTTTAATGTCAGAAAAAGAAGGAATAATATCTTTTACAGCCTGATCAATTACAACTCCATGTTCTTCTTCAGAAATTTGCATTAACATTTCAGAAATTCCATAAAGACCAATCATTACAGGTATCGAACTAACACCTTCTATTAATTCTGGTTGACCAAATAAAAATCTAGGAAAATTGGTGATAGGATCCATACCAATAACACCAATAACCAATCCAAGTAGACCCCCAATCAATCCTTTTAACATTGATCCGGTTGAAATGATTGCAATAATACTCAAGCCAATTAGAGTAATACCTACATACTCTTGAGCACTAAACTTCAGTGCCACACTTGCTACCATAGGCGCTGCTATTGCTAAAACAAAAACACTTAAAATACCACCAATTGCAGAAGATACAGTTGCTATACCAATCGCTTGACCAGCTTTACCCTTTTGACAGAGAGGATAACCATCTAAACCAGTTGCTATAGCATTTGGTGTCCCCGGTATATTTATCAATATAGCAGCTACCGAACCTCCATAAACAGCTCCTGTATATAAACCTAATAAAAAGGCAAATGAAAGGGTAGCATCAATACCAAAAGTAAAAGAAATAAAAACTGCTATAGTCATTGTTGCTGTTAAACCAGGTAAAGATCCAAAAATTATTCCTATCAAAACTCCAAATCCGGAAAATAAAAACATCATTGGATTTGAAAAGTATTTAAGCCCTTCTAAATATATATCCATTGAAAATAATTCCACTTAACTTCACCTCACATATTTAAATTAGTAATCCTCCTGTTGGAAATGGAATATTAATAAATTCATTAAAAACTAAATAAATCACAATTGTAATAATTAAAGAGATAAATCCAAGTTTTTTAATATTTCTTTCTTCTTTTGAAAAAAGACTATATATCATAATTGATATAAAGATAAATGTGGCTGTTGCAAAACCTAAGTAAGTTAACAGATATGGATAAATAATTAGCATTACTAATGTAACTAAAAATAATTTTAGTGATGAAGTGTTTTTCCAAATTTCTACATCACCCTTATCCTTATAATCTTTAATAAAAGCAGCAATTATTAAAGCTACTGCAAGCACAGCCAATATTATTGCCAGCAGTTGAGGATAAAAGCCTGCATTTAAAACTCTTGGTCTTCCTTCTCTAACCGGAAAAGTTCCAGAATAAAAATATAATATTCCCGCAAAAATCAAAAGAAGAGTGCCAAGTATTTTATCATATTTCTTCATTATTTTACCACCCCGTCTAATATTTAAAATTATCTCATTAAATTTATTTTACAACCAAAACTGAAGTTTTAGCATGACGAACGATCTTTTCTGTTGTACTACCTAATAATTTATCTTTTAGTTTTTTGCTGCCTTTATCAGCTATGACTAATAAATCAAAATTGTTTTTATCCGCATATTCAACAATATCTTCAGCTGGATAATTTCCCTCTTTAACAACTCTTTTAGTTTTTAAACCTTGTTCACCAAGCACAAGTTCACACTGTCCATAAACCATACTGCAGATTTCTAAAGCATTTTCAGTTTCAGCCTTTTTCATTTCTAATTTTTTGTTTTCTGCTTCTAATTTTTCTTTTGATGTTACTAATTTGAAGTCAGGACTAACTATAGTTAAAAAAGTCACATTTCCTTTACAGAGCAGAGCCAGCTCCTGGGCTTTTTGAGCAACTTTAGAACAGCTTTCTGAGCCTTCAATTGCAACTAATATTTTAAGCATTTATATCACACCTCTTTATATCAATAATTAAACATTATAACCCAAAAAATAAAGAAAGAGTTTTTCTATTATCTTATCCCAGTTATATATTCTTTAATTTATTAATAGAAAAACCCTTGTTTAAGATTAATATTTTAAACTGAAACTAATTTTTAATCATCAATAAGTTCTACACCAAGTTCATTTACTAAATAATCTAAACGAGCTTCTGCTTCGTCTACAGTTACCTGAAATTCTTTCGCATTTTTATAAATTGGCTGGAATCCAGCTTTAACTAAGAAGTTTCTAATTTCTGGATCTTCCATTGCCTTTTTAATTCCATTCTCTAATATTTCAATT
Source organism: Halanaerobium congolense (assembly GCF_004366375.1). Lineage (GTDB taxonomy): Bacteria > Bacillota > Halanaerobiia > Halanaerobiales > Halanaerobiaceae > Halanaerobium > Halanaerobium congolense. The sequence continues at coordinate 23,213 of NZ_SOEF01000005.1, forward strand.
CTTTCTTTTGGTGTTCCTTTTGGTGCTACAAAACCACTGTAGTTACCAATTGAAAGGTTAATACCTTTTTCTTTTAGAGTTGGTACATTTGGAAAATCTGGATGTCTTTCATCAGCCGCGATAGCCAACATTCTTAAATTACCTGCTTCAACTTGTGGCGCAACATCTGGTAAAGGAATATTTGTTGAATCAACATGACCTCCAACTAATGCTGTAATAGCTTCTGCATAACCAGGATAAGGAACATGATTTAATTCAATACCTGCTTCGTTCTCGAATGCTGCTGCATAAATATGTGCACTCGCTCCTGTACCGGAGTTAGAATTTTTAATTTCTTCAGGATTATTTTTAGCATATTCAATATATTCTTCAATTGTCTGCCATGGACTATCTGCATTAACTGTAACAGTTGCAGGAATTGTAATAACCTGAGCAATTAATTCTACGTTTTCCATTTCTGGATACATTGGTGAAACATATTTAGCTGAAACTGTAGACATCGAAGTAGTTCCTATTGTATAACCATCATTTTTCGCATTTTCAATAAGCATGGAACCAACTACTCCACCACCACCTGGTTTATTTTCTACAACAAAAGCTTCACCATAATAATCTTCTAACCAGTTAGTAATGGGTCTTGTCAATACATCAGTCATCCCACCAACAGACCAGGGAATAATAACTCTTACATCTCGGTCAGGATATTCAGCAAAAGAAACTCCAGAAACACTAAGTACTAAAACTACCATAAGAGCTGCTACTAATAAGGATTTGCTTAAATTTCTTCTCATTTGATCTCCTCCATTTTTTTGTTTAAAAAATTATGAAACTATAAACCCCTGCTTGTTTAATTATCACCTCCTTTATTTGATAATCTTTCCTTTCATATATTTATTCCAAACATTTTCAAACCAATTATCATCCTGAGGAATTTCTTTTACTTGATCCCAATTGAATTCACAACTATTGCCTTCATAAAAAACTCTCTGTATTTTATTATTTAGTTGATCATTTCCTGCTTTAAATCTAAACTTTTCATCTAAGTCATCTATCGGCAGTTCACCATCACTATCATAAATTAGATATGACCCTCTACTTATTCCACCTTTTTCTATATAATCCTTTATTGCAGAAAGATAAACATATTGAGTGATCAACATATCATAATTTTGGAATGCTAAAGACAGTTCTCTAAGTGATGATAATTCACTATTCTTAAATAAATTATCTAAGTCATTTTTACTGTCTCTTATTCCTCTTTCAGCAGATTTTAAAGAACGAATATGAGCTCCAATTTTGCTCATTCTTTGACCAATTTTAGTTTTGATTTCTAAAACATTTGAAGAATCACTTAGATTATTAGCAAGTTTTTCTCCCAAATTTACTTTCTTTACTATTTCGGCTTTTGCCGAATCTAAAAACTCTTCTAATTCTAATGGATCTCCCTGGTAGTTAGCAGTTATATACTGTGCTGCTCTAGTGCTTCCTACCTGACCAGAATTCAAAGCACTTCCTCCAGGTCTATATACACCATGGCTGCCGTTAACTTCTCCAACCGGAAAAAAGTTTTTTAGGTTACTTTCCCACCAGAGATTGGCATGTAAACCACCATTATTATGCTGAGCACAAACTGCAATTTCTAGGTACTCTTTAGTGATATCAATTCCGTTATCTTGATATAGATCAATTGCTGGCTGGTTCATTTTAGCAAGCCTTTCAATTGGCATACCAAAAAGAGAATTTGAATTGTCTAAATATTCATAAGTTTCTTGACCTAAAATTGAAAAATCTAAATTACCTTCTTCATCAGAACTCCAGCTTGGATTTTTCATAAAATCTAACCAAACTCTTCGCCCTTTGATAACTGTTTCATTATATACCAAAATATCAATAATTGAAGAGGCATAATCATGAACTTTCTTGGGATCAAAAGGCCACTGATAACCTTTTAGAAAAATAGCATCCAGCATTTTCCCTGGATCTTCAAAATATTTTTCTAAAAATTCTCTCTCATCATTTCCAGATTGATCTGTAGAAACATATCTCGGCAGTACCTGCTGATAGGTTCCGGATAAATTCCATCTAAATTTAATCGAAGCAATACCATACTGTGATTCAGTAAGATTTTTTCCCATTGCCCCTGCTTCCAGAGCAATACCTGTTGCCCCTGTTTGACTGTCCGGATAAACAGAAGTTGCGTACATACCAGCTGGACCACCAGTTGCATAAATTACATTTTTACAGTTAAAAAGTGTATATCTTTTATTTTTGTCTTCTAAGTTATTTAAGTTTAAGGCTAAAATTCCAATAACTTTTTCTTTATTTTCGTCAGTCAAAACTGATATTACCTGGTAGCCATCAAAAATTTTAATATTTTTTTCTTTAACTACTTCTTCTAAGTTTTCTGTCATCAATTTTGAGGTTAATGGTCCGGCAGATGTTGCTCTCTGTCTGGGATCATGATCAGTTTTATAACCAACATATTCTCCAAATCTATTATGAGGGAATGGAACTCCAATATCTACTAGATGATAAAAACTTTGTGCTGAAAGAGCTGCTTCTGTTAAAGCAATGTCTCCGTCCATACTTCCTCCTGCAAAAAAAGTTTTGGCCATTTCTAAAACTGAATCATTTTCTTCTCCAGCAAGAGTTAATTTATAATATGTTTGTTTGTCAGAACCGGTATTTCTAGATGTTCCTTGGTTAATACCTTCTGTTACAATGGCTATATCTTTTTGCCCATAATTATATAAGCGATCTGCAGCATTAAAACCAGCAGCTCCTGAACCCACAACTATTGTATTGAGATTATAAACTTCTACATTTAAGTCTTTAATCTTAGTAATGAAGAACTGCAATTTATAACCTCCTCAAATGGAAACCGCCATCAACATTAATAACCTCAGCTGTTGAAAAATCAAGCATTCCTGAGCAAAAAACTGATACAGCTTTTGCAATGTCTTCTGGATAACCCCAGCGCTTAATTGGAGTAATACCTTCATCTATTAATCTATCATATTTATCTTTGACCACATTTGTCATGTCTGTATAAATTATACCAGGTCTTACCTCATAAACATTGATCCCGTATTCTGCCAGTCTATCAGCAAATAATTTAGTAATCATACTAATACCTGCTTTTGAGATACAATACTCTCCTCTACCCGGAGATGAAGTATATGAGGATGAAGAAGCAATATTTACAATTTTAGGTTCTATTTCAATTTCATTATCTTCTTTTTCTGCTACCATAATATTTGCAATTTTTTGAGTAAAGAAAAAGGTTCCTTTTAAATTGATATCCATTACAAAATCATAGCTTTCTTCAGTAGTTTCAAGAATATCTTTTCTCACTTTTGGTGCTACCCCGGCATTATTTACTAAAAAATCTATACGTCCATATTCTTCCAGAACTTCTTTAACAAAATTGTTTCTATCTTCTTTATTTGTTAAATCACCCTGAAAATATAATACTGGTATGTTCTTTTCCTTTATCTGAACTATGTTTTCTTTGACATCACTAAATTTGAGAATATCAAAAATAGCTACTGCATAACCATCATCAGCTAATTTTTTTGCAATTCCATGCCCAATACCTCGAGCAGCACCTGTAACTATTGCTACTTTTTTTTCAATCATTTTCAAATTCCTCCTTTGAAAAAATTATTTTTTAATTATTTCTCTTAAAAAAGGCACATAAACCTCAGCATCTCTAACTACACAGCCGCTTGCTTTATTATGTGCTTTTAAATAAGCACATTTACTGCAGCTTACACATACTTTGCTTTTATCTAGGCTATTATTTTTAATAATTGACTTGGCAAAATCAGGATAAGCTAAAGCTAATCTCCCAAAACCGATCATATCAGCCCATGATTTTTCGACAACTCCCGCTGCAGTATAAGGGGCATATTCTCTCAGCCAGCTAAAACCGGTTCCAATTACAAGACATTTATCAACTGTTTCTGAAACGAATTTAGTTAATTTAATTAACCGCTCAACTCCCTCAATTGGAGTTTCGTCAGGTTCCATACCCAAACCACTTGAATTATCATAAGGACGATTTATGTATGGTTTTAAATATGGAGTACTTGCAGTAATATTAATAATTTTAACGCCCAAATCTTCTAGCTCTTCAATTAAGCGCTTTGGTTCACTCAAATCCATATTTCCAAATTCATCAGTTCCCCAGCCATATGGATAAGCAATATCATCATAGACATTTAATCTGACAACTATATCTATATCAACATTTTCTTTTACTTTTCTAATAGTATTTTTTAAAAGTCTGGTTCGATTTTCATAACTGCCTCCATATTTTCCTTCTCTGGTGTGAGCTGCCAAAGCTTCTGAAAATAAATATCTATGACAGGCTTTAATATCTACTGCATCAAAACCTGCTTTTTTAACTAATTTGGAAGCTCTTAAAAAATTATCTTCTACCTGCTCTAATTCTGCATCGGTCATAACTTCCTGATCAGGAGAAATCCCTGCTGATTTATCACTTAATTCGTGGTGAAATAAGATATTATTATTAACTCCATATCTCCCCGAATGATTTAACTGTACTGCTAAATATGGATTAAAGTCATCACCATATATATTTTTTGCTTCATCTCGCATTACAACAGCTAAATTCTTAAAAGAATCAAGATTGTTTTCTTTAATTAATAACTGTTTATTATTTGCTCTTCCATCTTCATCAGCCGCTACAGCTTCCAGCCAGATTAACCCTGCTCCACCTGCAGCAAATCTCTTATATCTTCTTATAGTTAATTTGCCGGGACTTCCATCCTGATTGGCATCTGTTCCTTCCAGGGGATGAACTGCTAATCTGTTAGGGATGACCCTATTCCCAAGCTTAATTTTTTCTTTTAAAATATCTAAATTCTTACTAATTGGAATATCCAAACTAAGTTTATCGATCTTCTTTTCCAATTCTTTCAAGGATTTAAATTTAAACTTATCCTTTTCTTTCATAATCATACCCCCAATCCAATAAAATATAACAATTTTAATTAATAGAAAACAATTTCCATAAACATAAAAAAATCTACTTTTAGTAGTTTTTATAGTTAAGGAAAACAGTTTCCTTTTATACAAAAAATTTATGTTAGTTCAATTATAAACAATATCTTGTTAGTTGTCAAACAATTTAGCCAATTTCTTATTTTAAAATTTTTTAAATAAAATTCAATCAATTATAAGGTTTGTTATTTAAAGAACTATCATTTTCAAAAAAATTAATTATTTCAATCTTTTTAATGAATTTCTCATAATTAATTTTATCTTAATATCTTTAAATTGATAATTGCAGTTTTCATTCAATCTATTTAATAGATATTCTCCAATATTTGTTCCAAGCTGATAGATAGGAATTTCAATAGTAGTTAGTGGTGGATAAGAATATTTAGCTTCTGGTAAATTATCAATCCCAACAACAGAAATTTGATCAGGAACCTTTATCGCTTGATGATTAAGTTCCCACATTGCTCCGAGTGCAGTTGAATCATTGGCTGCAACTACTGCAGTTATCGAATTAATTTTTTTTATAATTTCTAAAGCGGCTTTTCTGCCTCCATTAAAACTAAAATCGCCTTTAAAAATTAAATTATCATCTACAGCAATATCGTTTTTTTCTAAAGATTTTTTGAAACCTTTTTTTCTTAAATAGCTTGTATAAAGTTTTTCAGGACCATCAATATAAGCAATTTTACGATGTCCATATTCGATCACTTTATCTGTTATAACTTCTAATGCACGATCATTACCTAAAATGATATTCTTGATATCAAAAGGGTGAGGGGTGATTCCCAATACCAGCGTATTTTGATTCTGCAGCTGATTAATCATAGAATGCATTTTCTGCTCGTATTTTTTATCCATTAAAGCTCCACCAGCTAAAATAATTGCATCAGCTCTATTTGCCTTAAGCAGATTAAATGCATGCAGTTCTTTTTCGACACTTCGACTTGTATTATAAATATTTACTATGTATTCATGCCCTGAAATAAATTCTTCAATTCCCTTAACCATCTGAGCAAAATAAGAATCACAGATATCGTGAACAATTACACCGATTATATTAGAACGATCACTTTTAAGACCCTGCGCAATTCTATTGGGCGAAAAATTCAATTTTTTTATTGCTGCTTCTACTTTTTCAGCAGTTTCTTTACTAACCGGGTGGTCACTATTATTAATAACTCTAGAAACAGTTGTTGGCGAACACTCTGCGAGTTTTGCTACATCCTTGATTGTAATTTCTTTATTAGCCATAATGAGCTCCTTCCAGTACCTTACAATTAAACTATAAAATAATTCTAACACATATTTAGAAGGCTTTCAATTATTATGGAAAACGTTTTTTTAAATAGTTATAATTAAAATTCTGAAAATTTTTTTGACAAAAGCTGATAAATATAATAAAATAATAGTGTTGGTTGTCTGACGTCTAACCAAATAATATTTATCAGTTAAAGGAGAATCAATTATGACTCAAGCACTATTAGCAGCAGTTTCAGGTTTAATTGTTGGAGGTCTATTTTCTTTCTTAAATCTACCGATACCTGCTCCACCAACTTTATCAGGAGTAATGGGAATTGTAGGAATTTATTTAGGTTTCATTATAATTAACTCTATTTTTTAAAATAGAGCTACAGTTTAAAATTTTACTAAAAAATTTTATTTATTTGAAATATAAAATTTTGCAACTTTTATAAATGATTAAACCCCACTCAAAAATTTGAATGGGGTTTTAACTTCTCCATTCTTAAATAATTGGCTTTTATTTAAAATGAAGATTGTCGAGGGAATTTCGACAAGTTTATTTAATTGTTTTTATCCAAAGGCCACGCTCATAACCCTTTTTATTGTCAGTTTCGAGACAGTTAAAACCGAGTCCCTGATAAAAACAAATTAATTTTTCGTTTTCTAAAGAAGAATAAAGTTGAAGATAAAGAGCGTCAATTTTTCTCAATTTTTCTACTGCTTCCTGAAAAAGCATGGTTCCCAAACCCTGGTTTTGATAAGATGGAGAAACTGCAAATCTTTTCAATAAATATCTTTTATTACTAATCTCTTCTAACCTTAATGAAGCAATGATTTTATCTGAATCAGTTAAAACTAAAACGATATTAGCTTCTAAATCTTTTTTAACTTCTGATAGCTGCTCTCTTAAAGCTGAATTAATAACCTCTTTCTTATTCTTATTTTCATTTTTTCTTTTTGCATAATCTGCAAAAGCCAGCTGCATTAAATTATGTATTTCAGCTGCATCTGATAAAATAGCCTGCCTACAATCATATTTAAGATCTTTACTTAATGCTGTCATCATTTAATCACCCCTATATTGTAGCTGTCATAACAGCTTTAATTGTGTGCATTCTATTTTCAGCCTGATCAAAAACTTTAGAATATTTGCTTTCAAAGACTTCTTCTGTAACTTCCATTTCTTTTAAGCTGTACTGCTCATATATTTTTTTTCCATTTTCAGTTTCTGTATTATGATAAGCTGGTAAACAGTGCAAGAATATCAGATTAGGATTTTCTGCATATTTAATCATTTCCATATTCACCTGATAAGGTTTCAATAATTCAATTCGGTTTTCAAATTTATCCTCTTCTCCCATTGAAACCCAGACATCTGTGTAAATTGCATCAGCGTTCTTCACCCCGGACTCAATCTCTGCCGTTACATTAATTTCAGCCCCTGATTTTTCTGCAAGCTCTTTACACTCTTGCAGCAATCCCTGTTCCGGCCATAATTCCTTAGGAGCTACAACTGTGAAATTAACTCCCATAATTGCTGAACCAATCATCAAAGAATTAGCCATATTATTGCGTCCATCACCTGCATAAACTAATTTAAGTCCTTTTAATTTATCAAAATTCTCCTTTAAAGTTAAAAAATCTGCTAATATTTGAGTTGGATGATAAAGATCAGTTAAACCATTCCAGACAGGAACTCCGGCGTACTCTCCTAAAATTTCAACAGTTTGGTGCTCAAACCCTCTAAATTCTATTCCATCGAAAAATCTACCTAAGACTCGAGCTGTATCAGCAACTGATTCCTTTTTTCCAAGTTGAATATCATTTTTACCTAAATACTCAGGCTTTCCGCCTTCATCTCTAGCTGCAACTACAAAAGCACATCTAGTTCTAGTAGAAGGTTTTTCAAAAATTAGAGCAATATTTTTACCTTCTAAATTATTTCCTTTAATCCCTGCTCTTTTTTTAGATTTTAAATCTTCAGCGAGAGTTAATAAATACTCAATTTCTTCTTTTGAAAAATCTTTTAAAGTTAGAAAGTTTCTCCCTTTTAAATTATATGCCATAATTATCTCCTCCTTGAATACTCACTGACTTAAAAACATTAAAACTACTGGCTGCTAAAATCACTCATAAACTACAAAATCCCCGCACTCTTATCCAATAAGAGACGAGGAATTACCCGTGTTACCACTCTAGTTGTCAATCAATAGACCGACCACTCTATAACTTAACGCGTCTAACGTCTCAACCTACTAAATTCAGCTGAGAACCTCCTGAGTGCGTTTCAAAATAATCCACCTGCTGGACTTACAGCTGTTCCAGCTTGCTAAAAGGCAACTTATTTCTACTCTCTCAATCTAAGGATATCATTTATTAAATTAAAAAGTTATTTTTTATTATTATATAGCTCCTTTGAAGATATTGCAAGTTTTTTAAAAAAGTAAAAATATTCTGATAAATTCTAAACTTCTATTAATTTCCAATTTCCTTTTTTAAATCTATAAAACACATAACTACCACGAACGATCCAATCTATTACCATCGCAGTCCAAGCACCAACTAGACCGAATCCCAACGAATGGACTAAAATATAACCTAAAAATAATCTAAAAATCCAGGTTGAAAGAGCGGTAGAATAAAATACTGCCTTAGTATCACCGGCACCACGCAATGCACCTGCAAAAATAAATTGAGTCCCCATTGGTATTTGTGACAGAGCAATAATTCTTAAATTTAATGCGGCGCGCGCAATAATTTCTGAATCAGATGTATATAAACTAATTAACTGTTCCGGAAGTATTAAAAAGACAAGTGCCATAAAGCCCATTATTAAAGAACCAATTTTCCAGGCTTCAAAAGTTCCTTTTTCTGCACCTCGAGGATTTTTGGCGCCTAAATTCTGACCAACTATTGTTGTAGCGGCAACTGCTATTCCAAAACCAGGCATATAAGAAATTGACTCTGCATTTAAAGAAATTTGATGAGCAGCAAAAGCTGTAGTTCCTAAAGAAGCAATCACTCTGACAAATAACAGCTGTGCCAGTCTTCTTACAGACTCTTCTAAAGCAGTTGGAATTCCTACTTTTAAAACTCTTTTTGTAAGGTCCAGATCAATTTTAAAAAATCCTTTAAACTTCATTTTCAAAGCACTGTAATCAGAAAAAGTTACAGCTAATAAAATTATTCCACCAATAGATCTTGAAATAGTGGTTGCTAATGCAGCTCCGTTAACTCCAAGACGCGGGAAGCCAAAATTACCAAATATGAGCAGATAATTGCCTAAAACATTTAAAATATTAACTAAAATATTAACCTTCATCGGTGTTTTTGTTTCTCCAGCCCCTCTTAAAGCTGCAGTAACTATAAAAGCTAAAACCATAAAAATAAATCCCGGGGTCATTACTCTTAAATAACCTGTTCCTAGTTTAACTACTTCGGCTTCCCCTCCCATAAAATTTAATAAACTTGGAGCAAAAAAATAAAAAATAGAGGCAAAAACTATTGAGAATATAATTGACATCAATACAGATTGCTGTAAAACAGAGGCAGCTTTTTTATTTTGATCTGATCCGGTAAATCTTGAAACTAAGGCTGTTGTACCTACACCAAGGGCAGAAGCTAAAGCCATTGAAAAAAATACAGGCTGCATTGTTAAACCAAGTGCAGCCACAGCAGAAGCACCTAAGCGCCCAACCATCATCATGTCAACAATATGAGTAATTGTTGCCAATGACTGCTCTGCTATTACAGGCCAGGCAAGCTTAAATATCACATTTTTAGTTGAACTATCTTCATTTATAATTGCTTTATTATCGGCTGCCACCTAATCACCTTCATTATTTATTAAAATCATTTAAAATTAACTATCATAATAAAATCAATTATGAGTTACTACCCTAGTAATCTGGGGGTGAAAATAACTTTTTGCACCTGCTTTTTTGTCGAAAAATCTCAAAAGAAAAAATGATAAAAAGAATGAAACTACTGAACCAACAATTCCAGCTACTTCGCTATTTTCAATAAAAATTGATAACCAACTGCTGCCAGCAAAATATCCAGCAATAACAGCAGCTAACGGCAGCAAATAAACTACAAAAGCGGAAAATAGAACTGGCTTTGTTCCCATTTCTAATTCAACCATACTCCCAACCTCAGCTCCAATTGGATCATTAACCAGAACTTCCATTTCCTCCATTTCATGTGAATCTTCAGCCAGCATACATTTTTCATCACAATGACTACAGGCAGAAGTTCGAATTATCTGTACCAGACTCTGCCCATCTTCATTTTTTATAACACGGGCCTTTTCTTTCATTTATAACCACTCTTTCCTTATATAAAATTTTATAATTGATGATTATTACTCTTTTTATTTTAACAAATACTCCTACTAAAATAAAGAGCATTTATTGCACTCAGAACATTTTGTAAATAAATAACTATTACAGCGAGGACACTTAATTGATTTAAATTCCTTCATTTCATAGCCACAGGTAGGACAGACGATTTTCTTTTTTTCTTCTTTTTCAGCATTTAGATCACAGTTATCCATCCTAATCCCCTCTTTCTTAATTAAAAACTAAAATATTTTTCGGAGCTGCTTTAAAAAATAAATAAATTAACAATGCCACCGGTAACAAATGCTGTAATCCAGCTTCCGAACCAGATATAAACAGCTTCTTTAAAATTTCTTTCCTTAACCATAATCATCATCGCCGCAATACAAGGCACAAATAAAGTTAGCGTAATTAGAGAAATTGTCACTTCAGCTGGAGTTAAGGCAATAGCAGTTAAACCAGCAGCTCCGAAGTCACGTCTTATAATTCCCATGACAAAAGCTGTTGCTGTTGCTGCTGGAAGACCAAGCCAGTTAACAGTTATTGGTTCTGCAAATCTGGTAATTAAAGCAAGTAAGCCGGTTTTCTGCATCACAGTAATTAAAGCTGCACCGAGCACAAATATTGGACCTGCTTCTTTAACAAAAGCTATGGTTTGCTGATAAGTTTTATTAAATACATTTTTAAGATCTGGCAGTCTTATTGGAGGCAAATCAATCAATAGATCACTTGATTCACCCGGTAAAACTTTATTTAAAAAAGTACCTGCCAGAACATAAACAGCAAAAATAGTAAGTACATAAACCAATATATAAAAAACATCAAGCTGTGAGATTAAACCTGCTATTACTCCAAGCTGAGCAGAACAAGGAATCGCTAAACCTAGAAGAAAAATAGCAATAATTCTTTCTCTTTTTGTTCCCAATAATCTGGTAGTTATGGTAGCCATAGTTACACAGCCAAAACCTAAAAGCATAGGGATAATAGCCCTACCATTAAGTCCAATTTTTTGCAGCAGTCTATCCATTAACACAGCGATTCTTGGCAGATAACCTGAATCCTCTAAAATAGAAAGCAGCAGATAAAAACCAGCAACTAAAGGCAGCAATAAACCAAAAATGTAGGTTACCGCCATTGTTAAAATACCATATTCTCCTGCTAAAAGCTGACCAAAAAAATTTTCAAACCCAATAGAATTGGCAATTAAATTCCTCATAAAAGGCTCATATAGTCCTGCAAAAAGATAGCCTTCTGTAAATTCAACTACTGTTTGAGCAACAAAAACTCCGATAAATTGATACATTAAATATAAAAGTACTAATAACATTGGAATAGCTGTTACAGGTTTTAGCATATAAGAACCAATTTTCCTTGCAACTTGGCTTGAATTCTGATCATAAGTTAATACTTTAGCTGTAATTTCATCTACACGTCGTCTGCGAGCTGTGTATATTTCTTCCCGCAAATCAGGAATATCTTTAAGTTCAGAATATCTACAGCGAATATTTTCATCTTCTTCTAAAAGCATTAATGCTTCAGCTTCATTTTTGCTTTTTGATTTAATTTTTTCAAATTCGGTCTTTAATTCAGAGTTAAATTCAAAAATATCATTACCACAAACTGCTTTTTCAATAGAATTTTTAACCTGATCAAGCCCCCTATTTTTAGCAGCAGTTGTAGGGATTACCAGAACTCCAAGTTCTTTTTCTAAAGCTTCTAAATCAATAGTAATATTATTTTTTTTAACTTCATCCATCATATTTAGAGCAACAATCATCTTTTTATTAAGATCAATTAACTGCTGAGTTAAAAATAAATCGCGCTCTAAATGACTTGCATCAACAACATTTATTATAATATCTGCAGACATAATAAAATCCCTGGCTACTCTCTCTTCATCATTTATGGATCCGACTCCATAAACACCTGGTGTATCAAAGACAGCTGCATCACCCATTTTGCCGCTGCTGATATCAAGGGTAGTCCCGGGATAATTAGAAACACTGACATAAATTCCTGTAAGATAATTGAAAAATATCGATTTACCTACATTTGGATTACCAGCCAGCACAATTTTTTTATCAGCCTGCAGTTCTTGATCTAAATCAATTTGACTGCAGTCGTTCAATTATATCATTCCTTTTTTCTTAACACTTATTTTTTCGGCAGTTCTGCGACCAACAGCAATTTCCTGTAAATTTTTCTTCAAAATAACTGGTCCTCCTGGCATTGAACCTGCACATTCAATCTCAGAACCTTCGCTTATTCCAAATCTTAAAGCCTGTAAACGAGTGCTTTTATCCTCAATTTTATCTATAATAAATTTATTCCCATGTTTCATATCGGCTAGAGTCATTAATTTTTACCTCCTGCTGCAGTAATTAATTTTTGATATATTATCCTTATATAATTATTATACTGAAAACGATTTTCAAAGTCAACAACTTTCCTTAAATATCAGTAAAATTATCAAGTTTATAAGGAATTATTATTATTAATAAGAAAACTCCTGACAAATTAATAATAAAATGCCAGGAGCTGTAATAAATAATTATAATTTAAGCTGTTAATTTAAGCTAGGTTATTTATTGAATTACCAGGTTGACTAATTTTTTTGGAATATAAATAGTCTTGACTAAGTTACCATCTTCAAGATAAGATTTAATCTTTTCTTCTGCCATAACCTGTTCTTTAACTTCTTCTTCGGAGGCGTCTGCAGCAATATTAATTTTATCTCTTACCTTACCATTAACCTGGATTACAATTGTGATTTCATCTTTTTTAAGTGCTTCTTCTAAATATTTCGGCCATTCAGCTGCATGTACATTTTTTTGATGGCCCAAATATTCCCAGAGTTCTTCGGTAATAAAAGGAGCAAATGGGGCTAATAATAATACAATATTTTCGGCCACTTCTCTAATTAGAGGGGCATTAGTATCTTCAACATTGCGATCATTTAAGTAAGAATAAACTTCGTTTGTTAATTCCATAATTGCACTGATTGCTGTGTTGAAGTTTAATCTGTCTTCCACATCTTCTGTTACCTTTTTAATAGCTGCATGCATTGTTCGGTATAGTGATTTTTCAGCTTCAGTAAAGTTTTCTGAGTCTAAGTCAGAATCAGCATCTTTAATTAACACAAGATTTTCAGTTACAAAGCGCCAGACACGATTTAAAAAACGGTCTGCACCTTCAACCCCTTTGTCACTCCACTCTAAGTCTTTTTCCGGTGGTGAAGCAAAGAGAATAAATAAACGGGCTGTATCTGCACCATATTCAGCTAATATATCTTTAGGATCAACAACATTTCCCTTAGATTTTGACATCTTGGCACCATCTTTGAGCACCATTCCCTGGGCCAGCCAGTTTGTAAATGGTTCGACATAGTCAGTCAGACCCATATCGTGTACAACTTTGGTAAAGAAGCGGGCATATAATAAATGAAGAATAGCATGCTCAATTCCACCAATATACTGATCAACCGGGAACCATTCATCAACATTTTCCTTGGCAAAAGGAAGCTCATCATTTTTAGGATCTGCATAGCGCATAAAATACCAAGAAGAATCAACAAAGGTATCCATAGTATCTGTTTCTCGTTTACCAGGTCCACCACATTCAGGGCAGGTAGTATTAACAAAAGCATCTACCTTTTTCAGTGGTGACTCTCCAGTTGGAGAAAATTTTACATCATGGGGTAGTTCAACCGGTAAATCTTCTTCTGGAACTGCTACAGCTCCACAGTCATCACAATAAACAATTGGAATAGGTGCTCCCCAGTAGCGCTGACGGGAAATTAACCAATCACGCAGTCTATAATTAGTTTCAACCTTTAAAAATCCTTTAGCTGAGAAGTCTTCTGCCATTTTATCAAAGGCTTCTTCAACATTTAAACCATTATATTTACCGGAGTTGATTAAGTGACCATCCCCAGCATAAGCTGTTTCCATTTCTGACCCGACAAGTTCTTCTTTCTGGTCATCAGGCTGAATTACAGCTCTAATTTCTATGTCATACTTGCGGGCAAAATCGAAGTCACGCTGGTCATGAGCAGGAACGGCCATAATTGCACCAGTACCATATCCCATCAACACATAATTTGCTATATAAACAGGAATTTCTTCGCCATTAACAGGATTTTCTGCATAAGCACCGGTAAAAATACCTAATTTCTCTGTTTCGGCTGAAGTTCTTTCCTGTTCCTTTTGTTTTTTAACTTTTTTGACAAATTCTTTAACGTCTTTTTCTTTTTCAGTTCCAGCGGTTAATTCAGAAACATATGGATGCTCAGGAGCCAAAACCATATACGTTGCACCAAATAATGTATCTGGACGGGTTGTAAAGACTTCTAATTCTTTATCAAGTTTTGATATTTCAAAAGTAACTCTTGTACCTTCACTACGGCCAATCCAGTTTTTCTGCATAGTTTTTACTTTTTCAGGCCAGCCTTCTAAAAGCTCATGGTCATCTAAGAGTCTCTCTGCATAATCAGTTATTTTTAAGAACCACTGTTCTAAATCACGTTTATCAACTTCAGTGCCACAGCGTTCACAAGCTTCATTAACTACCTGCTCATTAGCAAGTACTGTCTCACAGCTTGGACACCAGTTAACTGTAGATTCTTTTCTGTAGGCTAAATCATCATTAAACATCTGGGTAAAAAACCATTGAGTCCACTTATAATAGTCTTCAGCTGCTGTTGTTACTTCGCGGTCCCAATCATAACTCAAACCCATTGCCTTCATCTGTTCTTTCATATGGGCAATATTATCCCAGGTCCATTCCTTAGGATGAATATTACCATGTTTGATCGCTGCATTTTCTGCAGGCAAACCAAAAGCATCCCATCCCATTGGATGAAGAACATTATAGCCCTTCATTCTTTTATAACGAGCTATAACATCACCAATAGAATAAACTCTCACATGCCCCATATGCAAATTACCTGAAGGATATGGAAACATTTCTAAAACATAATAATTTTCTTTATCGGGATCATCTCCGGTTTTATGTAAATTTAAGTCTTCCCAATTTTTAAGCCACTTTTTCTCTACTTCTTGAAACGGATAATAATCTTGCAAAGATCTTCACTCTCCTCATTTGATTAAAATTTATATATTATTTATTTCTAAATTCTGCTCTATTACTTATATTACTCTTCTTTTTCATCTGTTCGTAGAATTTTTTCAGCATCTGACCATAATCTTTCCAGATCATAATATTCTCTTTCTCTTTTCTGGAAAACATGAACAATTACATCAGCATAGTCAATTAAAATCCATTTGGCATCATTCATACCCGCCATCTTTTTAGGTTCAATTTCTTTTTCGGATAATTTTTCATCAACAGCTCTGGCTATAGCTCTAACCTGCTGATCAGAATTACCACTGCAGAGCACAAAATAATCTGCAATCACCGTTAAACCCTGAACATTTAAAATTTCTATATCTTCTGCTTTTTTATCATCAGCTGCGTCAGCTGCCATTAATGCAATATCTTTAATACTTAAATCTGACATTTATTTATTCCTCCTTATACAGACTTTTTGTAGCCTGAACCAACTATAACTTTAATATTTTTATTTATATGTTCTCCAGAATCTTCAACATATTCAATCTCCCCACTTAATAACTCAGCAATTTGAGAAGCTGTTTCTTCATCATCTTTACTATAGTATTCTATAATCGAATATTCGTAATTATAATTATCTGCATTACCAATTTCATCAATTTTAAAACCATACTTTTCTAATAACTTGGCTGTATTTGAAGCAGCTCCCGAATCTCCTACCCCATTTAGTACAGTTAACTGATAATCTTTGTTTTTAATATATGATTTATTTCTCACCAAATTTTCTACCATTATATTGGCTTCTTTTAAATCTGGAACCCAATAACTAATTCCATTAATATATTTTGGTTCCCCTGGAAGCATCTTAGTTTCTATTTGACTTAAATCAATTTCTTTTGCCATATTAATAAATGGAGTAATATCCTGGATTGGAATATTAGTATTAATAGTATCGTTAACCTCTTTAATGATACCAGGTATTTTAGTCAAAATAGCAGGTGAAAGAACTTTAGCAAAAACAGCATCTACAAATTTTTGTTGACGCTCAATTCTTCCAATATCTCCTCTTTCATCACGGTATCTAACATACTGAAGAGCTTTTTTTCCATTTAAATTTTGCTGACCTGCAGGGATATTAATATACAGACCACCAGCTTTATCAACATAGTTTAAATGACGAGAGACATTAACATTCACTCCACCTAATCGATCAATTATTTTTTCAAAACCTTTAAAATCTGTTTCTAAATAATAATCTATATCAATTTTCAGCATTTCTTCTATTGTTTTTTGTGTTAATTCTATTCCACCATATACATGAGCTGAATTTAATTTAGTAAAATTTCTTTTGCTTGAGTTAATATAAGTATCTCTTGGCAGAAAAATCAACCCCGCCTCTTTGCTGTCGACATCTAAACTTATCAAAATAATTGTATCTGCTCTGGAGGCGCCATTGATATTTGAATCATACCCAACTGCAAGTATATTTACTTTATTTTCTGCAAATGGTCCTTCTGAAGAAATTTTTGTTAGTTCATCATTCCATAAAAATGCCATGATAACACCAATAATGACCAAAAATATAATTAAAGCAATATATTTCCAGTCAGTTAGTTTTTCTAACATTTATTAATCACTTCTCTTTAATAGTTTATTTCGTAAATCATTTGAATAAGGATGAATAAAATTATCCTGTTCAAGCTGATATTTAATAATATTATTGGTTATTAAATATAATCCTAATTCAAAATCTCTTTCAATTTCTTTTCTAATCGTGTTTAAAATAGGAAACTGCCTATCTTCTGAAATAAAGTCGGCAGCATAAATGACCTGAGCTATTTTTCCCATTTTAGGGTGGCCCAGAGTATGAAAACGTATTGCTTCTAATATTTCTTGATCTTCTATCCCAAACTCATTTTTGGCAATTACAGCCCCAGCTGGAGCATGAAGTATTGGAGTTATAGCAGCTTCTAATTCATCAACATTCCACTGAGAATCCTTTAAGAGCAGCTTTAACTCTTTATCAGTTTTAGATTTTGCAATATCATGCAATAAGGCAGCGATTTTAACCTTATCCTGATTAAGATTTAATTTTTCAGCTAATTTAACTGCTGATTTTAAAACATATCTGGTATGTTGATACCTTTCTTTTCCTAAAATATTTTTAATTTTTTTTAAATCAAGTTTTTCTAATAAATCTTTATTAACTAATGACATTTAATCACCTGTAAAGATTATTTTTTTCAATGTACTCTCTAATTTTATCTAATGTTAAATAACGAATAGATTTTCCTTTTTTAATTTCATCTCTAATAAAAGAAGAAGAAATTTCTATATTTAAACTCTGATATGTAAATATATTTTCTAAATAATCTTCATACTTCTGGTCATTTATAATCTCATTTAAATTATAACCAGGTCGACTAAATACTATAAATTTAGCTTTAGTTAATAAGTATTCCGAATCTTTCCAGCCAAAAATTTCTGCTAAAGAATCTGCACCTATAATAAAAAAGACCTGATCAGCATTAATTTGAGGTACAAACTCTGCTAAAGTTTTTGCAGTATAAGAATATCCATCATTTTTCATTTCCCAGTCTGATAAAGAAAATCCTTGATTATTATCTACAGCAAATTTCAGCATTGTTAATCTATCTTTATTTGGTGAAATATCCCTATCTTTTTTATGTGGTGGCTTACCAGCAGGCATAAATATGATCTTAGATAACCCAAAATAATTTTTAATCTGCTCAGCTAAAATAAAATGTCCTTGATGGGGAGGATCAAAAGTCCCTCCAAAAATAGCCATTCTTTTTTTTGACATATTTTTCACCTCTAATTTCATACACCTTTAATTATAAATTATTTTATCAGTGCTTGCAAGTTAAATAACTATTAAAAAAAGGAGTTTTAATCTTTAAATAGAACTTGTATAGTAATAAATAAAAAATATGGAGGTTTTAAAATGTTATATAAATTTAAAAAGAAAAGTCCTAAAATTGCAGAAAACACTTTTATTGCTCCAGGTAGTCACATAATTGGAGATGTAGAAATAGCTGAACACAGCAGTATTTGGTATAATACTGTTCTTAGAGGAGATATTAAAAAAATTAAAATTGGAAAGTATTCTAATATCCAGGAAAACTCTACTGTTCATGTTGAAAACAATTTAGGTGTTGAGATTGGAGATTATGTAACAATTGGCCATAATGCAGTGATCCATGCCTGCAAAATTGGAAATAATTCACTCATTGGAATGAATGCTACTATTTTAAGTGGAGCTGAAATTGGAAAAGGATCAATTGTAGGAGCAGGTGCTGTAGTTCCGGAAAACACAGTCATCCCGCCCGCAAGTCTGGTTTTGGGCATACCGGCTAAGGTGGTACGCAGCATTACTAAAGAGAAAATAATTGAATTAAAACAGCATGCTCTACAGTATGTTGACCTTGCTGCAGAACAAGAAACCATTGAAAAAATCAAATAAATATAAGCAGCAGGCTGAGATTTTTTATAATTCTACAGCCTGCTTTTTCTTTTTGATTTATTTAAAAATTACATTTTAGATGAGTTTCCATTTTTTAAATTTATTATTCAAAAATCTGTTTGGCAATTTCTGCTGCCTCTTTTGCATCTCTGGCATAAAAATCAGCTTCGATCATATCTGCATAATCTGCTGTCAATACTGCCCCACCTACCATAATTTTCGTCTCTGGACATATTTCACGTACTTTTTTAATTGTTTTTTCCATATTTTTTACTGTTGTTGTCATTAGAGCACTTAAACCTAAAAGTTTTATTTTATTTACCTTTACTGTACTAACTATTTCTTTAATATTAACATTTTTACCTAAATCGATTATCTGATATCCATAATTTTCTAAAACAGTTTTGACAATGTTTTTACCAATATCATGGACATCACCTTTTACTGTTGCCATTATAATTTTTCCTTTAGAAATATCTCTACCACCTGTCCGGGCCATCTCTGCTTTTAAAACGGCAAAAGCTTCTTTTACAGTTTCTGCAGATTGAACCAACTGTGGTAAAAATATTTCTCCTTTTTCATAGCGTTCTCCAACGATATCAAGAGCAGGAATTAAATACTCATTTACTACTTCTATAGCTTTCTTTTCTTTTAATACTGCCTCAGTTAATCGAGCAGCTTCACTCTTTAGTCCCTTAATAATTACCGACTGCAGATCTTTTTCTTCACTCTCGTTTTTTATTTCTTTAGCAGAGTTAGCAGAGCCACTTTTATTTTCTGTTTCAGCCATATACTCAATATAGTCAGCGGCCCCCTGATCAATATTATTTAAAACTGCAGCTGCTTTAACATCCGCCATCATTTCATTATCATTTGGATCAATAATTGGCAAATTTAAGCCCTGGTAAAGGGCCATTGATAAAAAAGTCCTATTCAAAACAGGTCGAGCCGGTAAGCCAAACGAAACATTAGAGACTCCGAGAGTTGTTTTAACACCAAGTTTTTCTTTGACCATATTTAAAGCTTTGAGAGTTTCCTTAACACCTTCCTGCTGGGCGGATGCTGTTAAAGTCAGACAGTCAATAATAATCTTATCTCTGCTAATTCCAAATTCAGCTGCTTTATTAACAATTCTTTCAGCAACTGCAAAACGACCTGCAGCAGTATCCGGTATCCCATTATCATCCATGGTCAGACCAATAACAGCTGCTCCATATTTTTTGACCGCCGGCAGAGTTTTCTCCAGCACTTCAGCCTCTCCGTTAACTGAATTGACAATTGCTGTCCCGTTATAATATCTTAAGGCCGCTTCTATTACCTCCGGGTCACTGGAATCAATCTGTAAAGGAACATCTAAGATACCCTGCAGCTCTTTAATTAATCTAACCATTATTTCCTTTTCATCGATATCAGGTAAACCAATGTTAACATCTAAAATATTTGCCCCTGCATCTACTTCTTCTACAGCAACCTTAAGAATATAGTCTAAATCACCATTTCTTAAGGCATCTTTAAAGGCAGCTTTACCGGTTGGATTAATTCTTTCTCCAACCACATTAACTCCAGCCAGATCGACAGACTGAGAGGGAGAACAGACAAGACTTTCTTTTATAACTTCTCGCTCTTTGACTTTTTTGTTTTTTAAATTCTCTGCTATTAAAGATATAAATTCTTCATTAGTACCACAGCAACCTCCAATAACCGCCAGTCCTTTTTCGTAAAGTCGGGCTAACGGTTTAAAATATTCCGCTGGAGAGATCTTAAATACTGTTTCTCCATTCTCCATTACTGGCAAACCAGCATTTGCCTGCATAATAACCGGAAGTTTAGAATATTGAAGCACCTCTTCAACCAGAGGTTCCAATTTTTCCGGTCCCAGAGAGCAGTTGAGTCCAATTCCATCTACTCCCAGTCCTTCCAGTACAGAAATCATGGAGCGGATACTGCCACCGGTAAAAGTTCTACCGTCTTCTTCAAAAGTCAGGGTACAAAATACGGGCAGATTTGAATTTTCTTTAGCTGCCAGGACAGCCGCCCGGGCTTCATAAAGATCAGCTATTGTTTCTATATGTATTAGATCAGCTCCGGCTTCAACTCCGACCAGTACCTGCTGCTGATAAAGATTGTAAGCCTCATCAAAGGTCAGACTGCCCATTGGTTCTAATAGTTCTCCTAAAGGACCCATATCTAAGGCTACAGCTGCCTCGATTCCTGATTCTACAACAGCTCTGCGGGCATTTTCTACTGCAGCTGAAATAACTTCTTCCACAGAATAATCTATTTCTTCCATTTTTAAGGCATTGGCCCCAAAGGTATTGGTAGTTAAAATTTCAGCTCCAGCCTTCAAATAGCTTTTATGGATCTCAACAATTTCCTTACTTTTTTCTATATTTAATTTTTCTGGCACATCTCCAGCTTTTAAACCCCGCTGCTGCAGTACTGTTCCCATGGCTCCATCAAATAAAATAACTTCTTTTCCCAGTCTATCCTTTAGCTCCACAGTAAATCCCCTTTCTTCTCAGCTCACAGTCTTCGTATAGAAGACAGTTTTGACAGTGTCTTGACTCAAATTCAAGATCTCTCTCTTCTAAATTATCATCTTTTCTAACTGAATTTAAATTTTCTTGACTCTGCTGCTCTTCTTCTCCCTTTTCTGCAATAACTCCGATTATTGCTGTTACTGATTTAGTCGGATGTAACATATTATATTTGGAAGCAGTTAAACCAATTTTTTTTGGTGCATTTAAAATTCTTAAAATTTCTTTTTGAATATCAATTCCAAGGTCTCCATAACCCGGACTGTAGCGAAAAGTTATAGCTTCATTTCCTGCTGCCAGTACTTTTTCTTTGATCTCTTTTTCAACCTGATCACAGCCCGCTTCAATGGCCGTGGTGGCACAGGCATCAAAGATCATCGATTTTGTAACTGAAACTTTTTCATAATAGGAAATTTTTTTATCGACTTGTGCTCCCAGGGTAGCAGCCATTATATATATTTCTTTGGAATTACTCAGATGTTTTTTAATACTTTTCCCTTTCAAAGTCAGAGTTGTACCCCTGACCTTTACTCCATCCTCATTTAGTTTAATCGGGAACTTACGGTAAAGATAACGAAAATTAATCAAATCCTTAATTTCAGCTGTCGCTTCTTTAATTAAACGATTAATATTATCATCTTTTAAATCTTTTGAAGTCTGTAAATACCTTAAAACTTCGGTTCTTTCAATTTCTAATTCCATTTTAATCAGCCTTTTTTCCATTTATATGAGTAATCAAAGATCCAACTGCCTCTTTAATTCTACGGGCAACATAGGGGTTGTTCATTGTATAAAGGTGGATTCCATCTACCTCACTAGAAATTAAATCAACTATCTGCTCGACTGCATAGGCAATCCCGGCATCTCGAAGCGCTTCAGGATTATCCTCGTATTTATCTAATATTTTTTGAAATTTCTTTGGAAAATATGCATCAGATAATTCAATAATTCTTCCTACCTGTTTTTTATTAATAACCGGCATAATTCCTGCTTCAATTGGGACATTAATACCTTTTTTTTCTGCTTTATTGCGAAATTTATAAAAAAGTGAGTTATCAAAGAACATCTGTGAAATTAAATAATCAACTCCAAAATCTACCTTTTGTTTTAAATATTCAAGATCCTGTTCTAAACTATCTGTTTCTAAATGTCCTTCCGGATAACAGGCAGCAGCTACTCCAAAATCATTATTTTTATTTATATGTTCAACCAGCTGATAGGCATAATTATAATCACCAATAGCCTCACCATCTACCTGTTTATCTCCTCTTAAAGCCAGAATGTTTTCTATGTTTTTACTCTCCAGACGGGCCAGAATTTTATTTAATGTCTCCTGATCAGAATTGATACAGGTTAAATGGGCTAGAGCTTCTACATCATATTTTTCTTTGATGATTGAAGAAAGCTCACAGGTTCTATTTTTTCTAAGCCCTCCACCAGCTCCATAGGTGACACTGATATAATCCGGGTCAATATCCTTTAATTCTTCTAGGGTTTGGTAAATATTTTCGATTGGTACATCAGGTCTGGGCGGGAAAACTTCCAGCGAAAATACTACTTCTTTTTCCTCAAAAATATTTTTAATCTTCATTTTTATCCTCCTCGAGCTGCTCTACTGCTATTTAAATTATTTAGTTATAGCTCCTGCTAATAATTGCTTTCTTTACTCACTACTTGTTGTTGAAAAATATCATAAAAACAAAAATCCACTTCCTGAGTAGAAGTGGAGTACACAACTACTTATCTTTCAGGCTCAACCTGCTGGATTTAGCACCGGGCAGTATATAACTGCTGGTTGCCGGGTTTCGCAGGGCCAGATCCCTCCACCACTCTTGATAAGACAATATTCTATTTTTAATCACTTTACCATATTAAAAGATTTGTGTCAAGAAATTTAATCCCTGGCCAGCTCAGAATAACCTGCTTCTTTTAAATCATTTAGTATTTCAATTAGATCAATTAAATGAGCTGCTGCTGATTGTTTACCAGCATTTTGATAATATTCTCGGTGTGTTTTTAAAAATTCACTCTTTTCATACTGCCTGATGGAACTTCCGAGATCTTTAAGGGAGGTATGGAGATCAATTAACTGAGAAACAAGCTCTGGAGCCAAATATTCAGAATATTTCATGTTTATGACTTCCCAGATATCTTCAGCTTTTTCATCAAAATAATCATAATTATCTTCAGTAAAAAATACTTCTATATTTAAACGGCTTAACACTTCTTCTTCTGATAAATTTTCCAGCTCATTTAAAAACTCTGCTCTTTTTGTACTTAAAATTTTCGCATTCTGATCATGATCCTGGCTGCTAAAATCAACATCTGCTTCAAAGCTAAAGGCTCTGGTAGCAATTCCATCCCGCAGACGATTAATATTGCGGCTAATTAAATAGTCAATATCGACATGAACAATCTCCCATAATTTATTTTTTGATCTAACCAGGAGGGTATCGATGATAAAGAGAGTAAAGGCTACCCCGACTAATTCCGAAAAAAGATTTAAAGAAAGATCCGGGCTGTATTTCCGCATTCTCCAGACAAAAAATAGACTAAAAACAACTGTTAAAAAAACAATTACCGGAATATCTGATTTTTCCAGCAGCTTTGAATTGAGTTTTTCTCTGAGAGTCTTTTTCTTCTGCACTGTATTAACCTCCTACTAAAATTTTGACCTATCTAGGCCTTACAATTTTCATTTTCACATTCCTCATTTTGATATTCTATTTCTACTGTTACATGATCTATTTTTTCTGCGGCCAGTAATTCTTTAATTTTCGATTTAAGCTCCATTATTTCTTCTTTTGAAAATTGATCTGGAATAATTACATGGGTACTGAGAAAATTCTTTTCTCCATCTAAGGTCCAGATATGGGTATGATGAGCTGCAAGCGCCTGGGTCTCTGCTGCTATTTTCTGCTGCAGTGCTCCGATCTCAATTCCAGGTGGAACTCTCTGTAAAAAAACATTTAAGATTTTTTTCAACTTAGAAATTACATTATATAAAATGTAGATGTTAATTGCTAATGAAAGCAGTGGATCTAAGATTGGAAGATCTTTGTAAATTAAAACAATACTTACTATTAGTACTGCAACCCAGCCTAAAACATCTTCTAAAAGATGCCAGCTGACAACATCTTTATTTAAAGAGCCCCCACCTCTTAATTTAAAAACAGCAATCCCATTAACTATTATCCCTAAAATGGCCAGGTACAACATCCCTTCTGGACGTAAAGCCTGAGGAGCAAAGATTCTGGGAATAACCTTTGTTAAGATAAAGATAGATCCTAAGATTAAAACTATACTATTGATTAAGGCTCCTAAGAGCGAAAAACGAGCATAGCCATAACTGAATTCTTTATCTGCTCCTTTTTGAGAATAATTTTCTAAATACCAGGACATTGCTAAAGAAAGTGAATCTCCTAAATCATGCAGGGCATCAGATAAAATAGCCATACTGTTAGTTAAAAAGCCACCAATAATCTCAATAATGGTAAAGGATAGATTTAAGAAAAAAGCCGTTTTAATATTTGAGACATCTGAATGGTCATGATGATGTTCAGCCATTATTTATCACAATTATTATCATAATTTAATCTCCTTCTGGATTTTTTATCTTCCAGAGATAATTATATCATAAAAAAAATAAGCTGCTGTTAAATTATTAATATTATTCTTTTATTTTAAATTAAAATTTTTAAACAGCTCAGCTTATTGACATTAAAGTCTCATTCTGTTAAAATAATTTAGGTAATGCCCCCGTAGCTCAGTGGATAGAGCAAAGGCCTCCGAAGCCTTGAGCGTAGGTTCGACTCCTACCGGGGGCACCATATATCATTCCTGCTATAACAGCGATTATAGCAGTTTTTCTTTTTCAGTATCTATTCTCATTAAGCTTCCCACCGTGATTTCACCGCAGTACTTTCTATCCACCTCAATCAAGCATCCAGAAATTTAGAAGCTTTTTCAGCAGCTTCAGCCTGTAAAGTCGGAATTAAATGAGAATAAGTATCCATTGTCTGAGTGATTGAGGCATGACCCAATCTCTCCTGAACAATCTTAGGATGTTCATTTAGCTGCAGCAGAATCGAAGCATGTGTATGGCGAAGTGTATGGAGTGTTTTTTCTTTATCTAATCCAGCTTTATCTCTTAATTCAGCATATCTAACATTATATCTGTCTGGATAATATTTTTCACCATCTTCTTTACAGAACACCAGATTATACTCATCGTGATAATTATCTCCCAGGAATTCTTTGAACTCCTTTTGTTTCTCTTTTCTTTTCTTCAGTACTTCTACTATTTCGTCAGTAATATCGATATTCCTGTTACTATTTGCCGTTTTAGTACTTTCTCTTAGAACAGAGCCATTACCCTTTTCACCTACCAGAGCCTGTCTCACCCGAATCTTCTTATTCTCAAAGTCAACATTATCCCATTCCAGGCCTAAAAGCTCACTTTTTCTCATCCCTGTATGGACTGCAAGATAGATAAAATCATGTAATAGCGGATCATCCTCTTTAGCAACATCTAACAGTTTACTTATTTCTTCTTTTGTTAAAGCAACAATGGTATTATTCCTTCTCCGATCAATTTTTGGTGCTTCAACAGGATCAGCCGGGTTAGCTGCAATATATCTGTTTCTGACTGCAAAGCTCAAAGCCTGCTTCAGCTTCTTATAGTGCTTTAATAGAGTTGCTTCTGATAACCCGCCTTCTTTACCGTCTTTTCTCCCGTCTTTCCGCTTCTTCTGCAAATATACTCGAATGTGAGCCGGACTCAGTTCTTTTAACTTAATATGTCCGAGGGCAGGAATCAGGTGAGTTTTAAGTATGATCTCATATCTATCATGAGTAGTCTTTTCTGTCTGAACAACCGCGTACTCCTCAAACCACTTCAGTAACAAATCCTTTACTGTCATGTCCGTCTGTACTACAACTCCCTGATCAGCCTGCAATTCCATTTTTCTAGCCCATTTTTTTGCATCTCTCTTACGGGTAAATGTCTTATACTCTCTCATTGTCTTTCCTGTCTCTGGGTCCTTCCCAATATAAACTTGTGCTTGCCAGTTTCCTGACTTTAACTTTTTAAAGCTTCCCATATTAATTCCTCCTATTATTTTATATATTGTCTTCCTACAAAAACTACTAATCCTTTAACTTCAATTTCTGTCTTATCAATTTCACCATAGTTCTCAAAATCTGGTTCTAGCCTCACCTTATCTTTATTAATAATGTAGTATCTTTTTATTGTTCTGTTGCAATCACCACCTTTTCTGATAATCACTAATATTGTAGAGCCATTCTCAGGCTCATCATTCATGGGTCTAATTAGAATGTAATCACCTCTGACAATTCCCCAATCCTTAAATTTATTATCTGTCATCTTTAAAGCATAAGAGGAATCTGTAACATACCCTTCTGGAAAAGTGAAATAGTCTTCTTTAACACATTCTTGCTTCTCATCCCAAAAAGCTTCATTATTATAATTGTAACTTGTAACCATTTCTCTAGGGTTCTTCTTTTCTACCTGCTCAAGATAAGTTGAAAGTAACCCTTTTGCTCCTTGAGTGTCTTTTTTTTCCTCATATTGCCCCTCGTCATCCTTATCCATAACTAAAAGATACTTCTCATCCAGATAACCTGCGGCTACCATTAATTCAATATAACGAACTTTATCATTATTCTCGGCTATTTTTTCTAAAATATCTGGCTTAGGATCAAACTCAAGCGACCCGTTTTTGAGTTTAGATAAATAAGATCTGTGTATGTCTGCTTCTTTAGCAAACTTCGTGACTGATTTATCACCAATTGCTCTACTTACTAAATTCATTAATTTCACTTTATCTTTTTTCACTTTCTCTCACCTCTAAATAGATTGTAACACATTTTCGGGATTATTACAAACACTTTTTTAATTATTTTAGGATTATACTTTACAAAAAGAAGGCTTCATGCTATAATATTATTGTAATAAAGCAAATAAGCAGCAATTGATTGTTGTTCAATATTTGCACACACTAATATTTTAGGAGGATTTAAGATGAAAGATACTAAAACAGATCTGATAATTTATTTTAAGAATGCAGTAAAAGAACAGATCAACTTTGACTTTGAGCAGATACCTTTTTCTTTAGGTGTGAGCGACTTAAAAGAGCTTTTACCCCTATCTGATTCTAAAATTTATATGATGCTGGAAGCAGGAGAAATTCCTGCAAGAAAGATGGGAGGTAAATGGACAGTCTCAAGGGCAGAGTTCCTTGCCTGGTTTTACGGATCTGAAGAAAATCTAGATTTGGAAGAACAGGTAATCGTTTAATTATAATAGTAGGGGGAGAAAGAAGAGTCTCCTCTCCCCCGAAATTATCACACTCAGAATAGTGAAGTAATAATCTGAAAATCCTCCAACAGATCCAGGTCTTAACGGGCCTGGGTCTTTTTTTATTTACTAATATTTTAACTTTCATTCTAAATGAACATATGCTCTTTTAGTGAGCTTGAGTAATTTTATTATCAAAAT
This sequence comes from Halanaerobium congolense, assembly GCF_004366375.1. GTDB lineage: Bacteria > Bacillota > Halanaerobiia > Halanaerobiales > Halanaerobiaceae > Halanaerobium > Halanaerobium congolense. Next base: position 51,434 of record NZ_SOEF01000005.1, read on the forward strand.
TTGAATTTCACTGTCAAAAACGGCCTTTTAATCGGTATTATATATATAGAAGCACTTTTTAAAATGGGGGGATGAAGGTAGAGGATCCCAAGCAAGGTTCTCTGCCTTCAGCCATAAAAAAAGACCTGCTGTTAAGTTCTTTTAAATAACTACTTAAGTACTTACGAAATCCTGTGATCGGATTAAGGAGGCTTCTAAAACAGTGAAAGTAGACGAAATCTTAAAGTTAAAGAAATCTAAACTCAGTAACATTCAAATACTTAGTTTGCTTAAAGAAGATATATTCCAGAGCAGAAAGAAACAGGAAAACAATAACGGAGGTAATAACAATGACAGTGACAGCTCAAAATCTCAGAACTACCATGAAAAAGAATGAGGATAAGGCGGAAGGCAGAAATGTAGCAACATTAAACTCTATCGAAAGGGATATTAAAGGAGTATGGTACTCGAGAAAGCTAGATCTATACGGTAATATTCTCGATGAAATAAGTTATGAAGATGAAATATACAGGGGCGGAGAAAAGGAAAATAAATGGAAGTCTAAGACAAATGATAACAAACCATCAAGAAGTAAAAGTACCTATACTCCAACTCCAGAAGAAAGAATAGCTTCTAATATCAATCAACTGAAAAAGAAGACCTGGAAATTGACCATTGCTAATATTGAAGACATGAATACTTTTACCACAGTAACTATGGGAGATGTAGACTTCTACAACCTCTTTTCTTCAAAAAGAAGCGATAAAGATAAAAATGAACTCTACCTTGCTGATCAGTTGAGTGAAAGTGAATTGCAGCTTCTTAAAGGTAAGACCAACCTGAAGTATAAAAAGGAGAAAGATAGAAGATACTTAAATAACAGTGAGGAAGAAAATTATCTACGTAAAAAAATTATAAACATCTTAATCAAGCAGGCTTCATCTATGATTTCCAAAATAGAAGAATCTTTTGTAAAGGATGAAAAAACATTCAAAAGTGTCAGTGCTCGTAATCAAGCTATTAAAAGAGAACTTGCTTCAAGAATCAACTCTCTTCTGTCTGGTAAGTCTCCGTATAATATTGAAAATGCCTACTCTGCTTTCAGTAAATTCATTGAGAATCTGAAGAATTTATCAGAAGCCTATGAAGGTGACTTCAAATACATAGCAGTGTTAGAATTCCAGGAAAATGGTAGACCACACTTTCACATGCTGTCTAATCTAAAGTACCTGGAGCAATCTAAACTTCAGGATAAGTGGGGTCACGGAATAGCTCATATTAGCTCTCTTAATTCGATTAGTAGACCTGGCCTACACATCAGTAAAAAAGATAATTTAAAGGCAAAAGCGACTAAGTTGTCAAATTATCTCTGCGAAGAAATTAGTGAAACTAGAAAAGATTCTAGAACTAAAAATAGAAAAATACTTTTGAGAAGTAATAACTTACTAAAACAGCCACTGGAGGTAATTACTCCTGAATTACAACGACAGGTGGACCAATATGTGTTTAGTAATTCTGTTGGGGTAGACTGGGAAAGTGGGTTAATCGAAGGTAAGGGAGAGTATTCAAAAAGCTCCAACATAAAAAGAAGAGTTATGGAAGATTCTAATCTCTACTCAATGATAGAACAAAGAGCAGGCCAGTTACTGGATAAGATTCTAGAAATAGCAGAGAAACTTAATAGTGACATTATAACCAAAGATATATACTATCAGGCCAAGCATGAACTTTTCTACAATGATCAGGAATATATGCCGGCTACTGTTGCAGCATAGGGTCTCTCCTGCTTGAACATTGACAACTAAATATTTTACTCTTACTCCCTATTAGATAACACCTGGATGCGCGCCGCAGGACTTTAAATGCCAGGTCATAATCACAGGGAGATCTATGTCTAAAACTTATATAAAAGTGGTCCAGCCGCCCAGAGAAAGAAAAGGTCCATTTCTTGCTATACTTAACTTTTATTCAAATACATCAAATACCACTGATTCAGGTATCCACATGCATTCTACACCCTCATCATTTAAAGGAAACTCAAAATAGTACCAATTACCTTCCAGATCAGTCTTGTATTGATCAGTTCCCTCTAAGCCTTCCAGCCACTGTTCTTCAGCAATGACTAGTTCTTCTTCATCATTAACTGGCTTTTCAGGAAATCCTTCCTGGATAATTTTAAGGTGATACTCTCCTTTAGGAAAGTTATAGCCACTGTCTCTATAATTCTTTGCCTGGTAACTTGCGCCGACTTCAAATTGCTTTGTCACGGTTATCAGCTCCTAATTTTAATATTTTGTCTCAAATATAATTTATAAATCTTATCATCATGCTGATTCATCTTATTATCTTTATAGGAATCGATAATATTGTAATCGATATGCTACCCAAACTTATACCATAAGATGATGTATCTTAAAAAATTAATCTCTTACTTCAACACGATCATAATATTCATAAAATGCTTCTCTATAAATGTATGATTTACTTTGACCAGATCTCTCACTTAGTTCATTAGCTTTATCATCTTGATCCTGAGTTACATAAATACTAACTTGTTTCATTTCACTAATTTTTTTCTTCTTTTTTAAGATGAAACGACAATCAGATTTCTTTTCCTTCTTCCCCACTATAATCACCTCCTTCAAGAAATTTGCCAGTAATGAAGGAATTAATGAGTTTTAGGCATTCTCAACATCAGAAGCTAATTCTTCTGGATCCATGTTTATCATTTCTACACCATATCTGTGCAACTCTAACAGAAATGCGGCTCGATCCATCCCAACCATTTCTGCAGCCATACCCGAAGATATTCGTTTAAGTTCAAATAGTTTGACCGCCATTGCCAATTTAGCTTCTCGTTCAAATTCTTCAGGACTTTCTTGAAGTAAATCAGGCAAAGTGTCAGGATATTCTATCTCCATTTTTCTAGGCATGTCATTATCCTCCTACTGGACTTATTATACTCAGATGCGTATTACTAACTCTATTATAGCACATATCTGCAGTAGAAAAAAAGCTTAACAACCAATATACTACTGGGAGCACACAAAGGCTATTTAAAGCTGTTTCTAACCGTTCTACATAAAGAATACCCAGCATAAACACAAGGCTCCAAACTGCTATTCTCAACCCTCCTCAGCCCTTTCTACATAAGAGCTTAGAGCACTATCGCTTTTCTAACTTACAGTTCGAAGTCTTTCATTGATTCATCCATCAAATCCTGATTTACCCCTATATAATCTAGAGTAATACTCGGAGCAGAATGGTTAAAAAGTTTCTGCAGCATTGCTACATCTTTGTACTGCTGATAATGGTGGTAACCGAAGGTTTTACGGGTAGAATGGCAGCCAATGGATTCCAGACCAACTTCTTTACCTACAGAACTTAGCACTCTATATGCCTGACTTCTAGTTATCGGTTTGTTGGTCCCGTTCCTACTCTGAAAGAGGTACTCATGATCAGCCATGTTTTTAATGTATTGATCTAAAGCATCTCGCAAAACACCATTAATAAAGAACTTCTTTGACTTTTGAGTCTTCTGTTCTTTGATCTGGATATGTGTCTTATTCCTTACATCAGAAACTTTTAGTTGCAGCATGTCTCCAATTCTAAGGCCAGTATTAATTCCGAGCACAAAAAGTAGATAATTCCTGTAATTATCCATCAACAATAAGCGTTTAATCTCCTCAATCAATTCCTTGTCTCTGATCGGCTCAACTTTTTTCATTAGTTTAATCCCCTTTCTAATTTGTTTAAGATACATAAAAGCTCATTTAACACAGAATAGACATCTATTGAAGTGAGTTCATAAGCAAAATATTGGGCCTTCACCGCCGCTAAGGTTGCTATAACAGCAATAAAGACCACAAATGTCAACTCACCTTATTAACTATTGTGGTGAATTAAAGATTATTAGAAATTGTATCAGCTATTTATCAAAAAGGTACGTCAAAATCTTCTTCATTAAATTCCTCATCAAAATCTTCATCCCAATCATCTGAAGTTTCATCTTCAAAGTTATCTTCTTTATGTTCTTCTAAAGAATATTTCTGTAATAAAAAAAGAATGATGCTACTAGATAGATTTAGAGCTAATTCTGCATATTCAACTGAAACAGATATTCTATCATTTCCTTGACCATGTCCCCCTAACTTATTTCTTAAAAAAGGAACAGCCATTAAAACTTGACTAGTAAATCCACCTCTATATTCCTCTGCTAAGTCTTCAATAAATCTTGAGTCTTTTAGTTTGCTCAACAGATAACTAGCATTACCTTCATCAATATCTAAAATTGTTTTTAATATACTCTCCATACTTTTACAAGAATTCAAAATAGAACTCTTATAATTATGTTCCTTAAAATCTTTTTTTGCTTGGGTATATTCATCACAAGCCCCCTCAAATCCATTCTCTTTTAATATACTATATGTTTTTTCAGTAACATCTCTAATAAAAAAATCATAATCTATCTGATAAAATTTCCCCTCACTTAATCTCCACGAAATTCGTTCATCTTCAAATGCTTTATTAACAGTTTTAGTCACTTCCGCTTTTTTACAGAACAAATCTATATCTGCTTGATTCATTACATAATAATATATTTCTACTACATCTAATACCTTTGAAGGATAAGTGGTTTCTATAAATTGTTGAAGTTCTGTTTTGTTTTTTTCAACATTGGTGACCAAACTATCTTTACCATAAACTTCTTTAATCAACTCTACCGTTTTGCTTAAAGTATTCTCATAATAATTTGCACCAGTGTCTGTATATTCTACCCATTCAGAATCAAGTCTTTCTAAAATCATCCATATTCTTTTGTTAAGGCGTTTAGGGAAAGAAACTTTAAGTTTTTTATTATAGATTACCTCTTGATGCCTTATTGAAAAGGGGCTTATCATTATTAACCTCCTCAAGATTTATTAACTATTGTGGTGAATTAATCATCTAATTGTTTTTTAGTTTTAATTCTACTTCATCATTAATCTTTTTAATATTTTCTCCATTTGCCCTCCACTGCAAGAGGTAATCACCTGGCTTTGCCTCCAATTTTATTGACACAATTCGTTTTGTTTCTGGTTTGAGATTTTTAAAAGAATAATTAAAAGAATTATTATCAAAAGCTACACTTGGAGCACCGAATATATCCGATGCGTCTTGGACGGGATTAACTTTAATAAGACCAATACCCTCTGTTTCCACAACTACTATTCCATTCTTAGCAATCAAGCTTTCTTCTCCATTACAAAAAGCAAAACTGATATCCCACCTATCTTCATCATCCAAAGAGGTAATTTCTTCAACTTTAACCCTTAAATCCTTAACTTTTCTAGGCCTGGATTTGAATGAATAATAAGCAGCAATAATTGCAGCAATTGTTCCTATTATAGAAGAAATAGTTCCTACAACTGGTACCAAATCTTTCATAAAAACCTCCTCAAATTATGAACTACTGCGGTTATCCCTTTACTTTCAGTGCTTTTATTACCTTTCTCCCCAGTGATCTAGTATTTCTTTTATTCCCTGAGTCAAAATATAGACTGACATCTAAATCTTTATCCCTTATTATCTTTCTCAATAATGGTTTTGCTACCTCATATTCCTGTTCATTTAGATTGTAGACTTTAATTGAGCTGCTCTCGTACTTTTCAATTCTATATTTTCCATCTCTTAGCTCTACAGTTACAGACTCTTTAATATCACCCAAATCATCAGCTACTCGCTCTGGAGAAGTGAATTTAATATTCGTCTCAATAATATGTCTAATAAAGGCCTTAAGGGTGTTTCTAACATAATCTGAAATAGGATCAATCTCAAAGTTGGCTTCACTCTTAAGTAATGACTTTAATAATCCTGCAAGTGTACCTGAATCATCCGCCGCATCCCACTTTAACCAAACCTTATCATCATTTGATTCCTGATCAATTATTAAATTATCAAACTCTTTTTTAAGTGAGTTAAAATCACCAGAAGGGGTTAGAAAAACCATTAAAACTTTTGTTTCCTTATCTTCAGTTCTATTAATTTCTGATCTAATAGCCTTATACTCCTGTTTAAACTGATCATTTTGAGCAGAAGAAGGCTTTATCTTGTTTTCAACAGCTATTTTTAGAATTTCTTTAGTTTCATATTCAGCTGTCACTGGATCAAACATATCATCATAAATCTGAATCTCAATATCTAAATATCGTTTTTGTCCTTTGTAATTATATGGAGACTCAAGAGTAACTTCTACTTCAAGGCTATTTTTATTTTTCAGCAGGTCACTGTTATTTTCAAATAGTTCTTTTGCAGTAAGTTCATCTAAAAGCTTAAGGAATTCTTTTAAAAAAGTGTCTTTTAATCCATGTTCCTGATAGGGGTTAATGAGAAACGAAAGCATAGCACTCATGTTATTCTCATTTAAGCTTCCTTTACCCTGACTTAAAGCAGTAAAAATATTCATCAAGTATCATCCACCCTTTAAATTATTTGCTGATAGTAAAATATTCATATTGTGGTTTTGCTTCACTCCAGGGAAATACATCAGCAGAAACAACAGTCTGTAAAGTCCAACGATAATCATTTCCAGCCTCCAAAATAGTATCTTTAATCTTATATTCCTGAGCATTATTAATAGTAATCCAGTCTAATCTTTCCCACTCATCATTATCTAACTTCTTTTCAATTCTAAGATAAGCTTTGTCTGTTTCTGGGATATAATCAAATTCAAAAGTAGGAGCTACTGTATCGATAACCTGATTAGCAACAGGGTAATTTAAATTCGGAAAGTCTATCTGAAAGTCTGAAAGTTTAATCTCAGCCTTAAATTCTTCTTGAGTTCCATCAGCAAATTCAACTATATAGGTATAGTATCCTGCTAAAGGTTCAGTTAGATTCCAGTATTGATGCCATTGAGAACCAAAGTGAGGCTCCAGAGTATATTCTTTCCCATCTGGATCAATTACTTTACCAGACTTAATTTCTTTCCCAGATAAAGGATTAGCATAAAATGCTATTTGCCAAACTCCTTTATTATGAAACTCAGAGTAATATTTAAGCACACTTGCTATTGTGTTTACAGGTATATCAACTATATTTTCTCCTGCATCTATATTAATAGTATTCTCCCATAAAACTATTTGATCTTCATTTGATTGTGAAACAACTTTCGAACTAACATTTGAAGCTCCTTTTAGTACTCTTACTGTTGCTTTTCCACTATCTAAATCCTCAATCTTATAACTTCCATTCTCACTTGTCACTTCCTGCTTATTATCTATTTCTATAACAACATTACTTAAATTGCTGCTAACTCCATCCTTTAACACAGTTACATTTCCAGTAACAAAAGAATCTTCAGTATTAGTTAGGCCATTTCCACTATTACAAGCAGTAAGTGTTACAGCAAGTACCATAATTAAAATAATTAGTAAGTATTTCTTCACAAAGCTTCCCCCCTTTATAGGTTTATCACTAACTTGTCTTTTTATTTTGGATAGCAGCAAGCTCTAACTCTTATTTCTGCATCTCCATAAGGCTTCTCTTTTTTCATTCTTCTTTTTATTGCCCTTCTCCGTTGACGTGATAATTTATATATTGGGCTGTCAACCATGCTGTAACCATTTTCACTTAAATTGTTGATTAAATCTTCCTTATTTATTTCATTTTTGTCACAATATATAGATACTGCTTCTTTGCTAACTATTTTTGAGTTCTTTACATTTTCAGCAATCTCACTCACATCATCTTCGGGAGGTATAAGTTTATTAAAATCATCATGACAGAATAACCTGTTAATCATTTTATTGTATTTTGGTTTTTGCTTGAATAATACTTTATTAGACATATTAGAAAAATCTTCATTGTGATCTAGTTTTATCCCAAAGGCACATTGAACACCAGGCCGTTTAAACGGCTGTAATCCAATTAGCTTCATATTATTTAGATCATTAGCTATAAGTTCTTGGTCCATATAACTTCTAATGCAACCTACTCCTTCAGTCCTTGGAGTAAATCTACTTTCCTCACTGTTATAAACATGTGTTGCAAAAAATGCTGCAACAGCAATATCAGAGCTTAGATCCAACAAATCGGTCTTAAGTTCATAATGTTGAGCTAATGCATCATAATGAATATCCATACCGTCATTCTCTGCAAATATAACTTTGGGATGAGTCTTTAATATTAAGGAGAAGTCAATAATTTTGAGCCGATTTATCATTACATCTTTTCTAGTAGGATTACCTCTGAAAATACTGGGTTTACAGGGATATCTTGAATCATAATTATCATTCTCTCCCCTATAAAAAGTAAAAAACATGTTTTTAGGTAAAGCAGACATTTTACCGTTTGGCATTTGCATGAGATTAAAAGACAGCTTTCTTCTAATATAACCAAGACGTTTTGATTTCAAATTTAGTAAAGGACTATTTGATTCAAAATGACGTATAGCTTCAAATATATCACTATATATTTTGGGACTCATAAATTATCTCCTCAATCTTTTAAAAGTCTAATCGCTTACCATTCACTTTAAGCCACTCTTTTTTCTCTTTAATGTTAGGTATAACAGAAGCTACTGTTGCCCAGAAATCTCTAGAATGATTGTCATGTATTAGGTGGGTAAGCTCATGTACCACCAAATAATCCACAATAGACATTGGTGCCATGATGATCTTCCAGTTAAAGTTAAGGTTGTTTTTACTGCTGCAGCTGCCCCAGCGCTTCTTCTGTTTTTTCACAACCACATTGTTTGGTTCAACATCAAGCTTAACCTTATACTTATCCACTCGCTCATTAATCTTTTCTTTAGCATGTTCACGATACCATTCAATTAAACGGGTCCGAATCTCTTCTCGTCGCTTTTCTTTCTTATCTGCAAGCTCCACTGGATAGTCAATAATGAATTTCCCCTGGTAGAGCTTTACTTCCACTTTTGAAATTTCTGCCGGATTAACCTCCAACCTATATCTTCGATCTAAATAAGGAAGTTTCTCTCCAGTCATGAATTCTTTTTCTTTTGGTGCAGGCTTAATCTTATCCATTTCCCTTAATTTGGAAAGAATCCAGTTAGTTTTTTTCTTTAGTACATCTTCTATTTTAGTTTCTGCTGTATTTTTTGGAGATCTAACTATTAAATTCCTCTCATGATCAACAATGATCCCCATAGTTTTACGTCTAGTGCGTATTATTTCATAATTTATTAGTTTATTTCCCAGTTTGATCTGCTGCATTCTTACCTCCGATTAAAACATAAATATATTCTGAGAGAGCTTAATTATCTTGTTAGTTAAACTCTCATATTTCTGCTTGAACTCGTCATATTTGATCAGATGAACCTTGGTTGTTTTTCGCATCTTCTGAAGAACTTCAGTCTTCTGACGCCAGAGATCAATTTTAGTGTACTCACTTAAGTCATTAAAGATATTCTGAGTAACTTCCTTCACTGTCTTATTTACATAAGGCTCATCACTACCTTCTCCTGCAGTATATTCACCAGGCTCTTCTGCAACTTTGCCCTTTTCTTCTTTATCTCTCTCATTTAAAAGAAGTTCATAAAGGGCAAACTCTTTCTTGTTTAACCCCAGTTTTTCTGCTTTCGACTGGACTGTTCTCATATCATTAATAATATCCTTCATCTCACCAATCTGTTCTAAAAGACTCATCTGATTATTTTTTCTCTTTTCGATGATCTCTTCCAGTCGCTCACTTAGTTTTTTATAATAGACAGGGTTTTCTTCCATCTGTACATTAATTTCTTTCTTTATCGCATGCTCCATCTCACTGGCTTTAGCTTTATCAGATTTTAAGTCATCTAGAGTTTCTTCAAACTTTTTCTCATCAAGTATAGATACTGGCTCATGCAAGACTCTGACACTGCTTGCTCTGATATGATCATCTATCAGTTTTTTAACCTTTTCTCCCATACCCTTAATATCAATACTATCATCACGATATCTATTTCTCACTGCTGTATAAATTTTACTCAACTTGTATAAATCCTTACGGTAAGGATCAGCTATCGGGTGAGGCATGATGATATCCATACTCTTAGCAAAGTCCTTAAAGTCATTTTTGAAGTCATTTCTCTTCTCTTCGTCTTCAAAGATCTCAATACAGGCTTCCAGGTCATCCATATCTGTATTTCTAAAATATTTCATTACCTCTCTGTGATTGGCTTCCAGTCTTGGCTTCTCATCTTCAATTGGAGTTACAGCATTTTCCACATCAGAAGGATTAAAGATAGCCAGTGCCTTTTTAAGGTTATCAAAGACTCCATAATAATCTACTACCAGACCATAATTCTTCTCAGGATAAACTCTGTTAACTCGGGCAATAGCCTGCAGCAAGTTATGTTCTTTCAGAGACTTATCCAAATACATAACCTGCTCAACTGGAGCATCAAAACCAGTCAAGAGCATATCACAAACGATGATTATTTTAAGTGAAGAGTGAGGATTCTTAAACCTCTCAACTATTCTAGATTTCTGATCATTATCAACACTGTATTTTTTAAGCAAGCCCTCATCATTGTGCCCGCCAGAGATTAATACAGCTGTTTCTGGACCGTCTAACTCATCAATCGCCTCTTTATACCTAACTGCTGCCTGTCTGCTTACGGCCACTATTTGAGCCTTAAAAGGGGCAATCTTTTCCGTATAATGTTTAATAATATCCAGGGCAATAGTTTTAATCCTGGAACTTGCTTCAGCTATATCATTTTCAGTAGCATATTTTTCTTTTATCTTCTGTTTTTCTTCATCTGAATATCTGTGGAAGGTTTGATCAAAGACTTCATCTAAAGTTCTATCCTCCACATGTAACTCAGCCAGTCTGCTCTCATATTTAATTGGCAGGGTAGCATTATCGGCAACTGATTCTTCTATCGTGTAAGTATCAATATAGTCACCGAAGGTTCTTAAGGTGCTTCTTGATTCTTTATCAATTGGTGTTCCTGTAAAACCTATGTAAGCTGCATTTGGTAGAGCTCTCCTCATATTAGAGGCTAAATCTTTAAACTGAGTTCTGTGAGCCTCATCAGCCATTACAAATACATTCTCTCTTTCGGTTAAAACAGGATATTTTTCATCTTCATATTCCTGAAACTTATGGATAGTAGTCATAATAGTTCTGCCTGCTTCTGAGGACAAAAGCTCTTTTAAGTCTTTTACACTACCTGCTCTTTCTGGATTAGGAAAACCACATTTTTTGAAAGTACCACTGATCTGTTCATCAAGGTCAACTCTATCTGTTACAATTAGCATTGTAGGATTGCCAATATCCTTCATCCTTCTCAGTTTAAGGGCTAAAAAGAGCATGGTTAAAGATTTGCCTGAGCCCTGAGTATGCCAGACAGTTCCGTTTCTGTCTTCTAAACTCTTAGCATTCTTTATTCTTTCTACTGCTTTCTGCACAGCTCTGTACTGCTGATAGCGGCAGGCCATTTTAACTTTAGCATTACCCTTATCTTCAAAAACAGTAAAGTTCCTGATAATATCTAAAAATCTGTTCTTTTTAAAAAGTGAGAAAAGAAGTATATCCTGTCCTGTAGGCACTTTTCCCAGTAGTTCTGCCAAAGAGTCTTTAGTATAAGGATAAGGATCTTTCCAGCCTTTAAATGCCTGTGCTGGAGCACCTACTGTAGCAGAGGTAGCTGAGTCACCCCAGGCTGCAACAAGCAGTTGATTGGGGTAAAATAATTCTTCTGCTCCTTCTTCAGTATCATCACTTCTTATGTTTTGATATCTTCTCAGCTGATTTATTGCCTCTTCTTCTGGTTCATTACAGGTAGTATTATTTTTGCATTCTATTACAGCCAGAGGTAAACCATTAACAAACAGAGTTATGTCAGGTTTAATTGGATCTTTTCCTTTGACTCGAAATTGGTTGATTGCTATAAAAGAATTATTATCAAGATTCTCATAATCTATGTACTTTACAGTCTGGTTTTTCTTGCCATGACCTATATCCTGCTGTAAACTTATGTGATTAATCAGTTTATCATAGATCATCTCATTGGCTGCCATCAAGGAATTAGCTTTTAGACGGGCTGGTCTGATCTCATTAACTGCCTTATTCAAGTTGTTCTCATTGATCCAGGGATTGATTCTTTTAAGAGCACTCTTAAGCTCCTCAATTAAAATCACCTGGTGTTCTGATTCTCTTGCCGGCAGCTCTACAAAATCCTTATCCAGCTGATCATAGACTTTATAGCCCAAAGTTTTAAATAAATCTAAAGCAGGTTTTTCTGATTGCTGATATTCATCCCAATTTCCAGTCATTTTCTAAACCTCCATCTCTGTATTTACTCTAATCTCTCCTGTTAATAGTTTCTGCATTAAACCTTTTTTAAGTTGCTCGAGTTTTACTTTATATTCTTCTTCCTTCTGTATCTTAGCATCTACCGATGATAGGATTGATGCTATTTTCTTTTGTTCTTGTATTGGTGGGGTTGGAACATCAACAGACTTTAAGTTTTTAGCATTTATATTTGCTTGACTTGCACCCCTTGTTGCAATCGAATCAAGTATGCTACCTGCATTATAAGAATTCAAATAATAATTAAGATAATAACTATCACATTTATCATTAGTTCTAAGTCTTATTAAATATGAAGCAAACACATAATCCCCTTCAAGAGTAAATATACCGTTTTTCCCAACCAGATCAACACTGTTAGTCCTATTAAAAAGTATATCTCCCTTTTTTACCTTATATTTCTCAAATTCAGTATCATCTAAATCTATATATTTCATAGGCTCATCAATCATATATCCCCTGTAAAAATTATTCATTCTAAAAATAGGGTATTGTCCTTCTAAATACATTTTGTCTGAAATTCCATATTGTACTTTTGAAGTCAATTCATTAACTGTTGATATTTCCCAGTGCTTTGGTATCTCAATTCTCTTTGCACCTATTCGCACTTCCTTAAACTCACTATGCCCAATCCCTTTAGTAAGTAATTCCTGCATTAATCCTTTTTTCATTTCTTTTGTTTCTTCTATTACTTTATCAGTTTTTTCTATTGATTTATCTACTGATGATAGAATTGATGCTATTTTTTTCTGTTCTCTTTTTGGGGGCGTTGGTATATTTAAGTTTTCAAATATTTTGCCAGCAACATGAGGAACAGATGTACCAATTGTTGTACTCTGAAATATTTTAAAATTATTTCTAAGTTGATAAAATAAATATTGATTGTTTATATCATCTTCACATTTCAATCTCGCCATAGTCGAAGATAATGCACCATTAAACCCCATAAAAACATTCCCTGAATAAGAACCATCCCAAATCATTAATATTTCATTTTCTTTTACTTCTACTTTATTATCATCATTTTTTGAACACCACTCGGGAAAATCATTTCCTCTTAAATAATTAACACTCAAATATGGAATTGAATTTTCACCGTTTTTGGAATCAAATAACTTATTTGGTCTTTTGCCTTTCCGTTTTTTAATGACTTTTTTAAGCTTTTTAACTTTCCATTCTTCAGGGATCAACTTAGTTTTAGGTCCAACCCTTACTTCCTTATATCCCTCTTTAACCATTATAACCAAGCTCCTTAAGATAGCCCATCATCTCTGATTCTATCTCATCTCTTTCCTTTTCCAACTGATCAAGCTCAGTTAATACTTCTTCAACATCCACCGGTTCTTCCTCTTCTGTTGTATCCACATAGCGAGGGACATTTAGGTTAAAATCGTTTCTCTCTATTTCTTCCATATCAGCAACTCTACAATATTTCTCTATATCATCAAAGTTGTGATAGGCATCTAATATCTTTTCTAAGTCTTTCTCTCTTAAAAAGTTCTGGTTGCTTCCTTCTTCATAATCTTCCTCACCATAAATAAAGATAACCTTATCTTTTCTCTCAGCAGGTTTATTCTTATTCAGCATTAAGATGCAGCCAGGTGAAGAGGTGTTGTAGAATAAATTGGAAGGTAGCGCAATCACAGCTTCAATTAAATCTTCTTTTAAAACTTTCTTTCTGATCTTACCCTCAGAACGGCTGCGGAAAAGCACTCCATTATCTAAGACTACCCCAACCTTACCATCACGATTGGCACTTGCTAACATATGCTGAACCCAGGCCCAGTCAGCAGAGTTCTTAGGTGGAAAACCATAGTTAAATCTATTATATGCCTGAGACTCCTTAATATCACCCTTAGCATAGCTCTGATTCCACATTGGATTGGCAATCACTCTGTCAAACTGCTGCAGCTTACCACCATCTTCTAAAAATAGTGGTTCTGTAAAAGTATCGCCTCTTTTAATCTGAGCATCATAAAGATCATGTAAAAACATATTCATCTTAGCAATAGACCAGGTATTTAAGTTTCTTTCCTGACCAAAAAGTGAAATATTCTCCATTCTATCCTGATCTTCTTTTCTAATATGTTCAGCAGAATAAATAAGCATCCCGCCAGAACCGCAGGCCGGGTCATACACTCGATCTCCAGACTGAGGATCTAAAATTCTTACTAAAAGCTGAACCACCTCACGAGGGGTATAGAACTCTCCACCTTTTTTACCAGCATCATCAGCAAACTGTCTGATTAAGTACTCATAGGCTCTACCTAAAAGATCAGCATCCTCTAAGTTTTCATTACCTAGTTTTAAATCAGTATAATGCTGGATTAACTTTTCTAACACACTGTCAGGTAGTCTATCCTTATCATTAAAATCAACAGTTGTCAGAACTCCTTCTAAAACAGAGTTTTCCTGTTCTAAAACTACAAAGGCTTTATTGATAGCTGCTCCAATATCTTCAGTCTGTTCCTTAATTGCAGACCAGCGAGCTCTTTCAGGAATAAATACCTTTGACTCAGTGTAAAAGTCTGGATCATCCACAACCTCTTCACCGTATTCTTCAATAATATGCTCTCTGTTCTCCATAAATACATCGTTCATTCTTTTTAGAAATAATAGTCCAAATATGTAGTTCTTATAATCTGCAGAATCAATACTGCCTCTTAGTATATTGGCTGATTCCCAGAGATGTGATTCTAATTCTTCTAATGTTAACTTCGACATTTACAATTCCTCCTAGAATAGTTAAGTTCTCATTTATTAATATATTATAAAGTTTAATTTATACTCTCATAAGCTTCTACCTGATTTTCATATTCATATTTGACCATTTCATAGTCAAGTCCCCATTTTTCTTTTGCAGCAGCCATAATTTCTGGATGTTCGTCTTGAGATTTAACCCAGTTATAGGCAGCTACCTGGTTTTCATATTCGTACTTAATCATTTCATAATCGGTGTCCCATTTTTCTTTAGCCAGTTTCAATAAGTCAATATGATCCTCTACTTTTATAAGCCAGTTATAGGCTGCAGTCTGGTTATCAATCTGGTATTTAACCATTTCAAAATCATCTTCCCAGTCTTCTGTTGCTTGCTCCTTTATAACCTCTTGAGCAGCTTCAGAATCAAGGAATATATCTTCTGGTCCAGCAGCCTGAATTGAAAAAGTAAAGACCAACACAAATATTAAAGCAAGACTTAATCCCAGTTTTCTTCTCATTATTTTTCATCCCCTTTAATTAATTGTAGCTCACTACTCTGACACCATATTGTCACCAGCAAGAAAATATTTTACCTATTACTATTTATACTTCAAGAAATTCTTTAATTTTCCTTTATTGCTGCAGCAGTTATTATTGTCGTAAATTGTAGAAAAAGAGCGGTATAACCAACTATATTCACTTTATCTTACACATACACCAACACACTGGAATAGTCCCCTCTAAAGGATATCAGAGAGCCATATACACTTGTTTTTACCTTATCTGACTATTTGTATGTTAACAGATAAACGCCCTCAAAACAAGCATTTAAAGCCATATAGACTGAATTAAAATATAAGCAGCCTCCATCGTGATTTAGCTTTATTCACAATGAAGACTGCAGGATTATTTTTGAAGATTAGTCGCTCCAGTGATATTATTAAATCATAGTTTTGAATCAGAAAAGATTTCTGAGAGATTCAACCCGTTCTTAGTCTACTTTTCTGGAATCACAATCTTCTGATTAACTCTGATCATTGTCTCAATCTCATTGACCTTTTTAATGGCTGCTACAATCAGCCGCGGGTCAAGGTCAGAGTTAATCGCTTCTGCTATCTCCCAGAGGGTATCACCTCGCTTTACCACATAAACCTCATTCCAGCTGTAACTATCAATAATATCATCTGGACCTGTCTGAGCTAAAATTGCCGCTGTCAGAAGCAGTACTGCCATCAATACAGCGGATATGGTTAGTTTATTCATGAGATTTCCTTCCTTTCCTGAGCACTTAACCTGCTAAATGTATTTAAGATAGACTTCAACTGCTCAAACTGATCCTTACTCAAGCTGTTGATCGATATTTTCTTGCCGCTGCCTATACCTTTTTCTCTTTTGACATGTCTGAGGTAATTATAAAGATCCTCTTTCAGCTTAGGATCATCACCAACTATTTCTTTGATAGCAAGCTCTCTTTCAGTTAGAGAGGTAACTTGATCGTTTTTCAAAGTTTCATCTTTTTGAGTCTTACCTTTATTCTTCTTGCCCTGTACCTGGCTGAATGGAATATCATCAAAGTTATAATCATTCTGCTGCTGTACAGCCATTTCTTCCCTGGAAACAAGCCCAGAAACACTAAAAGCTCTCTTTAAAGCCATTGATTCAGCTACTTTAAGAATCATAGCTGAAGGATACTGCTTCCAGACCTTAGTATCTGACCTGTATTCTTCAAAGGGAGCAAAGACATAAACGGGATAGCTTCTGTCCTTTCTATAAACTAAAGCGTAACTACCGACAATTTGTCCGCGGTTGGTCCCATATTGATGATTAATTCCAATTTCTTTTCGTCTAAACTTATCATTTTCTCTAACTACATCTGAAACCAGCCCATCATACTGGGGATGCCTATCAGCTATCTTTAGATAACCATCTCTAGAAGTCATAATTGTTGGCTTACCATCTTTCTTCCAGAAAAATATTTCCTTATTGAAAGGATCAAGTCCATAGTTTTTAGCCAGATAGATAAACATCTTAAACTCATCACTGGTTGCATCTCCGGCAACAGTTCGTCTCAGAGTTTCTAACTCCTCTTCAGTAAAAGTAATCAGTTCCTTTTTCTTTCTATTAATATCAACAACTTTACTATTTGCACTCATTTTTATTCCTCCTCTTAATTTAAGGAGACCCAGATTTAATCCAGGCCTCCCATTATATTTAGTCTTCTTTTGGTCTTTGAGCTTCTTCAACACTTAGATCATGGTCACAGTGAGGACAGTTCCATTCACTCTTTTTACAGGAGCTGTAGGACTTCTTCTTACACTCAGGACATTGCTTTACATACATCTTAATCACCTCCTTTATCTGCTTTTTAGACATAAAAAAATCCCGGCGCCGGCCAGGTTAATTAACTATTATTAACTTTTGCTGATTCAGTCTTTCATCAGATTCTCTTCCTGCATACTGATAAAGTTATCTCTACTGCCGATAATAATGTGGTCCACAACATTGATCCCCATTATCTTACCGGCCTTCTGCAGCTTTTTAGTAATTGAGATATCATCACTACTTGCATCCGCCACACCAGAAGGATGATTGTGAGCCAAAACTATACCCGCTCCATTCTGCAATATTGCCCGTTTAAAGACCTCTCTGGGAGTAACTAGACTTGAGGTCAATGTACCTGTAGAAACCTCAAATACCCCTGTTACCTTGTTCTTAACGTCAAGGGTAGCGATAGCAAAGACTTCTTCTGCTCTCCTATCAAGTTCAACTACTTCTACAAAGAGATCCCTTGCCTGAAAAGGGTTTCTCACGTACTTATCAATGTCATACCTTCCACCTGACTCCTTGACAATTCTTAGACTAAACTTCTGAATATTTACCATTACTCTCATCTCCTTTATGTTTTTAGTATTCATCTAAAACGGCATCTTAAATTCCTGATCATCACTGCTTAAAACTGCAGCTCTTTTTTTCTTTTCCTGCAGCAGTCTTGTTGCTCTCTCCAGCTCATCCTCATCCATTGGCTCAGCATAGGGTCCTAAAGCTCTTTTTATCCTCCACTCATCACTCGGCACACCATTTATCTGCATAATTTTCACCTCCAAATAAAAAAAGAGACCATCAGCTCTCACTGACAGTCCCCTGAGTTTAATTCTAAGCATTATTCCAGCCTTCCATAAATGCATCCTTTAATCCTGATAAAACACTCTCCGATTTAAGCCGGGTAGAATTGGCGCCGATAACCGACTTCTCAATCGCCTTCAGGGCAGCTCTATCGACCTTTGAAGCAGCCATCCCAGTGACTTTAGCAACATTCCTGGTTCCAGTAGATGCCAGTCCAGCTGCCTTTTTAACGCCATTCTCAGCCGTCTGAGCAAGCTTCTTAATTGCATTATCACCACTTTTAGAATCAATAATCTTCCCAGCATGTTTGAGCTCATCTTTTCTCTTGAGATCCAGCTCTTCCAGCTTACTTAAGACCAGCTCCTGCATTACATCATTCTCCGCCATCATTGCTCTTACCAGCATTTCTCTCAATCTTAGAACAGTCTCAACATTATTTTCTTCTTTAAACATAGTTATTACCTCCATATTGTAGTTTTATTTTGACTTTCATCTTAAACAGCTGTTACTCAGATATTAGGTAAAGATCAAAGAGAATAAAGAACAAAGCCATAAGAACATTTCCACTAAACAAACTCTGCCAGGCTAAAGCACCAAGCAGTAGGATAACAAGTGTCTTAGAAGCCATCTGATTCACCTCCCTTTCCTTATTTTGGACTAACCCACTCCCTTATCTACTCTCACCTCCTTAAATTTAGACATAAAAAAAGAGCTGCCTGAACAGCCTCAGTTAAGAGACTGTCCAGACAGCTCAATGTCTTTAAGTATTCAGTTATGCTCTAGGGGGTGGGGCGTCGAACGTCGATTTGAAATTCATAATTAAGACGTGGTCCCGCTAGAAATTGTGTGTAATTTTTGAGATTGCTAATAGGGAAAAACCCTTTTAAAATGCTAAAGATCTTCAAAAACAAGGTGTAAATTACTATATCTATTTAAGGAGTTACTTCCCTGCTTAATAAACTCCCAAGTTTCTTCATATTCACCTTCGACAGCAAAACTATTAGTTCTAATAAAATCCAAAAACTCAAATTTCTTTTCAAAATAGCTATCACTAAACTCTTCAGCTTTTTCTACTTTTAGATTATCATCAATATTTGCATCATTGTGAAGCACATGTTCTAAATTACAGGATAAGTAGTAAGCGTTATATGGAATACCATTTATTTTAAAATGCCTACTCAGTCTATCCATGATGCTGCTTTTTTTATCATTTCTTTTCTTTGTGTTTTCAGGATGTCTGGTACATAACTTATCAACATAATAGTAATTCTTATCCCTATCATGTTTTTCGATCAAATCTTCACTGATATATGCTCCGTCAGTATCCAATAAATGAATAATTTCTAAAATATCCCCTTTATTATAATGTTCTTTGTCCAAAAAAGATAATACTTCTTCATTGATTACTTCTATCACATTACGAGAATTAACTCCATTCCTGGTAGTTATATCTCCACGAGCAATTTGAAATTCAATCTCTTTATCCTCAAATATCTCAGAAAAAATAAGACCAAAAGATATTTCCTCCGTTATACCTTCTACTAAGAATAGAATTAATTTTCTAGTCATCAGCATCAACTCTACCAGCAGCCCTAAAAGCTCTGGCTATTTTGTATTCATTTGTTCTCTCATAAACTTCCTCGTCCTGTCCACCTAACTTAATTCCACGATAATAGAAGCTTCTTAGATTATTGGTTTCCTTAACATTAGTAAATCTAATATATCGATTCTGAGGATTAGTAGTTGTAAAAATAAGTGACTCTTTATTAAGTTTCTCCAGTGGTCTTAGGTTATGAGAAGTAAAGACCAACTGCCCCTTAGCTCTATCCTGTATGATCTCCAGAATTTCACCTAAAAGATATTCAAATATACCAGCATCAAGCTCATCAACAGCCAGACAAATACCCGGCTTATTGTACATCGCAATCATTGCACTCAAGATAGATATGATCTTTTTAATACCATCTGATTCATATCTAAGAGGGATCTTAATCTCTCCTCTTTCTGCCAGCAGCTCTACTTTTATTACTGGATCACCGTTCTCATCCAATTCTTCTCCATACTCTTTAATTTTAATTGTTAGCTCTGGAATTATCTCTTTTAAGACAATGTTTAAGTTCTCGATAACATTTTTAACAGTAGAGAGGACCCGCTCAGGAACTGTTGTCGGCTCAGACAGAGCTATTGCCAGATCTCCACCTTCTATTCTCTCTGAATCACTAAATTGAAAACAAAAAGGTATAATTAGATTGGCATTGATCATACCTGAACGAGAATTTCTGATCACAAACAGGTTCATTCGAGCATACTGTTTAATCTCCATAATAATCTCAGCAAATTCGTTAAAGGCTTCATTACCCTTATAAATATGATCCATCTCACTAGAAAAAATAAAAGATGTTTCATCCTTCTTCGCAAGCTCCTTGGCCACTTTAAGGTCCACTTTAGCATCTTTATTGTTCTTAGTGAGCAAATTGTAATTCTTCTGGGGACTTAACAACTGCTCTTTCTCATCAAGGTTATGAGTTATTATCCCTCTCTTATATGTCCAGCCATCTTCTTCAAGCTTTTTATATGATAGATCTTCTTTGATAATTACTGGAACAGCATTTTCTCTTCTTTCAATTACCATTTCATAAAAGAGTTGGTATTTATCTTCCCCCAAAGACATAGAAAAAACAGTATTAATAGCAGCTTCTTTCTCGCCCTGGTATATATAATCTTTAATATCTCCAGGCAGAGATTCTCCAAGCAGGACCAGTTTCAGTATCCACAAAGCTTCAATAAAAGCGGTTTTACCAGAACCATTCTGGCCGTATATTCCCAGCACATCTGATGTTTTAGAAAAAAAGTCTTCACTTTTATAACTGTTGAAATCAATCTGACCCTGCCTAACATTCTTAAAATTATTCAGTTGTACCTGCTGCAGACGCAGCATTCTCTCCTTCATTTGATCACCTCCACTGATTAAATTATACAACTATTAGTGATAAAAAGCAACATTTTCAGTAAAATCGATATAAAAAATATCGTATTAGACAAAAATTTTGGATTATGAGCAAAAAATAGTCTGTCAGGTGATTATTTTATAAAAGGTAAGACTTAACATGAAGAACTATTTTACAATGTTAAATAAACCGTAATCAAATTGATTACGGTCTGCT
This sequence comes from Halanaerobium congolense, assembly GCF_004366375.1. Lineage (GTDB taxonomy): Bacteria > Bacillota > Halanaerobiia > Halanaerobiales > Halanaerobiaceae > Halanaerobium > Halanaerobium congolense. The sequence goes on from NZ_SOEF01000005.1 coordinate 72,700, forward strand.
TTTAGATTAATTTATAGTTTTACTTATAATCTGCTGCTCCAGGTATCTTCATTTTCTAATACATCCTTCATACAAGTACCTCCAGATATCTTTTCACGATATTCTTTACCTCTGTAACTTCTGCATACCTAAATAGTTTGGAGATGTTCTTATCTTTCCTCTCTAAATAGTTCTGCATAGCCTCTTTTACAACATCAGTACCTACTTTATTTCTCAGTCTGATACAGTCACAGATTGTTTTTTCTTTATCATATATTTTAACCCTACTTCCCTCAATATTAACCTCTTTAATCCCGGTATTGAACTGTTTATCAGCAAAATAAAAAATAGAGATCGGCGGATAATCAGGCAGTTTTGGCCTGTGCTCATCTCGGTGAATGGCAATATAACACCTCCGTTATAATTATCCGCACTTATAGATATGTGCAGAGGTTTTTAACACTTTTTCTATTTTCAATATCCTTTATTTAATAAGTTTTTAATTTGTAGTTAATTAAGGTCTAATATCTTCCTGTTATTATTATAAATAGAATAATTAAGTGAATTAAAGTCCCCCATTTTGGAGCTGTGACAAAGACAGATACTATATAAATTATTGAACTAGATAATTTCCTCCTTTGGTATTTTTATCCCTCTCCCCAGAGGGGTTTTTTATTTAAAAATAGTTTATTTTTTCAGATGTCAAAACGACCAGTACTTATTCAGAAATTAATTAAAATATAAGCATAAATTTATCATTTTTTAAAGTTTTATTCCTATAATTAAACTATGAGGTTCCCCCATTAAATTAGACACATAGTTTAGATAGTTTTCTCTCGTTTTCGTAGTCTTCTGGACTTTTATAATTTAATGTAGAATGCATTCTGATTCTGTTGTAATAAACAGCTATATATTCGAAAATATCTTGTCTTGCTTGTTGTCTAGTTCTATAATTATTTTGATAAATTAATTCTGTTTTTATTGTGGAGAAGAAACTTTCTGCCACTGCATTATCCCAGCAGTCTCCTTTGCGGCTCATTGATGATCTTATACCATTTTTCCATAGCTCTTTCTGGAAATCATGACTTGCATACTGGCTGCCTCTATCAGAATGAAATATCAAGCCTTTTTTAGGATTTCTATTTTTAATTCCCATGTTTAAAGTATCTATCACAAGCTGTCTGGTCATTCGTTTATTGATGGACCAGCCAACTACTTTTCGTGAATAAAGATCTATTACTACAGCTAGGTAAAGCCAGCCTTCAGCTGTGGGTATATACGTAATATCTGAAGCCCAAACTTTGTTAGGCTTAGATACATCAAAATTTCTATTAAGCAAATTCTCTTTTAGCGGTAAGTTATGATTTGAATCAGTTGTCTTTTTGAATTTCTTTTTCTGAATTGCTCTAAGACCCATTAATTTCATCAGTCTCACAACTCTTTTTATATTACAGTTATGGCCTTCTTTTACCAGCTGACGATGTATTCTTGGACTTCCATAGCGGCCGCTATGCTGCCAGTATATTTTAGCTATTTCTAGTTTCAGTTTCTTATTTTCAATTTCTCTTTGACTGAATTCTCTATCTAGCCAATCATAGAAACCTGACCGGGAAACTGCTAATACCTGGCACATTTTCGTCACAGGAAATTGATCTCTGTGGTCCCGGATAAAACCGTATATTACTTCGGTTTTTTCGAAAAGATGCCCACTGCTTTTTTTAATATATCACGTTCTAATTTAGTTTCTCTAAGTTCATCTTCAAGCTCTTTTATTTTTTGCTGTTCGGGTGTTAATTTCTGGTTACCGTTACCAGGAAAGGCATGTTTTCCTTTATTTCTATATTCTCTACGCCAGCGATTGAGATTACCATAATTAATACCTAGATCTTCAGCAATTTCTTTAACAGATTTATCAGAGTTGAGACTGAGTTCAACAGCGTCTCTTTTGAATTCTTCAGTGTAACTTCTTCTTTTTCCCATTTTGGGCACCTCCTGAGTTTATTATATATCTTAACTCAGTGTCCTACAAATTGGGGGAGGCTCACTATGATTTAAAAAATTAAAGTAAATTAGGAGGGATATCAAATGAAAGAAATATTAAAAGTTTCATTGTTCATTGGCTTTATAACAGTAATTTTGACTGGAGTTAGTTTTGCCCAAGGACTTAGAATAAATTCTGATGTCAAAAACCATAATTCTCAAGCAACAAGTGAAGGTGTTGGTTATAAATCAGTTGAATTAACTGATTATCAAATAGAAAAAATATTAGAGTCTTTAACTGATGATCAAGTAAAAAAAATAGTTAAGTTACTTGATCATCAAGTAGAAAAAACAATAGAATTGTTAACTGATTACCAAATAGAAAAAATAATGGGATTTAAAGATGAATTTTATAATGATACTGAAGAGTTAAGAAATGAATTGAAAAGTTTAATTCGTGAGATTAGAGATCTTGAGTTTCGTGGAGCAAGTGATTCAGAGATTAGAGAAGTTGAAGATAAACTAGAACAGGTTTTAAGCAAAATAAATGAAAAAAGAATTGAGTATCAAAAAAATATTGAGTCTATATTAACTGATAGTCAATTAGAAACAATCGAAGAAAATCATTTTAATTTCCAAGGAACATTCAATAATTCAGACACCTCTAAAGGTATAAGAAATTGAAATAACAGATCAAATAATAGAAAATAGTCTAAGTTAGGACTTTCTGCAGGACCATAAATCTAATTTTCTTTTAATTTTGCTTTAAAAGAGTTTTAATAATTTGCTGATATTATTATAGATAGAATGAAAGCATAAATTTGATCCCCTTTTTGAAGCTGCATAAAATGCAGCTATAATATAGATTTTTGTACTTGATAATTCTCTCCTCTTTTTGTACCCACTCCTTTTATGGAGTGGGTTTTTAGTTTTTCTCATAAGTCCAGTAAGTTTTGGATACAAGTCTACTAATAATGTTATTACTAAATCACATTCAGTCCCAACTGAAAAAGAAGATAAACACCTGCAAAATAAACTGCTGCAGCTGCAATCGCATCCCAGCCCATCCACATAAAAGAACGCCGTGAGCGATAAAATAAACCAATTAAAATAATTGTAGCCATTACTATACCTACTGTTGCAGTTAAAATATGAACTATCTTAGCATCCTGCAAAAGAACTCCCTGACGGTAAAATAGATCGGCAAAGAAAATTACTGTCATATTGAAAATGTTGCTGCCAAAGACATTTCCAACTGCCATATTATAGGCACCAATCTTAATAGCCGAAATTGTTGCAACAAGCTCCGGCAGTGAAGTTGCCGCCGCTACCATAATTGAACCAATAAAACTCTGATCGATTCCGGTCAGCGTTGATATTTGATCAGCAGTAATGGTTAATCGATAGCCGCTAAAAACAATTACAACTGCACAAATTGCAAAACCCATTAAGGCTTTATTTAAAGTATAATCAGGATTGGGGTCTTCTTTTACAGGGTCATCTGGATCAAGTGGATTTTTCTGATCATAACGATAGATCATTCTCACACTAATAATATATGTAATAAGTAATGTTATACTATCTACTCCCACACCAAAAATACTCAAATTGAAATTCATAAAATGGGATAAGATAAGGCTGAAAACTACTAAAGCTGAAAGTAAAACACCTACCAGACCAGAAAGAATGTGGCTGTAGTTAACTCGAAGTAGTAATGGGCCTTTTCCCTGAAGTAGATCAGCAAAGGCTAAGATGACAAGATTAAATGTGTTACTGTCAAAAGCGTTACCAACTGCAATATCTGGAGCTCCAACAAGAGCTGAACTGATACTAGTCACCAGTTCCGGTAGTGAAGTTGCCATTGCAATTAAAATTCCACCGATAAAAGCCTGCCCCAGACCACTTTTATCAGCAATTATATCTCCAAATTTTGATAAATAAGTTCCTGAAATTATAATAAAAATTGCCATTAAAATAAACTCTAAAAATAGCTGTTTCAACTAAATCCTCCTCAGATAATATACTTAATTTAATTAATAATCTTTTTTAAGCTGTATAATTTTATAATAAAGTTCTTCGGCCTCTTCAGCCATTTTTTCAATCGAATAACTTTTTGCTGTTTTAAATGCATTTTGAGAAAACTCATCATGTTTTTGTCTGTCAGTTAGTAACTCTTCTATTCGGCTGGTCCACTTATCAAGTTTTTCTTCAGTTTTATAACCATTAACCCCATTTTCAATAACATCATCAATACCACTTGATTTAACAGCAACCACAGGATTTTTAGCAGCCATAGCTTCCAGCAGAACCATCCCCTGAGTTTCAGTAGTTGAGGCAAAGACAAATAAATCTGAAGCCAGATAATACTTAGCCATTTCTCTAAAGTCAACCGCACCAATCAGTTCAATATAATTTTCTAAACTGTTATTCTGAATAAACTGCACAATATTTTCTTTTTCTGAGCCACTGCCGATAATAATTAGTTTAAATTTCAGCTCAGTTCTTTCTTTTAATCTTTTTATCCCATCTAACAAGAAATATAAGTTTTTCTCCTTCGACAATCTAGAAACTGAAATTAATAAGTGTTCAGAATCTCCAATAAGTTTTTCTCTAAGTTTCTCTATTTTATCCTCATCACAATTATAATAGTCAAAATCAATACCGGTTGGCATCACCTTAATATATCTACTGACCCCAACATTGCGCAAATATTCTTTTGTTGATTCAGTTGGAGCAAATACTGCATCTGTTTTGTTCGAAAAATTCTTAATTAGAAAATGAGATAATCGATTTGCAAAAAATTTACGCATAAACAATATATTAGGAACATAATGAGCGTATTTCTCCAAACGGGTGTGGTAAGTAAAAGCCAGCGGTAGACTAAACTTCTCTGCTAATTTTCTACCTTTATTTCCCAGCCAAAAAGGATGATGGGCATGAACTAAATCAAAATCTTCAGCCTGGAAATCTTTCTTTATCTGTGGTGAATAAATATTAGTGACCGGAAATTCGAGCCCTGCTTCTTCGTAATAATAAATAGAATTACAGCGGATAATATCTTCTTCATCTTCATTTTGACTTTTATTCTTATATTCTGGAGCAAAAATTTTAACTTCATGGCCTCTTTTTCTCAATGATTTAGACAAGCGCTGAATTGAAATCGGGACTCCACCAATCACCGGAAAATAATTATTGGTAAACATCGCGATTTTTAAATTTTCATTTTTGTATTCATTCTCAGCATAAGCAAAATCACGGTAGTAATTGACTTCTTTGTTAATTTCTCTATGAATTATATAAAATACTGTTAACGCAATGAATAATACTAATAAAATATTGATATAATTAGCATAAAAGAAAGACTGCACTGCAACCCAAATATTTACTAATAACTTTGAGGGTAAACCCGGGTTGTTTTCTAAACGCTCTACCTTAACTTTTATCCCATCTTGATTTACATTTACTAAAAGATAGTGATAAAAACTCTTATCGTTATCAAAGATAAGTTCGCCTCCAGCACCACCACTTATATAATAATCAACTCCCTTAATTTCTTGCTGATGAAAAATTTCCAGATTAGAAGAAAAAACAGCATCAATATCATATTCTGCAAAGATATCTTGATAAAAATTCCTTAATTGTTGATCACCTATATATTTTATACTGTCATCTATTAAATATTCTGTATCAACTTTAATTGGTGTTTTATTCATTATTACAAACTTTTTCTGATAAGCTGCAGCTTCTTTAAGTTCATTCCTTAACCACTGCTGCTGCCAGTTTAAATTGGTATTCTCTGTAGTATCCAAAAATATAAAATATGAATCATCTATTTGAAAAGAATAATAAAAAGGACCAAAATACTTATAAAAATTATCACTTCCTCCATCAGTTATTTCTCTTTTGCCAACTGCAGTTAAAAAAGGTGTTTTTAGTTTTTCTAAGGTTCTATAAAAAACTCTATATTTACTTTCATCACCATCTCGAACGTTATTTCCTGAAGAAATTATAAAATCAATGTTATTTTGCTTTGTTTTTTCCAGGATTCGATTATCAAAAATTGCAATTGAATTTTCTATATTTCCAACTACTGCAAAACTATACCCATTATTTTTTATTTTCTCTCTAATAGTATTCATGTTTCTAACATTAACTGACTTAAAATCCTGAATAGTAAAAGGTGCATATATTTTATAGCTAATTAAAACTAATATAATTATAATGAAAATTAATATATATAGTTTACCTCTACTCTTCAACTTCTATCCCACCTCTAATGATTAAATAAAAAAATACAAAGACACCTATTAAAATGCCAACATATTTACTAAAGAATCTCCAGTAAAATAATAAGGGGAAAAGATCACTTTGATTGACAAATCTAGAAAAAAGAAGTGAATAACCGCCCTCTGCAATTCCGGCAGCTCCTGGTGTAGGAGCAAAATACATAATAAAAACAACCAAAATCTGAAAGATTAGTATCTGGAAAAAAGATGTGTCGTTATAGCCCAGCCCTTGAAGTATCAAAAATGAAAATGAGAATTCAGTTAATAAAAATATAACTGTAAATAATAAAGATAAAAATACAAAAATTTTCTTACCCTGAATAAAAAAAGCAAGGTCTTCTGAAAAGAGTTCAAGGTGTTTAAAAATGTATCTTACAATTCTCCTAAATCTTTTTTTATTAAGAAGATGTTTAGATTTTAGAAAATATAAGAACTTATAGATGATTTTCATGATTAATCTAACTTTGAAAATCAAAAGATAAAAAACAAAAACATAAAGAGCTAAAAAAATTACCAAATAAATAAAAACATAGTTTGAAGGAAGCAAATTAAGCATTGACTTATTCCTGATGATTATAAAAGGAACACTCAAAAAAAGCATGGTTGCTGATAATAAGGTTCTAATTAAAGCAGCTGCTGAAGATTTCCCCAATGGTATACCTTTTTTTTGCAAAAAATATACCTGAGCAAAACCACCACCGGTAGCCAGTGGAGTAATATTTGAGATGAAGAAATTGATAAATACTAACTTATAAACATTCCAAAAAGAAATTTCAGCATTTAAAGTTTTTAAAACAAAATATAACCTCGAAGCATCAAAAATATAATAAAAAAATAGTAATCCAATTAATGATGTAATGACTGCTGCAGGAAAAGAAAAAAATACATCAAGATTACTGCCTTGGGAATAGATTCTATTAATATAATACATTGAAAAAATTGAAATTGAAACAAATAACGCAAAATAAAGAAGCAAATTCTTAAGGTTAAAATATAATTTTTTATCTTTTTTTGCCATTAAATTTTTCATCCTTTCGATATATGTTTGTTAGCGTAACTAGTTCTTTAGTTAGCTTGAATATATTTTTTCCTATCATAAGTAATTTTTTACACCACGATTTTAACACTTACGAAAGTAATCATAACAAATAAAGTAATTTAATTCAATAAACATCTATAAGTGAGTTTCCCCATTTTTTAATCTAATAATTATTTCGTTTTAACCAAATTTTAATAACCAATTATTATACTTTTAATAGAAAAGATGAAGTTAGTATTTATCAGTTAAAAGTGGCAAACTAATATTTTGGTCAATGACTTTGAAATTCTTATCCTATTTTATAATTTTAAAAGGAGTTGTTTGAATATGAAAAAGAGAATTTTATCTTCTTTGCTAATCATTGTTCTTATTCTACCAGTCACAGTTTTTGCTCAAGATGTAAATCTGAATTCTAAACAGCCAGCAGATCCAAATTTGAAAGATAAAATGGAATCAAATATTGTTGCTAAAGTTAATGGGGAAAAAATAACTAGTAAAGAATTAGCTCAAAAAGCAAGTACAAATCAGCTGCTAATGAAAATAAATCAGATTGATCAACAATTTCTTAAGACTTTAACAAGCACTGAAAGTGGTAAAAAAGTTCTTAAAGAATATCAGAAGCAGCAGCTTGATAACTTAATTAATAACATTTTATTACAGCAAAAAGCTGAAAATGTAGGTATTACGCTCAGTCAGAAGGAAAAAGAGGAGCTTTATCAGCAGCAGAAGAAAAGAATTATAAAAAATAATAACTTAAATCAGGAAAAGTACCTATCAATTCTTAAAAATCAAGGCTATAAAAATGAAAAAGATTACAAACAGCAGTTTTTAAAGAATCCACAGTTAAAGGTAAATAAACTAATTGAAGAAAAAGTAGTTTCTGATGTTAATGTCACTTCAAGTGAAATTAAGCAGTTTTATGAAAAAAATAAAGATCAATTTACTAAAGGTGACAACACACAACCTTTAGAAAAAGTTAAATCTCAAATAGAAGAACTGTTAAAACAACAAAAAAGAAATAAAAAGATTAGTCAATATGTGAAAAACATTAGAGAAAAAGCAGAGATTAATAAAAATATTTAATCCTCCTTGATCATAGATCTTATAAAGAACAGGTCCTATTTTGGGATCTGTTTTATTTTTTTGCAAATATACATTAGCATTGCTTTTGAAACTCATATTATCGGAATATTCATCTCTAAAATCTTCCCAATCTATTTTTAAATCCTCCACTTATTACTTTCTATTTCTATTAAATCACAAAGCCATAGTTATAAAAACAAAAACCCCCAGAAAAGCTCCATCATTGACTGAACAAAATGAAGTTTCCCTGAGGGTGAACCATCCAACCCAAATTTCTAGTTCAATAATAAAATGCATTGTTTCTGAAAAATCCAGTAAGTTTAATTTTTATAAACTACATCTAAAGATAAAAATATTAATCCTCTAAAACGTGATTCAAACCCTGTCCAAACAAACATAAAACATGATTATCATCCAGAGAGTAATAAACAGACCTACCTTCCTTTCGATATTTAACTAGGTTATTGTTCCTAAGAACTCTTAATTGATGAGATATTGCAGAAGAACTCATTTCCAGTATTTCAGACAAATCACAAACACATAACTCCCTATCTTTTAAAGCATATAAAATATTTATCCGTGTTGGATCTCCTATGGTCTTAAATAGTTCTGAAAGCTGATAAACAATATTTTCTTGAAGTTTACGGTCTTTCATTAAATTTACAACCTGCTCATCCGGGTCAAACACTTCACACATATCACAAAAATTTTTGTCTTTTGCCATTAAATCATCTCCCCCAAATCAAAACTAGCACCTTATATTTATTTTAACATAGATTAATTTCTAATAGAAGGCATTTACTTTAATCTAAATTATACAGCAGCAATTATTGGGGTTAAACTTTATATCCTGAAGCAACAAAGACACCGCCATTTTTAAAACTGTGATTTAAATTAAAATCTTTCACTTCTTTTCTGCTTTTTAAATACTCCCAGGTTGGTCTAGTAACATCAGCATTACCAATTAAGTCTATAAAACGGCCCCATAAATTGAGTTCTTCCATATACCAATCCATAATAACAATTTTACCGCCAACCCTTACAAGCGAAAGACTTTTATCAATAACTTTTTGCCATTCAGGCATAGCTGATAAACCCAATTCGAGATAGATAGCATCAATATTTAATTCTTCTTCTGAAATAGATGCAATATCAGATTTATTAAATCTAGCAGCATCTTCATGTAAAGTTATTATATTATCCCAACCTTTTTTTCTAATTTTTTTTCTGGCTTTTGTCAACATTCCTTCAGAATAATCAATACCAATTATTAAACCATTACTTTTCAACTGATTTTTAAGATATTTAAAACTTTGTCCAGTTCCACAGGGTAAAACTATTATATTACTGTTTTTTTAAAATCCAGTTTTTCAATAGCAAATTTTCGCGGCTTGTGATAATACCAGTCAGGTGCTAGTAGATCATATAGATAAGAAAAGATATCATAATATTTCATTATAATCCCCCCACAGCCTTATAAATGATTTCCCCCTGAAGATTTTATCCAAACATATTTCTGATGAAATTATTTTTAAGCTTCAGAGGGATTTTTTACTTGCTTAATTAAACATTACGGCTAATTCTCATAGCATTAAAGACAGCAATTAATGCCACACCTACATCGGCAAAGACTGCTCCCCACATGGTTGCTAAACCCACAGCACCCATTATAAGTACTATACCTTTTACACCTAAGGCCAGAATAATGTTCTGCCAGACAATTTTTCTTGTTCTCCGGGCAGTATTAATAGCAGTAATTAATTTTGAAGGCTCATCTGTCATTAAGACAACATCTGCCGCCTCAATAGCTGCATCTGAACCAAGTCCTCCCATAGCAACACCTATATCAGAGCGAGCCAGAACAGGTGCATCATTGATTCCATCTCCTACAAAGATAAGTTTATCATTTTCTTTCTGTCTGCCAAGTAATTCTTCAATTTCATCTACCTTCTGATCCGGTAGAAGTTCAGAATAATAATTATCTAAGCCAAGCCGCTGGGCTACTCTCCCGGCAACTGCCTCCCGATCACCAGTTAACATAGTTAATTGCTTAATACCTAATTCTTTTAAACCCTTAATTGCCTTTATCGAATCCTCTTTTAATTCATCCGTAATTGTTATATAACCTGCGTATTTATTTTCAATCGCTAGATAAACAATTGTTCCATCTGCATCAACTTCCTGATATTCAATGTTATTTTTATTCATTAATTTGATATTACCTGCCAGAATTTCTTTGTCATCAACCACAGCTTTAATCCCGTGTCCAGAAATTTCCTGATAATCTTTTATTCTTTGATTATCAATTTTCTGGTCAAACGCTTCGACAATGGACTTTGCTATCGGGTGGGTGGAATGACTTTCAGCATAAGCAGCCATAGTTAAAATCCGCTCATTATTAAAGCCGTTATATGATTCCACCTTACTTACAGCAAATTCTCCTTTAGTTAAAGTTCCAGTTTTATCAAATACTATTTGACTGACATTATTCAGTGCTTCCAGATAATTACCACCTTTAACCAGAACACCCTGTCGCGATGCTCGACCTATTCCTCCAAAAAATCCTAACGGAATGGATACTACAAGTGCACAGGGGCAGGAAATAACTAAAAAGATAAGAGCTCGATAAAACCAGTCTGCAAAGGCTGCTCCCTGTAAAAATAGTGGCGGTAAGACCGCAATAGCCAGAGCCGAATAGACTACAACCGGTGTATAATAACGGGCAAATTTAGTAATAAACTTCTCAGTTGGTGCTTTTTTCCCACTGGCATTTTCCACAAGTTCCAAAATCTTAGATACTGTTGACTGACCATATTCTTTTGTCACTTCTACTGTTAATAAACCATCTTTGTTAATTGTTCCACTCAAAATTTCATCACCAGTTTCAACTTTACGCGGAACAGATTCCCCGGTAAGAGCTGAAGTATCCACCATAGAACTTCCTTCAAGCACTTCTCCATCAAGTGGTACTTTTTCACCAGGTTTTATAATTATTATATCACCTATTTGAACATCTTCAGGGTCAACCTCTTTTGTTGTATCTTCAAGTTTTAAATTAGCATAATCAGGTCTTATATCCATTAATTTTTTAATTGAGCGTCTGGAACGGTCAACTGCTCTTTCCTGGAAAATCTCACCAACCATGTAGAAAAGCATTACTGCTACACCTTCAGGAAACTCCTGAATAGAAAAAGCTCCAATTGTTGCTATACTCATTAAGAAGTTCTCATCAAAGACCTGGCCTCGCTTTATATTTTTGAAAGCTGCCATTAATACTGGTCCACCGATAAGCAGGTAACTGGAACCAAAAAGTAGCCATTCCAGATATATTGATAAACTTCCCAATTCTACTTCCAAAAATGGTAGTTCGAATAGAATTATTGCCAGAGCAAAAATTATTGTTCCCGGCCAGAATCGTTTTTTAAGATAAGAATTTTCATCGTCAACCCCATGATCGCGATCATGTCCGTGACTCTCTTCGTGATCATTTACACGACCGTCCTCGTGATTATGTTCATGGACCTGGTTGTGATCAGACTTTTGATTAGCTCTTTTTCGTCTATTTCTAGACTCCTTAACAGTTAAGCCAGGTTCTATTCTATCTGCAATTTCTTGCAATTCATTTTCAAATGAATTATCAGCACCCTCTCCTTCAACAGTAATCGTGCTGGTAGCAAAATTCAAACTCACCTTTTCTATATCCTCTAAATTATTAACTTCTTTCTCAATCTTACCTGCACAATTAGTACAGGCCAAACCTTCTAGTTCAAATTTCTTTTTCTTATTTTCTGCTTTTTCTGGCATAATAATCCTCCCTAGTTATAATTTAATATATGATTAATTGAATAATTGTTCATATATAGTATACCATTGAATTCGATTTTTGTCAACAATGATTGAGCAATTATTCATATATTGTTTAAATAAAAAGATTTACCCTTAGGTAAACCTTTTAAATATATGATAAAGGATCAACTGGTCTTCCATTAACCTGAACCTCAAAATGCACATTTGGTCCTGTTGTATTACCGGTATTACCGGATTTTGCTATTAAATCACCTTTTGAAACTCTATCTCCAGTATTGACTATCAACTTAGAATTGTGTGCATAAAGTGTTCTCATTCCTTTTTGGTGTTCAATAATAATAGTTTTACCATAACCTCTAGCCCAACCACTATATACAACTCTACCTTCACCTGATGCTTTCACTTTCGAACCTGAAGGAGCTGCATAATCAATACCTTCATGCATTCTACCCCATCTCCTACCAAAATAAGACGAGATTCTTGCATATACTGGTTTAGTAAATACTTTTTCAAGGCGATCACGATAACCAAATTCAGGTTTTGCTCCAGGTAAGATTAATGTATCACCAGGTTGAACCCTATTTGGATTATTAATTAAATTACTGGCAATAATTTTGTTTAAACTTATATTAAACTTATCAGTAATAGATGAAAGATTCTCCCCCGGACTTATTTTATATAAGATCCCTTTTACTGGAAGAACCTTAATCGTTTGACCGGGTTTTATTTTATTAATATTATTAATATCGTTTGCCCCAATTAAAGTATCTAAATCCACATTGTGCTTTTGAGCAATATCCCAAAGAGTTTCACCGTTTTCTACTCTGTGCTTTTTTATTTGATTAATTAAGCCAATTCTACTGCCCGGCTTTCGACTATTTTCTTTAACTAATTCTTCAGTAAAACCCTGACTGGAGCTTTCAATATTATACTTTGTGTCTTTATCTTTATATAATTTTTCTATGTATTCTAATTTATTATTAAATTCTAACTGATTTTCTGCAAAATTAAGATCTGAATTCTCTGAGAGGTTAAATTCGTCTTTGATTTTAACAAAATCGGTCTTTCTCTCCAGTGCATTTTTTCGCTTTTCCGTTATAATCAAACTAAAATCTGAATTTTCTTTTGAGTTTCGCTTAAGATCAAGTTCTTTTTTTACAGAAATAGATCCTCTGGGAACTCTTGTGCTTTCCAAATGCCGCTCTCCCAGAACAAAGTTTTTGTAAATTATTGTAAATGCAATTAATAAAAGAATAGCTGTAAATCTTTTTTTCATATTTCAGATTGCCCCCTGTTTTCATTAGTATTGTATAAAAATAGTAAAGAATAGAATAAACTTTTAATGTATGAGTAGATGTTCAAATATATTATACTATATTTCTTCCCTAGCGTCAAAAAAATCTTTCACCCTACTATTCACCGGACTTAATTAAATTATTGAAACAGGAGTAAAAGTTAGTGTAAAATAAAAGTGGGATTAAAGAATTGATTTATGTAAATAGGCAGGAATTTTAAAATAAATAAAGAAGGAGCCTCACAAGGACAAAAAATTAAAGAAAGGAGTGAGGCCCCTTGGAACTTGAATTAAGAATATTACAAAATAAAACTAATTTCAAGGATTTAGAGAAAGAAATTTTTCGAATTGTATGTAAAGAGGCTAGAATAAGATTTAAAAAGATCTTAGAGAAAATTGATCAGGCTATCATGGATAGCCGAGATAAAGATAAATTTAAACTTAAAGATATCAAAAAGAGAACTATTGACACCCTCTTTGGTGATGTGACTATCGAAAGAAGATACTACAAAGATTCCAATGATAAGTTCAGATTTCTTCTGGATGAGTATCTAAATATTCCTGCCAATGAAAGACAGTCTCCTGCTTTAAAAGAGATAGCGCTGGACCTGGTCCAGGAACTTCCATATAGAAAGGCTGCAGATAAAATAGATAATATTTTAGAAGCTTCAGCCAGTCATACAGCCATTTTTAACTGGGTCCAGAGAGAAGGAGAAAAACTTAGTAAAGAAGCTGAAACAAAACAGCTTGATTTCTTTAGAGATGGACTGATACCAGATGATAAAAATGGAGACAGAAAAGAAATAGACCACCTTTTTGTAGAAGCAGATGGTATTCATATACCACTTCAAAATGATGATAAACAAAAAGGTGAATTAAAGCTTGGGATGAGCTATCAGGGATGGGAAAAAAGACACCCTATGAGTGACGAATATAATTTAACTGGTAAAAAATATTATGGCGGAGTATTTAGCAGTGAAGAGTTCTGGAAAGAAACTGCAGCAGAGATGTATGAAGACTACTCTTTCAGTGATGGCAGTATTTCAGTTTTATGTGGAGATGGAGCTGAATGGATAACAACAGGTAGTGAATATATACCTCAGATAAAGGTGAGATTTTTAGATGAATATCACCTGAACAAAAAGTTTTTTAGAAAGCTTGGTAGATCAGAGTTTGTTCCTAAATTACTGGAAAATATAGAAGAAAGTGATATAGATAAGCTAAGAGAAAATCTAAAGAAAGCAAGACAGTACAGGCATAAAAAGAAAGATAAAAAGAAGGTAGACCAACTCAAAAAATATCTCCTAAAAAACTGGGGGTTTATCCGAGATAAAAAGCAAGAGCAAAAGAAAAAGAATTTAGGTTTACCTGATGAGATAAGAGGTCTGGGAGCAATGGAATCCAATATAGACAAAGTATTAGCTAATAGATTTAAAAAACGAGGTATGAGATGGTCTAGAAAAGGTGCCAGGAATTTAGCAAAGATAATAATAGCAGATAGAAATGACAGCCTAGAAAAGCATTTAAACAAGATTAACTGGGAGTTTAAAACAGATGACTTAAGAAAAGTATATAATAATGTGCAGAAAAAATATTCCAGATCAGAATCTGAAGTGCTAAAAGCTAAAATGCCTGCTCTTAAAGGTCCCAAATCAGGCCAGGACTGGGTTAAAGGATTAAAAAATATATCAGATCCAATGACAAATAACCCGATAAATTAAGCTGTTTAAATAGATTTTGATATTTACAGGAGAAGTATGTCTAAAAATAGTTAAATTTAAAGTTAAAAACTAAAAGCTGATATTAACTAAGATTTAAGCTCAAAAAATGGGTTTAAATAAAGAAAATATAAGATTTTGTCTTTGTGAGGAAAAAGTCTCCCACAAAAGCTTGACACAAACTAATCTGATTTATTTGTTTTATTTTCCATAAGCTCAGGTATATAATAGACAATATTATTACATAAGTATTTTCTAGCATAAAATCACTCCTTATATTGAAGAACTTCAGGGTAAGTAGCTTTTACCCTGAAGATTCTACTCATACTACAACAATACATCCGAAGGAACCCTACATTGATTGAAGTTATATGGAACCTACACGGTCTACACTATCTTTCTAATGATCAATTTTTAAAATATTTCTAAGGGTCACTTAATTATACATTACGACTTATCCTCATGGCGTTAAGTACAGCCAGTAAAGCAACACCTACATCGGCAAATACTGCTTCCCATATAGTTGCCATACCCAAAGCTCCCAGGACTACAAAAAATCCTTTTACAGCTAATGAAACAATAATATTTTGCCAGACAATTCTCCTTGTTTTTCGAGCAGTTTCAATAGCAGTTATCAGTTTAGATGGTTCATCTGTCATTAGAACTACATCAGCAGCTTCAATTGCTGCATCTGAACCTAAACCGCCCATTGCTACACCAATATCAGAACGAGCCAAAACAGGTGCATCATTAATTCCATCACCTACAAAAATTAATTTATCTTTCTCATCTTTATTAGTTAATAATTCTTCAACCTTCTCAACCTTCTGATCAGGTAATAACTCAGCATAGTAATTATCAAGTCCCAGTCTAGCTGCAACACTCTCAGCAACAGCCTTGCGATCACCTGTTAGCATTGTTAAATTCCGAATACCTAATTTTTTCAAACCTTTAATAGCTTCCGCTGTATCAGCTTTTATCTCATCAGTTATAGTAATATAGCCGGCATATTTTTTATCAATTGCTAAATAAACAATGGTACCATCTTCATCTGCTTCCTGGCAGTCAATATTCTCTTTATTCATCAATTTAATATTACCTGCAAGTACTTCCTGGTCATCAATTACTGCCCTAATACCATGACCAGATATTTCCTGATAATCATCTATCTTGTCAGTTTCTATATCCTGTTCGTAGGCCTCCAGAATAGATTTTGCAATAGGATGTGTGGAATGGCTTTCAGCATAAGCAGCCTTAGCGAGGATCTCATTTTTTTTAAATCCATTATATGACTCTACTTTGCTAACAGAGAATTCTCCCTTTGTTAAAGTACCGGTTTTATCAAAGACAATTTCTGTCACATTATTCAAAGCCTCTAGGTAGTTTCCGCCTTTAACCAGTATTCCCTGACGAGAAGCCCTTCCGATTCCCCCAAAAAAGCCTAGAGGTATAGATACCACAAGTGCACAGGGACATGAAATAACCAGGAATATTAGGGCACGATAGAACCAATCCACAAAGACTGCTCCTGGTAGAAATAGTGGTGGTAATACTGCTATAGCCAGGGCAGCATAAACTACTACTGGTGTATAGTAACGGGCAAATTTTGTAATAAACTGTTCAGTTGGAGCTTTTTTCCCACTGGCATTCTCTACCAGATCAAGTATCTTAGCTACAGTTGACTGCCCGTATTCTTTATTTACTTTGACAGTTAATAAGCCATCTTTATTTATCATTCCTCCCAAAACATCTTCACCTGGTTCTACCTTACGGGGAACTGATTCCCCTGTCAGGGCAGATGTATCAAGCATTGAACTGCCGTCCAGCACTTCTCCGTCAAGTGGAACCTTTTCACCAGGTTTAATTAAAATAACATCACCAATTTGAACACCTTCTGGATCAACTTTTTGGATTCCATCATCAGTTTTTAAATTAGCGTAATCAGGTCGAATATCCATTAACCTGAATTATTCATAGCAACCACAAAATAAATTTTTCCTTTTATTTAACTCTAAAATCATCTGATTTAAGAACTTAAAAATATTTTTTTGAGTTGAATTCTTAAAAAAGATCTGTTTTTGGTATTATGGTAAAAATTACTATTAAAATCGGGTATAGATATCCCCTGTTCTTCCTTTTTGTCTTTAAAACTTTACAGGCCCTATATGTTAAGGTAGTTTAGTATTCAGGTTCAGATAAATCCCAAACCCTGTATATTATCCAGTACCTTAAAGAATAATTCTTTGTTGGGACAGCCTTCTGCCAGTTTGTAATAAATATATCTGCCTGTTTTTACTATTCTGGCTGCTATTTTAATTAATTTTGTTCTGATAGTCCCGATTCTGTCTGATTGGTTAGCTTTCGGAAAACAGAGGCGCCGCAGCCAGTTGTTTAGATTATAAGCCAGCATCATCTGCTGTAATTTATTAGCGTTTGCCTGATATTCACTGCTGCTCATTTTACCAAAGGCAAAACCTCTTTTTCCTTCTTTGATAAAGTTTTCCATGGTTCCCCGCTGACAGTAAAACTTAACTATTTCTCGGGGAGATTTATCTTTTATACCGGTAACAATAAATGTATGGTTGTAGACTAATTGACCTGCCGGTTTTTCAATTTTAACTACAACTCTTCGGCTTTTGTCCCAGCTGCCGGCCTGATAGTTAAATTCACCATAAATGACCTGTTTTTCAGATGTTTCAGAGTTCCGGTTTAGTTTTTCTAAAAGTGGCTCTGCTAAATCATATAGTTTTGCATTGGCTTTTAATCTTATGGCATAGGAGATATTATGTTCTTCAGCCATCCGATAAATACCCGGTGTGGCAAAACCGCTGTCAGCTCTTAAACAAAGAGGGATTTCTTTAAACTTTTTGCTGTATTTTTTAAATACCGGACCTATAAATCTTACAGCACCTCTTGATGTATATACATTACCGGATCTGAGTTCAGCTTTAATCAGGTCTCCGGTAACTCCATCAAACATTAACAGTGGATGATATCCATTTGCTTTATAGTGATGGTTGTAGTCAGAACCGTACTGCTTTCCATAGGTTTCACAGCCGGTTGAATCAAGATCAAAGATTATTTCTTCGGGAGCTTCATATTCATAAATTTTATCGAGCAGGTTAAAATTAACCTGCTGCAGCTGTTTCATATTTTCTTTATTAACACAGCTATTTAATCTTGAAATGGTTGGCTGTGAAGCCAGTATTTCTTTGTTCAGAACAGTCTGGAATAGAGAGTCAGATCTAAGATCGTCTGCATCATCATCAGCGTGATAGCCGGCGGTATTCTGATAAATACGCTGCAAAACAACATCCTCATTTTCATGTAATCTATGATCAACATCATCATCAAATTCTAAAACGTTCTTTATTTCCTGACTGAAGCCAATTTGATTATCAAATTCTTTAAAAATTAGCAGACCGGAATCGGAAGTTAAATCACCACCATTAAAATTTATTCTTATATTCGACTTGAAATTCACCTTTTTTTCAGATATAGTAACCACATGGAGTCCCTCCTTTTAATTTTGGTGTAGTTACTATTATTATAAAGGAAAGGGGCTCCCTTTTCTATGCTTTTAGAGAAAAATTTTAATAAAACTCTTTCACCCACTGGGTGAAAACAATATTTTAATAGATTATTGATATACTGGGCCTGACAATTTATTTCGTGGTTGCTATGAATAATTCAGGATTAAGCTTTTAATTGAACGGCGGGACCTATCGACTGCCTTCTCCTGAAACATCTCTCCGACCATATAAAATAGCATAACAGCTACACCTTCAGGAAACTCCTGAATTGCAAAAGCACCAATGGTAGCAATTCCCATTAGGAAATTTTCATCAAAAACCTGGCCTCTTTTAATATTTTTGTAAGCAGCCATTAATACCGGACCACCTATCAAGAGATAACTGGAACCATATAAAATCCATTCAATAAAAGCTGGCAACTCAGCTACTTTGCTCCTAATAGCTGGTATCTCAAATAGAATAATAGCGATAGCAAAAAGTACTACTCCAGGCCAGAAACGTCTTTTCATATAGCTATTTTCTTCTTCAGTGCCATGGTTATAATCTTGAGCATGACTGTTATCATTACTATTTTCCTTATTTGCCTTACTTTCTGCTTCCCTGATAGTAAGACCAGGCTCAATTCTATCTGCAATCTCCTGTAATTTTCCCCTAAAGGATGAGTTATCAATATTTTCACCTTGAATAGATATTTTACTGGTAGCAAAGTTTAGTTCTGCCTTTTCTACCTGAGGCAGGTCATTTACTGCTTTCTCAATTTTTCCAGCACAATTAGAACAGGTTAATCCTTCAAGAATATATTTTTGACTATATTCTCTTATCTTTCCGCTTCCCTGTTCTACAGTAATACCACTTTCAATTTGATCAACTAACTCTTGTAACTCTTTAGTCATATTTTCAACCTTATCACTATTACCTTCAATTAAGATTTTACTTACTGCGAAATTCATCTCTGCTTCCAGAACATATGGAAGCTCCTGAACCGCCTTTTCAATCTTGGCAGCACAATTAGAACATGATAAACCATTGAGTATATATTTCGCCTTATATTTACTTTTTACTAATGTTGCTTCTGTCATCCTTACCCCTCCATTTCAACATATCATAATATAGTATAAGTATATGTTCATTTGAATGATTGTTCATATATAGTATATAAACAATATTTAATTTTGTCAAGAGATTTATCAGATTTTTTTCATTTTTTTAGATCAAAAAAACAGTAACATTGGCCTGACTTAATATAATTGACCTTTTACTCAATTAATCAGGTTATTACTGTTTTATATTGTTTAATACCTTAAATTTTGTTACCTCAAGCTTAATTATCTTAAATATGATAATGGATTAGTTGGTCTACCATTTACCTGTACTTCAAAATGCATATTAGGACCAGTGGTTGTCCCTGTATTCCCTGATTTAGAAATTAACTCTCCTCTACTGACCCACTCTCCACTTCCAACCAGTAGTTTTGAATTATGACCATATAATGTTCTTAGTCCCTTTTGGTGCTCGATAATTATAGTCTGTCCATATCCGCGAGCCCAGCCACTATAGACAACCTTTCCATCACCGGCTGCTCTAACTTGAGTGCCTATATTAGTAGCATAATCCAAACCTTCATGCATCCTACCCCATCTTCGGCCAAAATAAGATGATATGCGGGCATTTATTGGTTTTATGAATAGTTTTTCCAGGCGATCCCGATAACCAAATTCAGGTTTTGCTCCAGGTAAAATAAGCATCTTACCGGGATAAACCCTCTCAGGGTCAGCAATTTGATTACTATCAATTACCCTTTTGATACTGATTTCAAATTTATCTGCTATAATGGAGAGATTTTCACCAGGTCCTATTTTATAGATAATTCCTTTAACAGGAAGAATCTTAATTACTTCTCCTGGCTTAATTCTATTCATATCATTTATATCATTTGCTCCAATTAAGGTACGGTGTTTGTCAAGAAAGTTGTCGCATTTAGTTAAAAATTTCTTTGAATACCACTCCTGCAGTAGATCATTTAAGAACTCTGCTGGTTGAGATAATTTTCTACTTCAGCAATATCCATTGGATTTAAAGTTACATATTCTGGCAGGCTCCAATCTCTAATATCCCCTGACCATCTTTCAGGATGTTCTGCTTTAGCCTTTAAATATGTTTCTTTTCTCTTTTTCATGATCTCTATATCAAGCCCGTAATGTCTCTGATAGGGAGATAAAAACTTAATTCCGCTATGTAAATGCTGGTGATTATACCAGCGAACAAACTCTGCTACCCATTCTCTGGCTTCATTTAGGTCCTTAAAGCCTTTATTGGGATAAACTGGTCTGTATTTCATTGTCTTAAATAATGACTCAGAATAAGGATTATCATTACTTACTCTTGGTCTTGAAAATGAGCTCTGTACTCCCAGTTTTTCAAGTGTTGCTAAAAATGTTGCTGCTTTCATTGGACTGCCATTATCAGAGTGTAGTACCAGGGGGTTATCTTTTGCTGCTATACCCTGAGACAGGGAAGCTTTTCTGATCAGTCTTTTAGAATACTCAGCATTTTCTGTTTCCCAGACTTCATAAGCTACTATCATTCTGCTGAACATATCAACGATTAAATAGAGCTTAAAGAAGCTGCCTTTAATCATCGCATTCAGCCAGGTGATATCCCAGGTCCAGACCTGATTGGGAGCAGTAGCAATATGAGTAGGAGTTTCTCGTTTGACAGGTTCTTTACTTTTAGCTCGATGAGTATTCATTTTTTCCTCATCTAAGACTCGATAAAAGGTGGATTCTGAAGCTATATATTTACCCTGACTGGCAAGTTTAGGAACAATTTGAGAAACTGGTAAGTCTGCAAATTCTTTGCTGTTTGAAACTTCAATTATTTCTTTTCTTTCAGCCTCAGTTAATTTATTTTTGGGTTCTGGTCTTTCTACCAGAGGCCGCTGGTCTTCTTTAACAGTACCACCTTTTGACCATCGTTGGTAGGTTCTCTGTGATATATTAAGTTCCTCACATGCTTTAAATTTTCTACAGCCGTTTGCATGTGCTTCATCAATTAGTTCTACTGCTTTTTTGCGATCTGAAATTTCTATTAATCGTCCTCTGGGTCCCCCCAGATCGCTCGGGCCTTTTTTCTGAGCACCAGTAATGCTGCAGTTTCAGCAAGAGCTTTTTCCTTTTCACGAAGTTCTTTTTCTAATTCTTTAGCTTTCTTTTGTTCTTTTTTTAGATTATCTTTAAGTTCTTTAGGATCTTCAAATTTATTTTCGTTGGCGTTCTGACACTGCTTAATCCAGCTTTTTAGTTCTTCGACATGAATGCCTTTTTCACGGCAGTATTTAGCTGTTTCAAGTTCTGAGAGGCTTGCTGTTTCTAAAACAGCCTGGAATTTATCATTTGAAGACCAATTCTTTGCCTTTTTATTGCTGGTTGTATATGATAATTTAAAAGTGACCCAGGATAATAATTTAAAATTGACCCGTTTAAATAGATAATATAAACTGTCCATAATAAAATATAAATTATGGGCAGGTGAAAAAGGTGATAAAATTGAATGATAAAGCCAATATTCTAATTAAACATTTTGTCGAGGGTCAATCAATTAGAAAAATATCTAGAGAGTCAGAATTTTCAAGAAATACTATCCGAAAATATATCCGAGATCATGATGAAAAACTTCAGGATCTGGATAAAGCAAAATCCAGAGATGAAATTCTAACCTTAATTGAATCCCTGGTAGAAACTCCTGAGTATGACAGCTCTAATCGTAATAAATATAAAATGAATGAAGCTATCAAAAAAGACATCGCTTACTGTATTAAAGAAAACAAAAAACGGCGAGCAACAGGTAGGCGTAAGCTGCAGCGTAAAAAGATTGATATTCATGAATATTTGCTTGGTAAAGGTCATGATATTAGCTACTCAACAGTCTGCAACTACATCAGAAACACCTACGAAAATGCAGCCAAAGAAGCATATATAAAACAGCTCTATCATGAAGGAGAATCACTTCAGTTCGACTATGGTGAAGCTAATTTAGAAATTGCAGGTAAAAATAAAACTCTTAATATGGCTCTATTCACAACTGGTTTTGGTTTTCATCACTATGGTAAATTCTATGCCAATAAAAAGATGACTTCATTTTTAGATGCCCATGTTAAAGCATTTGAGAACTTCAATGGAGTATATCATGAAGTAGTCTATGATAATTTAAAACAGGCTGTAAAAAGATTTGTTGGTCCTTCGGAAAAGGAAGCTACTGAGGATTTAGTTAAGCTTTCCCTCTACTATGGCTTTAAATACCGCTTTTGTAACGCATATCGCGGGAACGAAAAAGGCAAAGTTGAGAAAGGTGTTGATTTCGTCAGGCGGCGGATCTTCTCTCAGAAAACAAGTTTTGAATCCATAGAAGAAGCTAATGCATATCTTGCTGCAGGACTAAAAAGACTTAACTCAATGAAAAAAGCTAAATTAGATAACAGATCACCATATGAGCTCTGGCAGCAGGAAATACCATATCTACTACCTTTAAAGCCTCCGTATGAGGCCTGTAGAGAAAAAGAATGTAGAGTCAATAAATACAGCTTTGTAACCTTTGAACAGAATAAATATTCTGTACCCGATCATCTTGTTGGAAGATTTGTTAACAGCAGAATTTACTCAGATTATATAAAAATATACTACAACGATGAACTGGTGGCAAAACATCAGAGAATATATGAAGTTCATAAATGCAGTATTGAAATTGAACATTATCTTCTAACTCTAAAAAGAAAGCCTGGTGCATTGAAAAACTCCCTAGCTTTTCATCAAATGGCACCAGACCTCAAAGAGATATATGAATTATACTACGATAATTATACCAGAAAAACTAAAGAATTCATAGAGCTTTTAGAACTGGTAAGTGAGAAAGGTCTGGACGAAATTAAGGGTGCTATAGAAACTCTTTCTAAAAACAAAAAGTCAATGGTAACAACTGCTAATATCAAAGTGTTAGTTCAAAAAGAGAATACTCCTGATTTTACAATTTCCAGTGAAATAAATGAGAATTCTCTGGAACTATTAAAAAAATGGGATACCATGTTTAGTCTCCAAAATCATCAGGAGGTGATCCAGTAATGGATAAAGAAATTATCTTAGAAACTAAAAATTATATCAAAGAGCTAAAGATTGCTGGTATTAGAAACGATTTAAATCAAAAGCTGGCGGAAGCCTATCGTGACAATACACCTTACGAAGAATTATTAAGAGATCTTTTTAGAGATGCATATGATATGCGAAAAGAAAACGGCCGCAAAAATAGAATTAAAAATGCTAAATTTCCCTACAAAAAGTATCTGGATACGCTGATTGTAGATTATCTACCTGAAAGTGCTCAAGCTAAGTTTAAAGAATTAAAGTCGCTTAAATTCATTGAAGAAAACAGAAACATAATTTTCTCTGGAAACCCAGGAACTGGTAATTATCGAAAGTTTTTGTTTATGGAAAGTTTTCAGATGTAAACCTTGAAAAATCAGAATAATTTCTCTGAAAACTTCCCATAACTAATTACTTGCAGAAATTATGCAACCAGCTTAATAATTCCTGATCTTCAGTCCAGTTAGGTATATCATCAGGTACAACCTCGATATATGCTGCTTCTAAAGCTTTTCTCTTTAGTTGAGAATTAACTTTTGCGTAATGCTCGGTAGTTGTCACACTTGTATGACCTAACAAATCTCGAATATAGATTAGATTTACTCCTGCTTCTAGCAAATGAATTGCCTTAGTATGCCTCATCATATGAGGTTTTAATCTATCTGGAAATAATATTTTAGGATTTTTATCTTTTGCATTTTTTAAATATTTTTCAAGTATATAGGTAATACCAGGTCTTGTAAATGGTCGATGGTTACTGTTAAAAAACAAAGGGTGATCCTCTTTACCATTTTTTAATAGTTTGTCCTCTATCATATAATTTTCAAGAAGACCTTTTGTTTTTTCCATTATGGGAACATACCGTTGTTTTCTTCCTTTACCAGATAATAATAGAGTTGCTGGAGCTGTCAGTCTCACATTACGAACTTTTAAATCAATTAATTCCTGAACTCTGGCACCACTATCGTAAAGAGTAACCATCATTGTTAAATCTCTTCTACCTTTAAAAGTATTAAGATCTGGTTGCTGGAAAATATATTCTAAAGATTCTTTTGTCAAAAACTCTATTGATTTAATTTCTCGTTTCTTAAAAGGAATACCCAATATTCTCTGACACTCAAATAATACTTCGGGATTTTCTGATTGAACATACCTAAAAAAGCTGTGTATTGCTGCCAGTCTCTGATTTCTGGTGTTAATACTAACTTTTTTGTTTTTTTCAAGCCAGTAAAGAAAATCTTCAATTTTTTCTTTACTCAATTCATTAAATGTTAAATATTCTGGAGATATATTAGCTTCATCCTTTAAATATAACAGTAATTGCTTAAATGTATCTCGATATGATTTAATAGTATTGGTACTTAAATTTCTCTGACCTGCCAAATATTTGGTAAGAAAATCAGTTATTGCTTTTGCAAAATCAGTCTGTCTCATGGAAAATCACCTCAGGAATTAAATATGAGAAATGATTTTCCACATTAGCAACTATTGCTGGATATAAATCTGCTGTAAGTTTCAAATAGTGTTGAGTACCTCTTAAATCATTGTGACCTAAATAAACTGAGAGATAAGGAAGAAGGTTGGTTAAATCTTCACCCTTTAATACCCAATTTTTTAAACAGTGAACAGCAAAAGTATGACGAAAATCGTGAATCCTGGGGCCTTTACCACTATGGGAAATCCCCACTTCCCAGATTAAATCTCTAAAATATCTATAGATTGTAGAACTACCATAATGCCCACCATATGGTGATGGGAAAAAATATTCTCCAGAATAATCAGATTGCTGTATAGCATTAAGATAATTATGACATCTGACTAATAATGAATCAGATAAAGGCACCAATCTTTCTTTACCAAATTTAGTATTTCTAATATATAGAATTCCTTTTTTAAAATCAACATCAATAATTTTTAAATTAAGTGCTTCTGAAATTCTTAAGCCAGTTCCATAAAGCAATCTAAAAATTAAAGACATAACTAAATGCCTGTTAGGAGTTAATTCAGAAACAGGACAACTATCTGCTGCTAAAAAAATATTTTTTAATTCTTTTTTTGAAAAGATGTAAGGAGTATATGAATATCTGGAAATCTTTAAAATTTTACCAGGCACTATATAAGCTTCATAGCCTATTCTAACTAAATATCTGGCGAAACCTCGAATGTTTGAAATTCTACCGTTTCGAGTGCTATCACTTTCATTTTGATTTTTGGTGGTCCATAATAATACTAACTCTTTAGATAATATTTTTTCAGTGAGCTTATGCTTGACTAAAAACAAATCAAATCTTTCTTGTCATCTTGCAATTTAATCCAGTAAAATTTATCAGTTTAAATCAGTATAAAATAGCTAAAAATACAGCTTGATTTTCACATTAAATTAGTAAAAGTAAAATAGTTTAGCAAATTAAATCAGCCAGGGACTTAAAAAAAGCCCCTGTAATCTGATAAATATTTTTCACTTTAAAAAGTGTCTTTTTCACAGGCTTTGAAGACAATTTCCTGGTTTATCTGCTCTGCTTTAAGCTGAAAGCCTAAAAGCAGTGAATCAACTGCAATATTGTTAATTAATCTGGGCAGTCCTCTCGATCTTAAGGTAATTGCCTCCAGAGCCTGAGGTGTAAAAACTGGATGATTTGCTCCAGCTAGTTTAAGCTGGTGTTCAACATATGCTCTAACTTCATCCTTGTTTAAAGGTGTCAGCTGATACTTCATGATTACTCTCTGATTTAAGGACTGGTTCTGATTTAAATTGAGTTTTGTCATAAAGTGTGAAAGTCCTGAAAGAATAAGGATAAATGGATTTTGAGAATCCATAGCAAAATTAAATAATATCCCGAGATCATTTAGAAATTTGTTGGGAGCAAGCTGCATCTCATCTAAGATAATGATCGGTGTAATCTTTTTCTCATTGTAGAATTTTAAGATAGCATCCTGAACCTGATTAAAGAGATCAACCTTTCTGAATTTAGGTTCTTCACCCAGGCCATTGGCTATGCCTCGGTAAAAATCCATTACAGAACCTGTAGATAAAGGAAAATAGATAACCTTAAATAAAGAAGGATTAAGATCATCGGCCATTGCTCTCAGAGCAGAAGTTTTGCCGCTTCCAGGTTCACCAACAATCACAGCAATACCTCTTGTTTTTTTAAGATAATTAAGTCTGGCAGTAAGCTCTTTTAGATTTTGAGACTGGTAAAGATTTTTAGTTTCAATCTCTTTTCTAAAAGGATTATGAGATAAAGAATAAAAAGATTTATACATCTTCTTTACCTCCTTTGCTCATTGCAGCAAAAGAGAGGTGATTTCCTCTTTTAGCATGGGCATTATCAACCATAATCACAGGCTCAGCTTCAGCAATGCAGCTGCCATTTTCATAAAGATAAATATGTTCATATGTTTCTGGATCAAAACGAATCTTAACCTTTTTACCAATATAGACTGGTGGTACCTGATAGAGATTTGAATCAACAGAAATAGTTCCATCATGTCTGACTTTTCTCTGTGCTCTTTTGAGAAAAAGCATCTTAAGTTTTTCAGGATTATCATATGTTTTAACCTGACTTATCTGGGACATGTATTTATCCAGAGGAGTCATGTTTAAAGAAGAATGCACTTTACGGTGATAATCCTTTTCCAGCCAACTGAAAAAATGATGATTGAGTTTTTCTAGTGATGATAAATCTTCATCAGTTAAAAGAGGTAAAAACCTTTTTCTGACAGTGAGAAAAAACCTTTCAATTTTGCCCTTGTTATGTGAAGCTTCGCATAACAAGGGTTATGCAAAGTATATGATTATGTAAAGTAAACTCTTAAACTGTTGTAATTGCTTCATAGTCTCCAAATTCACTTTACATAATTTGAGTTAATCTATTGATTAAATTTTTTCAGCCAAGATAATAAATTGTCATTATCCTGCCATTGTGGTTTTTCTTGAGGAGAAACATCAGTATAGGCTTTTTCAATTGCCTCGCGTTTCTGTCTGGAATCAGCTCTGGCATAGACTTCAGTTACCTGAACCGAGCTATGACCAAGAATATCTCTAATATAAACAAGATTAACTCCTGCCTGAAGTAAGTGCATAGCCTTTGAATGCCTCAATGAATGGCATGAAATTTGATCAGGTATTAAAGCAGGTACTTTTTCTTTAGCCGAGTTGCTGTATTTTTTTAGAATATAATTCACTCCAGCTCTTGTGAGCTTTTCTTTACGACTATTAAAAAATAATGGATATTCATTTGCATAATCTTTCAATAGAGCATTTGCTTCCATATATTTTTTTAAAATTTTAGCTGTTGGCTCCATTAAGGGAACTATTCTTGCTTTTTTTCCTTTGCCAATTAGTTTAACTGTATACGGTTTATCGAAGCGAATACTTGATGGTGTTAAATCAATGATTTCCTGCACTCTGGCTGCTGTATCATACATTAAGCTTAACAAAGCCAGGTTGCGTTGCCCTGATTTTAAACTTTGATCAGGCATTTCCAGTAACAATTTAATCCCATCTAAGCTTAAATAATTAATTGTTTTCTTTTCTGATTTTTTAATAGGTATTGATAATATTCTCTGCCATTCCTGTAGATTTTCAGGGTTTTGGTATTGAAGATATCTAAAGAAAGAATGTATAGCTGCCAGCCGAATATTTCTGGTTGTTATGCTGCACTGTCGCTGATTTTCTATCCAATCTAAAAAATCAACAATAATATCTTTTCTGATAATTTCTAAAGTAATACTTTCTGCAGGAATGTTTTTGCTATCCTTAAGAAAGTTAAGAAAAAGAATAAAGGTATCCCTGTAAGATAAAATAGTATTTTCGCTGACTCCTTTTTCCCCAGGTAAATAAACTTTTAAAAAAGAAGTTAAATAATAGGAAAAGCCAACTGTTTTCACGGAAGCTTCACCTCTGGAAAAATATATGAGCAGAGATTATTAACTTCCTTAATTAATTCTGGATACATATCAGATGTCAGTCTAACATATCTATCTGTTGCTTCCAGTGATTGATGCCCCAAATATTTAGACAGAATAGGTAAAGAATAATATAGATCAAGATCAGATTCTGCCATTTTAATCAGTGAATGAACACTAAAGGTATGTCGAAAATCATGGACTCGTGGACCTTTCCCTTTACCTCCATGAGAAATATTGGCTTCCCATAATATTTTTCTGAACCAGCGATAAACAGTATTAGAGGCATAACTGCTTCCATCTTGCTGAGTGAAAAAATACTTTGTGATTAGATTTTTTGATAGACATTTTTCCCTGTATATCAGGCAGATGTCAGTTAATGAATCAGATAAAGGTAAAATTCTATCTCTATCATTTTTAGAATCTCTAATAATAATATATTTCTCTGATAAATTAACATCTTCAGTTTTTAAAGCAAGGGCCTCACTAACTCTTAAACCACAGCCATATATCATGCGAAATACAATGGGAATAACATATCTTGTATTTGATCTTTTATGGAATTTTAAATTATCACAGGCATCAAAAAAACTTTTAATTTCTTCTTTAGAGAAGATATATGGTGTAAAGGTAGTTTTTTTGAATTTAATCTGCTCTGGAATATATGATTGATATCCAAGCTTGTTTAAATAAATCGAGAAATTTTTAATATCATTAACTCTTGTATATCTTGTAGTATCAGCTTCATTTTTTCGTTTTTTAGCCCATTTATCAGATATATCTTTAGTTAAACCTATCTCAGTAAATTCATTTTTAATAATAAATCGATCAAATGTTTTAAAACTAGAAATCTCTTTGTAGTCATAACCAATATTTCTTTTGAACTCTATATACTGTTTTAAAAGCACTGCATATATGCTCTTAAATTCCATTTTAGTTCACCTCCTGAATATAATAAGGTGAATTTAGATCTGGAACTTCAAGTGAGCACTGTCTTAAAGAATCTAAATCTATTCTTAGATATGTTTTTGTGCTTTCTGTACTGCTATGACCCAACACTTCTGAAATAACTGGAAGTGGAGTTTTTTGCTCCAGTAAAGAACAGGCAAGGCTGTGGCGATTATGGAGAGCTCTCCATAATCGCCATTATGTAGAGGAAAAGATTATGGTGAGTAGCTGTTAATTTCATTAAGATACTTGTATTTTTAATTAAAACACTCACCATAATTATCATTTAAC
>NZ_SOEF01000006.1 GCF_004366375.1 Halanaerobium congolense
AATTCATAAGAGGTTTAAGCAGGAAATTAGGTAAATTTCGAGAAAACATAACTTAGGATCCCTTCCTTTCTGGGTGTAGTAAGTTGTGGTTCTCTTAATTACTATTTACGAGCTCAGGGGGAGGGATTCCTGCATTTTATACAGATTCCTAACCTGACAATTATGATAACTATTAATATTTTTAAAAAAACTATTAGATTTGACGTAACGCATAATTTTAAAGGAGGAATAAAAAATGTTAGATATGAGATTTATTAGAGAAAATCCGGAACTTGTAGAAGAATCAATGAAAAAGAGGAATATGGAATCTCCAATTGAAAAATTCAAAGGACTTGATGATAAAAGACGTGATCTTTTATATGAAGCTGAGCAATTAAAACATAAACGCAATGTTAATTCTGATAAAATTGGTGAATTAAAAAGAAATGGAGAAGATGCTTCTAATCTAATAGCAGAAATGCAGGATGTATCTCAAAAAATTAAAGAATTAGATCAAAAAGTTGCTGATGTAGAAGAAAAACTAAATGATTTACTTTTAGGTATTCCAAATATTCCCCATGAATCTGTACCAGTTGGTTCAGATGAAGAAGATAATAAAGAAGTTAGAAAATGGGGTCAGCCGAGAAAATTTGATTTTGAATACAAAGCACATTGGGATATTGGGGAAGACTTAGATATATTAGACTTTGAAAGAGGAGGTAAAGTAACTGGAACTCGCTTCACTTTTCTTAAAGGTGCAGGTGCTAGATTAGAGAGAGCTTTAATTAATTTTATGCTTAATTTACATACTGATGAGCATGGTTATAAGGAAGTTTTTCCACCTTTTATAGCTAATGCAGATAGTATGACAGGAACCGGACAGCTGCCCAAATTTAAAGAAGATATGTTTAAACTTGAAGGTTTAGACTATTATTTAATTCCAACTGCTGAAGTTCCAGTAACTAACCTTTATCGTGAGGAAATTCTTGATGTAGATCAGCTGCCAGAATATTTAACAGCTTATAGTGCTTGTTTTAGAGCTGAAGCGGGTGCTCATGGTCGTGACACTAGAGGTATAATTCGTCAGCATCAATTTAACAAAGTTGAGATGGTTAAATTTGTGAAACCAGAAGATTCTTACGATGAATTAGAAAAAATAACAGCAGATGCCGAGGATGTTCTGCAGAAATTAGAGCTACCTTATCGAGTAGTAAGCCTTTGTACAGGAGATTTAACTTTCTCTTCGGCAAAAACTTATGATTTAGAGGTCTGGATGCCGGCCTATGATACTTATAGAGAAATTTCTTCTTGTTCTAACTTCGAAGATTTTCAGGCAAGACGTGCTGGAATCCGCTATCGTCCAGAACCAGGTGCAAGTACAAAATTTGTTCATACTTTAAATGGATCTGGCCTTGCAATTGGAAGAACAGTAGCTGCAATTTTAGAAAACTATCAGAATGAAGATGGAACAGTAACAGTCCCTGAGGTTTTAAGACCATTTATGGGAACTGATGTTATTAAATAACTTTCTATAATTTTAATAAAAGTTTAATTAGTTTAAGTATTATTTATTTTGAAAATTAATACTGGATTAAAAGAGTCCTTTTAAGGGCTCTTTTTTTTACTAGCCAGGGAATTTGCCTAATGGTTTGTTGTGGCTAATATTTATAGTTTCATAATTTCCGCTATCAACAAAATTTAACCTTACTGTATGACAGATTGTCCGAAGGACATTTTGTTTCAAGAATAAACTTTAATTAAGTATTAGTTTTCTTCTTTTTCAATTTCCCCTGCTTTAGAAATTGAATATTTGGTTGCAAGGGGTCCGATAATTTCTGTAAATGCAGTAGTAAAGAGTAGAACATTAAAAACAAGCGTTGATGTGGAGGTGGAAAATTTATTTTGTATAGTGTAGGCCATTGCTATTGCAACACCACTTTGCGGCAAAAGATTTAATCCGATATACTTTCTTATTTTTTTAGGAGCTTGGACTAAATAGGCAGCAGAAGAGGCTCCGCCAACTTTACCAATTATTCTTGCAGTTATATATGTAATAGTGATTAAAGAAAAACCTGGTTTTAAACCTGTAAATTTGATTTCAGTACCTGCAAGAATAAAAAACATTGCATATAATGGTACTGTTATTATTTCTAGATAATCAGATATCTCAAGGTTTTGATCAGTAAAATTTTTACAGGCAAACCCTACTGCCATATTTGTAATTAATGGAGAATGACCGGTATAAATTGCAATTGCAGAAGCGCCGATAATTGCAGAAATCAAAGTTAGAATTTTTTTAGTTCTATTTTTAAATTTAATTAAAAAATATTGAGTAAGATAACCAATAATTACCCCAATTATTAGAGACCCCGTGATTTCAATTAGTGGTATTCCAATTGTTTTAATAATTGTTAATTTTGCTTTACCACTGTGGATTATTAGTGAAATTGGTTCAATTATACTGAAAATAATTAGAGCAAGTGCGTCATCAATTCCTACAACTGCCATAATGACAGAAGTTAAAGGACCTTTAGAATTATATTCTCGGAGAACCATTACTGTAGCAGCAGGTGCTGTAGCAGCAGCAATTGCGCCTAAAAGCATTGATATATATATAGGTTGCCCAATAAAATAAATAGCTAAAGTTACTAATCCAAAAGCAGCTATAGTCTGAAATATAACTATTACCAGAATATCTTTTCCTAATCTTTTGAATAATTTAATTGTAAGTTCACTTCCAATTCTAAATGCAATAAATCCAAGAGCAATATGTGTTAGATAGCCAAAACTATCAACTACAAACAAATACCATTCTATTTGTATGTCACTTAAAAATGGTAGAGTGTTAATGATATCTTCACTTAATAAGATACCTAAAAAAACATAACCTACTACAATAGGAATTCTGTATCTTTTTGTTATTAAAACAATGAGAAGAGCAAAAAAGACTAAAAGTGCAGTAATATATAAAATTTTATTACCTGCCTGAACATTAAAAAACCAGTTGTGAGCATCTATCAAATTTGATAGATTATTAATCCCCATTTTATCACCTCATTCTATTGATTTAAAATTCTATAATTTTAATTATCATATATGATGGTCTAATATTAAATTAAGGATCAATATTATTTCTCCTTTTATTATTTTTTAAATTTTTTTTAAAAAAAGAAGGAATATTACTTTGAGTCTAGAATTATATATACAGGATTTAAATAAAACGTCGTTTTACTATTAGAAACACAATTTTATAAGCATGTTTTAATAGTAATTTTTTGAGATAAAGCCGGGTTTAAATTTAATTATTTAATTTCTTGTGCTCTCTAAAACGGATTATTAAAATACCGGCTAAAATTAGAGAAAATCGTTGAGTTGTTTTGACAAAAAGGTTTAAAATTTAAAGGAGGCTTATTTAATGAGTAAAGTTGAAGATTTAAAAAGAGTTGAGGAAACTGGTATTGTTGCAGTAGTTAGAGCTGAAAATGCAGAAAAAGCATTAAAAATTACAGAGGCTGTAAAAAAAGGTGGTATTGATGCCATTGAAATTACAATGACTGTTCCAGGAGCTGTTGATGTAATTAAACAGTTAACTGATGAATACAGTAAAGAAGAGGTTTTAATTGGTGCTGGTTCTGTTTTAGATGCAGAAACAGCTCGTGCCTGTATTTTAGCTGGAGCGGAGTATATTGTTTCTCCTTCTCTAGATGAAGAAACTATCGCTATGTGTAACCGTTATCAAAAAGCAGTTATGCCTGGTGCAATGAGTGTAACAGAAGTAGTTAAAGCAATGAAATATGGTGCAGATATCGTTAAGATTTTCCCGGCAACTTTATTTGGTCCTAAGATTATCAAAGCTGTTAAAGGGCCTTTACCACAGGCACCTTTAATGCCTACTGGTGGAGTAAGCTTGGATAATGTTAAAGATTGGATTAAAGCTGGAAGTTTAGCAGTTGGTGTAGGTAGTTCCTTAAGCAAAGGTGCAAAAACTGGTGACTATGAACAGGTAACAGAAACTGCTAAAGAATTTATTCGTTTAATTAAGGAAGCCAGAGCAGAAATGGCTTAAATCTCATTTCAGAAATAACTTTAGAGAACAACTAAAATTCATCTTTTTAATAAATAAGGCACACTTCTCGATTGCCATATTCTGTGGCACGGTCAGTTCAGGGCGTCCTGCCCTTCAGCCTGATTTATTAAAAATCTTCATTAAGTTATTCTAGATAAAGTCATTAAATTCAATGAGATTTAAGACCATTTCTTTTAGGTGAGAAGGTTGACTGGATTGCTCTTATATTTGTGAGCAGGTTAGTCAGCTGAGAGGTCCATTTTATTACTAGAAGTACATTTAAATTTAATCAAAATTTAACAGGAGGTTTTTATTTTATGTCTAAGAAAGTTGTTACTTTTGGAGAAATTATGCTGCGTTTGACACCACCTAACCATGAGCGTTTTATTCAGGCGGATTCTTTTAATGTGATTTATGGTGGAGGAGAGGCAAATACTGCTGTATCTTTGGCTAATTATGGCCTGGATGCTCGTTTTGTAACTAAGTTACCTAACAATCCGATCGGTCAGGCTGCTTTAAATGAAGTTCGTCGTTTTGGTGTTGATACTGATTATATTGCACGTGGTGGAGACCGTTTAGGAATCTATTACTGTGAAAATGGTGCAAGCCAGAGACCGTCTAACGTAGTTTATGATAGAGCTCATTCTGCAATTGCTGAAGCTGAAAGTGCAGATTTTGACTGGGAAGTAATTTTTGCTGATGTTGACTGGTTCCACTATACAGGAATTACTCCTGCTTTAAGTGAGCAGATGTCAGATGTTACTTTAGAAGCTGTTAAAGCTGCTAAAAAACACGGAGTCAAGGTAAGCTGCGACTTAAACTATCGCGCTAAGCTTTGGAGCAGAGAAAGAGCTGGTCAGGTAATGGAAGGTTTAATGGAATATACTGATGTTGTAATAGCAAATGAAGAAGATGCCGAAATGGTATTTGATATCAAGAGTGGTTCTGACATTACCAGTGGTGATTTAAATGTTGAAGGTTACAAAGATGTTGCTAAACAGTTAATCGACCGCTTTGATTTAGAATTAGTTGGTAGTCACTTAAGAATCAGCCATAGTGCTTCGCATAATGGTTGGTTAGTTGTACTTTTTGATGGTGAAAACTTTGTGCAATCAACAAAGTATGAGATTACAATTATTGATCGTGTTGGAGGAGGAGACTCCTTTGCCGGTGGTTTAATATATTCTCTAGTTACTGGCAAAAAGCTTCAAGAAGCTGCTGAGTTCGGAGCCGCTGCATCCTGCTTAAAGCAGTCAATTCCTGGTGACTTTAACCATGTAAGTGTTAAAGAAGTAGAAACTCTAGCTGGAGGAAATGCTTCTGGTAGAGTTAAGAGATAAATAAATAATTAATAAATTTATTCAAATAGAGGCTGCAGCTTAGGCTGTGGCCTTTTTTCAGTTTTAGTATTAGAGGCAAATATTTATTTTTTTAGGAGGAATTTAAAATGATTGATCTTGTTACTATTGGGGAAACAATGGCAGCTATGGCACCACAAGAGGTAGGATCTTTAAAGTATTTAAATAATTTTTCGAAATATATAGCCGGAGCAGAATCAAATGTAGCAATTGGGGTAAAAAGATTGGGCTTTAATTCTGGTTGGATTAGTAAATTGGGTAAAGATCCACTTGGTGATTATGTAGAATTTTTTGTAAGAGGTGAAGGGGTAGATGTTTCTCAAGTTAAAAGGGATGCCAAGCATAGAACTGGACTTATGATCAAAGAAATGCATACAACTAAAGAACCAAAAATTTTTTATTATCGAGATAATTCTGCTGCAAGCTATCTAAATAAAGAAGATATTAATGCAGATTATATTAAAAAGGCTAAGCATCTTCATTTAACTGGAATTACTCCAGCTTTAAGTCAGAGTGCTCAAGCTGCTTTTTTCGAAGCCTTGAGGGTAGCAAAAGAAAACAATTTAAAAATTTCTTTTGATCCCAATTTAAGGCTTAAGCTCTGGGATTCAATTGAAAAAATGCGTAAAGTAATGCTAGAAATAATTCCTCAGGTAAATGTTTTACTTCCTGGAATTGAAGAAGGAGAAATTTTACTTGGCCTTTCTGATCCAAAAGAAATTATTAAAGGTTTTTATGAGATGATGGATCCTGGATCATTAATAGTTCTCAAAATTGGTTCTAAGGGAGCTTTATATTATCAGGGAGATCAAATAAAGCATGTTGATCCTTATTGTGTTAATAATATTGTTGATTTAATTGGAGCCGGAGATGCTTTTGCAGCAGGTTTAATTACGGGGCTTCTAAGAGAGCTTCCAATTAGAAAAACTGTTGAACTTGCTAATTTAGTTGGAGCATTATGTATAACTGTTAAAGGTGATATAGAAGGACTTCCCACTTGGGAGCAGGTTGAAGTTTATCAGGGTAAAAAAGAAGAAATTTTTCGTTAAAAGGATTTAAGAAAATAATTGATATTTGACTATATTAATCTTATAATAAATAATATAGCTAAATACTAAAGATTAGTTATTTTTTACTTTCTGTTTTTAAAATAGATATAATTAACTGTCAATAACTAAGTTTTTGTTTAGATTTGTAGTTTAATGCAAAGTTAAGCAGATTAATCAAGCTTTAATTAAATGCAATTTAAATATTAGTATGTTATAATTATGTTTTAGAATTAGAGAAAAAATTTTAAGGAGGTTTTTATTTTGAGCAAATCCGATATGACGGTGATTAAGCGAGATGATAGAGAGGTTGCTTACAGCCGAGATAAGATTACCAAAGCGATTTATAGAGCTATGATCGAATCAGGAGAAGATGCGACTGAGGATGATGCAGAACAGGTTGCCTTAGATGTAGAATCTGATTTGATAATAGATTTCTACAATGAAGATCAGGTGCCTAAAGTAGAAGAAATCCAGGATTTAGTAGAAGAAAAACTTATGAAGGCGGCATATGTAACAACAGCTAAAGCATATATTTTATATAGAAATAAAAGACAGCAGTCTAGGCTGCATAGAAAAAAGAAAGACCGGGAAAATGCACTTTTATCAAATGATTTTTTAAGTAAATATAAGCATCAGCCTAACCCTTTTCCAACTGAATTGGGAGAGTTTATTTACTATAGAACATATTCGCGCTGGTTAGAAGAAGAGCAGCGTCGTGAATATTGGTGGGAAACAGTTAAAAGAGCTGTTGAATATAACTGTTCATTGGCTCCGACAACTAAAAAAGAAGCGGAAAAACTATATGATAATGTATATAATTTAAAAAACTTTTTAGCAGGGCGTACACTCTGGACAGCTTCTACAGAATCATCTAAAAAATATGGAATGAGTAATTACAACTGTTCTTTTACAGTCATTGACAGCTTTAAAGCTTATCAGGATTTGTTTTATCTTTTAATGATCGGATCAGGAGTTGGTTTCCGAGTCCTGCCTCGTGATGTAGAGCAGCTGCCTAAGATTAGAACTGATATTGAAGTAATCCATAAATATTATGAGCCAGTTGATAAAGATGAGAGAAGAGAATATACAGATTTTGATTTTGATGAAGATGATGTTGTAACAATTAATGTCGGTGATTCTAAAGAAGGTTGGATTCAATCCTTAGAATATTATTTCAAATTCTTAGTTAATCATGCTTATCGACCTTTAAAGAGAATCATTTTTAATTATGATTCTGTACGTCCAAAAGGTGAAAAACTCAAGACTTTTGGGGGGACAGCTTCCGGACATCAGAGTTTAAAGCGGATGTTTACTAAAATAGATAAGCTGCTTACAGAAAAACCAGATCGTGAACTTGATGATATTAAACGAGTTAAATTAAAGCCAATCGACGCAATGGATCTAGCAAATATTGTAGCTGAAAATGTTGTGTCGGGTGGAGTTAGACGTTCATCTCAAATCTGTCTTTTCAGTGAAGATGATAAAGAAATTGCTCAGGCAAAAAGTAATTTATATGTCAAAGAAAATGATGAGTGGGTAATCAATAAGGAAATATCTCACCGTCAGATGAGTAACAATAGTATTTTTTATGAAGGAAAACCTTCTAAAGAACAGCTTAAGTGGCATGTTAAGCAGATGCGTTTCAGTGGTGAGCCAGGATTTATCAATGCTGTTGAGGGAAGCAGACGCCGAGAAAACTTTAAAGGTGTTAATCCCTGTGCGGAAATTCTGCTGGACTCGAGAGGAGTTTGTAATCTGACATCATTGAATGTAATGGCTTTTGTAGATGAAGAAGGTAATATTGATCGAGAAGCTATGTTTGAGGCTCAACAACTTTCAGCCAGAGCGGGTTACAGAATGGCTTTAATTGAATTTGAATTACCAGAATGGGATCAAATAAATAAAAGAGACAGGTTGATTGGAACTTCTTTAACTGGCTGGCAGGATATGAAAAATGCAGCTGGACTAAATGAAGCTCAAGAGGCTCAATTATTAGAAGAGTTGCGCGAAGTTGCTCATAAAGCAGGTAGAGAAATAGCTAAAGAAGTTGGAGATAATGAGCCAAAACTAATTACAACCGTTAAACCTGAGGGAACACAGACTCAGATGCCAACTGTTTCCAGTGGTTTACACTATTCTCACAGTGCATATTATGTTAGACGAGTAAGAATCTCTGCTTCTGATCCACTGGCTAGAGTCTGTGAAGAACTGGATTATCCGATTCATCCAGAAGTTGGCCAGAATCCGGATGACCCTGAAACTCTAGTGGTTGAATTCCCTGTTAAAGCGCCAGAAGGAGAAGTTAAAGGGGATGTAGATGCAATTGATCAGCTGGAAACATATAAGATGTTTATGGAAAATTATGTTGATCATAATGCATCAATTACTGTTCATGTTCGTGATGATGAATGGAAAGATGTAGAAGAATGGTTATGGGAGAATTGGAATAGTGTTGTGGGTATTTCTTTTATTTCTTATAATGATAATTTCTATGATTTAATGCCTTATGAAGAAATAACAGAAGAAGAATATAATGAAAGAGTTAAAAAAATGGAAAAATTCAATCCGTCCTTAGTTTCTAAGTATGAAACTGAGTTTCTAGAAAGAGAAATTGATGATGCTTCTTGTGAAACTGGAGCTTGTCCGGTACGATAAATGTTCTAAATTCAAATAATAATTGAAGTTTAATTGAATAAAAAATATTTAGATAGAAAAAACTCCTGACAAATATTATCTGCCAGGAGTTTTTGATCTTATTTAAAATGTAAAACCTAAAAATAACATAGCAGCTGTTATTAAAGTAGCTATTGTACAGGCTGGAGGGTCAATGTGAGTATCTCCCCAGTCATAGAATAGACGAGCAAAAAACTCACCAATAAAAGCACCTAGTATACCGAAAATTCCTCCCCAGATAACACTTCCTGTTGCAATTGCTGCAGCTGCAGCCGGAAAAGCAATATGGTGGGTAACAGGTCCTTTGCCCTTGGTCTCTAAGATGATTAAAGAAGCAGCTGTTATACCAAACATAATAAATTTACTTCCTGTAATAATAGTAATATATCCTGAAACCAAGCCGACACTGAGTCCTAAAGCCAGCAGCTGCGAAAAGTTCATCTGCCATGGCAGCCAGGCAATTTCTGCTGGTGGTTTCCAGCGAGAATCACTTTTATCAGGATCATAAGTACCAAAAATACCAGTTTTACTAAAAACAAGTCTATGAATAAGTGCTGAAATTGCTACAGTTAAAGCAATTGTATCAGTGGGTGTGCCAATAGAAGAAAAAAACTGATTAATTACCATACCTAAAATACCAAAAATACCACCAACGAGTAGAATATCCCAATTTTCATCAATTCCATAAAGTGGAGCCAAAATGTTCGCACCATCATCAAGTTTCCCTTTTTGACCAGCATAGGCTGTTGCCGCAGCGCCACCGGCAAAAGCAATATGAGGACCAAATAAAGCACCAAAACCTATGGAACCAGTAATAACACCTCCACCAGTTGCCAGAGCTAAAGCTTCA
Source organism: Halanaerobium congolense (assembly GCF_004366375.1). Classification (GTDB taxonomy): domain Bacteria; phylum Bacillota; class Halanaerobiia; order Halanaerobiales; family Halanaerobiaceae; genus Halanaerobium; species Halanaerobium congolense. Next base: position 9,976 of record NZ_SOEF01000006.1, read on the forward strand.
CCAGCCATTACAGCAAAACCACAGAAAATAAATGCAGGTAATGCTCCTAAAGCAGCTCCAAATGCGCCTCCCCCAAAAGCAGCAAGAACTAAGTTTAAAGTAATACCCATTATTATTCCTCCTTTTTTAACATAAAAAAGATTTTAAGAAATACCTTATCCTAAAAAAATTCAGAAATTATCCCCCCTTCTTTGTGTATTTTGTATATATTTTGAGTTATTTATAATATTTTTATATAAATGAAAATAATTAAATATCTATTTCCTACTTCTCTATATAAATTTTATCACTTCAAATAACCAATGTCAAAGAATTTGAAATATTATGGCTATTAATTTAGTTAAAAAATATTGATCGGGCTAATAAATCAAGTAAATAACCAGCTTTTGTTAAGTAAATTATTGTTTTTTTTGAGTATAGATGCTAAAATTAAAGCAGTATGTTTTAAAAAATAAATTACCTTAATTATAATTTTGTTATTAATGGAGGGTTAAGATGGAAATTCAATCAAAATCAGACCGCATGGGTCAGGAGCCAATAATAAAATTGCTTTTCAGATTATCCGCTCCGGCCATAGTCGGTATGATTATTCAAGCAATGTATAATATTGTAGATAGTATTTATGTTGGCCGACTGAGTACAGATGCTTTATCTGCATTATCGATTTCTTTTCCAGTTCAAATGGTGTTAATTGCGGTTGGAGTTGGGACTGGTGTTGGTACTAGTTCTTTAATTTCAAGGCTTTTGGGTCAGGGAGATAACTGCCGAGCAAATAATGTTGCAGAACATGTCTTTTTTATTGCAATTATTTATGGAATAATAGGTGGGTTAGTAGGTGTGTTTTTTGCAGAAGATATAATTAAAATTTTTACAGATGACCCAGTCTTAATTGATCTTGGTTACCAGTATATTAATATAATTTTAACTGGTTCAATGGCTGTCTTTATTCCAGCAACTTTTAATTATATATTACGGGGAGAAGGAAACACTTTTTTGCCGATGATGACTATGATCATTGGTGCAGTTTTAAATATGATAATAGATCCTTTTTTGATTTTTGGTTTAGGTCCATTTCCTCAGCTTGGAGTAGCAGGTGCTGCTTATGCAACTATCTTTTCGCGTGCAGTTGGAGGGGTATTTATTATTTTTGTTTTATTTAGTGATAAAAATGAATTAACATTGAAATTGGAGGATTTTAAGTTTGATTTTCAGATAATAAAAGAAATATATAATGTAGGAATACCTGCAATGGCTAATAGACTGCTCTTTAGTATTGCAGTTGTCTTTATTAATCTTATTTTGGGGGCTTTTAGTTCTACAGCGATAGCGGTAATGGGTTTGATTTTTAGAATGCAGTCCTTCTTTTTAATGATGGTCTTTGGTTTAACTCAGGGCTATCTGCCTATTGTTGGTTATAATTTTGGTCATAATAATCCTGAGCGGATGAAAAAAACAATTTTAATCGGTAATGCAGCTGCTTTGAGCTTTGGAGTTATTGGTTTTGCGGTATTTCAACTATTTCCAGAAGTTATAATTAAATTATTTAATAGTGATCCCAAGCTTTTAAATATTGGAGTTAGTGCTTTAAAAAGAGTAAGTTTATCATATTTCTTTATGGTTTTAAATATAATTGGTGTAGCTACATTTCAAGCAGTTGGAAAAGGAATGCCTAGTTTTGCTATCACATTTTTAAGACAGGCCGTGTTTTTAGTTCCAGGGATGTATATTTTAGGAGAAATATTCGGTCTTGATGCTGTCTGGTATTCTTTCCCTATCGCAGAACTAACTGCTTTTATAATAATGTCAACCTGGTTGATGGCTTCAATTAAAGATTCAATGTCTAAAATGAGAGAAACAGTTTAAATGGAAGTATTAATTTAGTATCAAAAGATAGTTTATTAAGGAGGATTTTCATGTCTACAGCTATAAAAATTAGAAATACAAATAAAAGTTATGGTCATCTACAGGCTTTAAGTGATATTAATTTAGATATTAAAAAAGGAGAATTTTTTGGACTGTTGGGACCTAATGGTGCTGGCAAAAGTACTTTAATCGGAGTTCTTGGTGGTTTAGTTAAAAAAGATTCAGGTAGTATTACAGTTTTGGGTAAGGATATTATTTCAAATTATAGGGAAACAAAAAAATCTTTAGGAATTGTGCCCCAGGAGATAACTTTTGATCCTTACTTTACAGTTCGTGAAACTCTAAAAATTCATTCTGGTTATTTTGGAATTAAAGATAATTCAGAGAAAATAGATGAATTATTAGAAGCATTAAGCCTGACTGATAAAGCAGAAATTGGTCCACGTGAACTTTCAGGTGGAATGAAAAGGCGGCTTTTAATTGCTAAGGCTTTAGTCCATGATCCTGAAATAATTGTTTTAGATGAACCGACTGCAGGGGTTGATGTTGAATTAAGAAATAGCCTCTGGGAATATGTTATTAATTTAAATAAGCAGGGTAAAACAATCATATTGACAACTCATTATTTAGAAGAAGCGGAAGCTTTATGTGATCGGATTGCTATTATGAATAAGGGAAAGATAGTTAAGGTTGACACTAAGGAAAATCTGATCAATTCGATTGATAAAAAGCTGATTAAGATTCAATTTGCTGATTCAGTTCACGGATTGAATAAAGAGCTGTTGGGGATTGATTTTAATTTAAATAAAGAAAAGAAAGAGATTGAAATTGAAACTGCAAAAGGAAATTTAGATAAAATACTAAAAACGATAAACGATTTAAATTTAGATATTGTAGATATGAATATTGAAAGTGCAAAATTAGAAGATGTCTTTATTAAGTTAACTAATTTAGGGGATGATGAAAATTAATACTATTACTTTTTCGAGCCTTGTTAAAAGAGAAGTTCTTAGATTCTCAAAGGTGGCAATTCAAACTGTGTTTGCACCTTTGATCTCTACAGGTTTATATTTAATTATCTTCTCTTATTCTTTTCAAAATAGAGAGGTTCCGAGATATGGGATTCCATATATCAGTTTTATAGTACCGGGATTAATTATGATGAGTTTAATCCAAAACTCTTTTGCAAACACTTCATCTTCTTTAATTGGAGCTAAATATAATGGGATTATCATTGATTTTTTGCTGGCCCCTTTTTCTTACATCGAATTAAGCCTAGGTTTTATGATTGGTGGGATGGTAAGAGGTTTACTGGTTGGAACTGTAACTTACTTGGTTTCAATTTATTTCTATGGAGGAGCAGTTGCACATCCATTTTTGGCTTTGTTTTTTGCTGTTTTAGTGTCTTCAATTTTCTCGCTTTTTGGAATAATTGCTGGCCTTTGGGCGGAAAAATTTGATCATGTATCAATTTTTTCAAACTTTTTTATTACTCCTTTGACATTTTTAAGTGGTGTCTTTTATTCAGTTAAAGGCCTGCCAGGAATCTGGAGTAAGGTATCTTTATTTAATCCAGTTTTTTACATGGTAGATGCAGTTCGTTATTCTTTTGTTGGACAGTCTGATATTTCACCTTTAATATCTGCACTTATTATTGGATCTTTTGCCCTAATCTTATTTGTTTTAGTTACTTATTTATTTAAAATTGGCTATAAGGTTAAAAGTTAATTAAGTCTTAAAATATTTGTCTTGTTTTTGGAACAATGCTAAAATTAAGTTAATGAAATCAAATTTAATGGCGGTTTAAAACATAACATGGCCTAAATGGGAAAAATTCTTGGAGGAGATAATATGAAAATTGTGATGGTTGAACCAATTAATATTTCAATGATGAAAATTGAAGAGTATCGGCAGCAGCTGGAAGCTGAGGGACATCAGCTAATTGCTTATTCAAGTCGGGCAGAAAATGATCAGGAAATGATTAAGAGAGTTAAAGAAGCTGATATTTTAATTATAGCCAATCAGCCTTTATCTGCGAAAGTTATTAATGCTTCTAAAGATTTAAAGATGATTTCTGTTGCTTTTACTGGTTTTGATCATATAGCTATGGAAGCCTGCAGAGAAAATGATATTTTAGTTTCAAATTCATCTGGTTATGCCAATCAGGCTGTGGCAGAGTTAGCTTTTGGTCTAGTAATTAATCTAATGCGTAATATTAAAGATTCTGATGGGGCAGTAAGAGTTGGTAAAACAAGAAAAAATTTAATTGGGAATGAACTTTTCGGAAAAAACTTTGGGATAATTGGTTTTGGTTCAATAGGACAAAAAACTGCTAAAATAGCTGCTGCCTTTGGCTGCAATATTCTGGTTGATGACCATAAACAACATAAACTGGGAGAAGAATTAGGGGTAGAATATCTTCCGATTGATAAATTAATGCAGAATAGTGATATTGTGAGCCTGCATGTTCCACTTAAAGACTCAACTGTAGATTTAATCGGTGTAGAAGAGATTGCTTTAATGAAAAAGGATGCAATTTTGATTAATACGGCACGTGGACCTGTAGTTAACAGTGAAGCTTTGGCTGAGGCTTTAAATAATGAAAAAATTGCAGGAGCTGGAATTGATGTTTTTGAAATGGAGCCTCCGATTCCTTCAGATCATCCACTTTTAAATGCTAAAAATACAATTCTAACTCCACATACAGCCTTTGCAACAGAAGAAGCTTTTATCAAAAGAGCAGAGATAGTATTTGATAATATTGAAGCCTGGTTAGCAGAAAAACCTCAGAATGTAGTTAGTTGAAGTAATGATGGAATTTAAATTTTTTATAAGGGAGGTATTTCAGAATGGATTTAAAAGAAAAAGCGAAAACACTCTTATATGATTTTAAAGGAGAGGAATATGCTTTAGGTATAGGAATCTTAAATGAAGTAGGAGAATATGCTAAAAAATATGGTGAGAAGGTTTTGTTAATTTCTAATGATACTTATCGAGAAACAGCAGTAACTGAAGTTAAAAAATCACTTAAGAAAAACAATCTAAAAATTGCTGGAAATAGAATATTTCCTGGGGCTAATCCAAATGCTCCCAGAGAAGATGTTTATCGTTTAGCAGGATATTTACATACTTTTGAAGCTGATTCCATAATAGTTATTGGTGGAGGAAGTACAATTGATGCAGTTAAAGCTGCTAATATAGTAGCTTCACTCGGTCATTATAGTCCTCATATAGACGAATATTTTGGAACAGGAATTGTGACAGAGGCACTACAGCACAGCAAAGAACATCTAATTCCTACAATCGCTATTCAAACAGCGGCAAGTTCTGGAGCGCATCTGACAAAATATTCTAATGTTACTGATCTAGTAAGTGGCCAGAAGAAATTGATTGTAGATAATGCTATCATTCCTCATAAATCTGTTTTTGATTATGCAGTAACCGAAACAATGCCGCTTAAGGTAACTATTGATGGTGCTTTTGATGGGATAGCACACTGCTTAGAAGTGTTTTATGGAATCGATGCTGAAAATTATGATTTAGAAAAGGAGATTGCTTCTACAGCTATTGAACTGATAGTTAAAAATACGCCCAAAGTTATTAATGATTTGCATGATACTGAAGCACGTGAAGCTTTAGGATTAGCCACAGATTTAGGTGCTTATTCGATAATGGTAGGTGGAACTAATGGTGGGCACCTTACCAGTTTTTCTTTAGTAGATGTGAGCAGTCATGGAAGAGCCTGTGGAATTATGAATATCTATTACACTGTATTTTTTGCACCAGCTATAGAAGAACAATTAAAAGTTTTAGGGGATATATTTAAAAGAAATGGATATATAGATGTAGATATTAATAATTTAAATGGTCGCAAATTAGGTGAAGCAGTTGCAGAGGGAATGATAAAATTTGCTAAAGAGGTTAACTTTCCTACTACTCTTTCTGAATTAGATGGATTTACTGATCAGCATATAGAGAGAGCTTTAAAGGCTGCTAAAGATCCACAGTTGGATATGAAATTGAAAAATATGCCGATACCACTTGATGCATCACTTGTAGACGAGTATATGGGTCCTATTCTAGAAGCAGCAAAAACAGGCGATTTGAGTTTAATAAAAAATATGGAAGACTAAAGACTAAAATGAGCTAAAAATATTTTTTAAAAAATAAATTCAATTTAATGCTTAAATATTAAAGCACCTATTAGCTGAAATAAATCAGCTTTTGGGTGCTTTTTTTAATAAATAAAATACTTTGCCACAATTTCTAGAAAAAGAAGTAGTTTATTAACTCTTGCTATCTCGGGGATTACGGGAGTATAATAGAATCAGAAGTTAAAGAAACAAATTAAATCAGGAGGTGAAAAGATTTGATTTTAGATCTTTTGCAAAAGAAAAATATAGCCGTAAATGTGGAAGCTGCTGACTGGAAAGAAGTGGTTGCTGAAACAGGAAAGCTATTATTAGAGGCAGGTCAAATTGAAAAAAGATATATTGAAGCAATGAAGCAGTCAATAATTGACAACGGACCCTATGTGGTTATCGGTAAGGGAATTGCTCTTTTACACGCCAGACCGGAGGATGGGGTTAAAGAAAACTGCCTCAGCTTAATTACTCTGGCTGAGCCGGTAGAATTTGGAAATAAAAATAATGATCCTGTAAAAATTGCCTTTGCTTTTGGTACAGTAGATAATGAAAAGCACGTAAAAACAATTTCGGAATTATCAGTAGTTTTAATGGAAGAATCTGCAGTGGACAATATTGCAGAAATGGGAAGTGCAGGGGAAATCTTAAGCTATATTGAGGATATTCTGGCACAGCAGTGATTTTAATTAAAATAATTTTAAGATTCTTAAATTTATTGATCAATCAACAAAAAATAGGAGGAGAAAAGCATGAGAGTACTAGCAGTATGTGGAATGGGTCTGGGCAGCAGTCTGGTTTTAAAGATGAATATAGAAAAGATAATGGAGCAGGAAGGTATCGAAGGCTCAGTTGAGGTTAAGGATCTTTCATCTATTATGGGGGAACAGGCAGATTACATTTTTGCCAGTGAAGAAATCGGGGAAAAAATTGAGCATCCGGCAGAAGTAATAAGTGTCAAAAATATGACAGATAAAAAAGAGATTAAGGAAAAAGTTTTGGCAGCATATAAAAAACTTTAAGGAGGGAATAGTTTATGGATTTTTTAATGTCTTTTATTAATTTTTTAGTTTATGAAGTTTTAAATCAACCTGCAACTTTAGTTGGTTTAATGGCATTTTTGGGACTGGCACTGCTTAAAAAACCATTTTCTAAGATAATGTCAGGGACCTTAAAGAGTATCTTAGGTTTTGTAATCTTAGGTGCTGGTGCTAATGTATTAATTGGTAGTCTGAATAATTTAGGGCCGATGATTCAACAGGCTTTCAATATTCAGGGAGTTATACCAACAAATGAAGCAATTGTGGCTTTGGCACAGCAGACACTTGGTACTCAAACTGCTTTGATTATGGCTTTTGGTTTTATAGCTAATCTGCTTTTTGCAAGATTTACACCATTAAAATATGTATTCCTTACCGGGCATCATATTTTCTTTATGGCAGCCTTATTATCAGCAGTTTTAAGTACAGCAGGATTAACAGGAGTACCTTTAATAGCTGTTGGAGCTGTAATTTTAGGTTTTGTAATGGTGCTTTTCCCGGCTTTAGCAGAACCGTTTATGAAAAAAATTACCGGTGGTACTGATGTTGCACTCGGTCATTTTGGAACAACTGGCTATGTTGCAGCAGGTCTTGTTGGTAAGGTAGTTGGAGATCCAGAAGACAGCACTGAAGATATTAAAGTTCCTAAATATTTGAGCTTCTTAAAAGAATCAGTTCTTGCTACTATGCTGACTATGATCATTATTTTCTTTATAGTTTCTTTAATTGCTGGTCGTGACATTTATTCTCAGTATTCGGGTGGACAGAGTATCTTTATGTTCGCACTGATGCAGGGTATTACTTTTGCAGCTGGTGTTCACATTATCTTAACTGGTGTAAGAATGATCATTGGTGAGATTGTTCCTGCCTTCCAGGGTATTGGTGAAAAATTAGTTCCGGATGCAAAGCCTGCACTGGACTGTCCGATAACCTTTACCTATGCACCAAATGCAGTAATTATTGGTTTTTTATTCAGCTTTTTAGGGGGGCTTGTCAGCATGTTCTTCCTTGGACCTCTGGGTCTGGCCTTAATTATTCCCGGAATGGTTCCTCACTTCTTTACCGGAGCAACTGCGGGAGTATTTGGTAATTCCACAGGTGGTAAGAAGGGAGCAATGCTTGGTGCCTTTGTTAATGGTGTCTTAATCTCATTTTTACCAGCGCTCTTATTACCGGTCTTAGGATCACTTGGTTTTGCAAATACAACCTTTGGTGATGCCGATTTCGGAGTTGTTGGTATAATAATTGGTTATATAGCGAAGCTGTTCGCTTAAAATGAAAAAAAGTACCAGATTATTTGAGTTATATAAATACCTAGTTGATCAGAAAGGGCCTGTATCTATCCAGGTTCTTTCTGAAATTCTGGATGTAAGCAGCAGAACAATTCGCTATGACCTGAATGAGATTGAAGATTTGATTCAAAAATATGAATTAAAGCTGACTAAAAAACCAAATTTCGGTGTGCTTTTAGAAGGAGAAGCAGAAGAGCAGTTTAAAGTTTTTGCAGAGTTTAATGATTTTTACAACAGCCGTCATTTTCGTTCTGCCAAAATGAGGAAATACCTTATCTTATATAGACTTTTCCAAAAAAAAGAACCAATTTTAATTTTTGAACTGGCTGATCTTTTAGATGTGAGTTCGACAACAGTAAGCAAGGATTTGGATCAGGTGGAAAATTGGCTGACTAAAAAAAATCTGGCTTTAATCAGGCGCAGAAATTACGGAGTTCAAATTGAAGGTGCAGAAATTGATATCAGACATGCAATGAAAAGTCTGCTCAATGAAAGCTATGAAACTGGCAATATGATTGAACTATTAAATAAGAGCAATAAAAAGGTTGATTTTAAAAGCCGCTTAGAGCACGGATATGATGAAGAAATAAAAAATCTTTTAGGTGAGCTCAATTTGGAAGAAATTGAGTCAGTTGTCAAAATGGCAGAAAAAGAACTCGGTATTCGCTTTACTGATAGTGCATTTACCGGTCTGATCGTTCATGTAGCTTTTGCTATTTCTCGTCTTTTAGCAGAACAGGACATAAAGATCGACCCTGAAAGATTGAAAATGATTAAAAAGAAAAATGAATTTGAGATTGCCAGAAAAATAGGAGATTTACTGGAAGAAAAATTCCCGGTAGAAATTCCAAAAGATGAGATTGGATTTATTACGATTCATCTTTTAGGAGCAAAAATGAGAGAAGGAAAAGCAAGCAGTGAGTTAAAGGAAGATGAGCTTGAATATCTGGTTAAAGAAATGATAAGAGTTGTAGAAAAATATTTTTCTACCAGTTTTGCTGGAGATCAGAAACTATATTCAGGTCTTCTTGTTCACCTGCAGGCAATTGTCAACCGGATTATTTTTAATCTACCAATTCAGAATCCGCTGCTGGAAGATATTAAAGAAAAGTACGGCGAGGTTTTTGAAGCTTCAAAACTGGCAGCGAGGCTGATTCAGAGTGAATTTTATGTCGAAATCAGTGAAGACGAGGTTGGATACCTGACTATTCATTTTGGTGCTGCTCTGGAGAGAATTAATTTTCAAAAAAGGAAAAAGGCAAAGGTTGCAATTGTTTGCTCCAGTGGAGTTGGAACCACCAATCTTCTGGAAGTCCGTCTAAAAAATGAGTTTAAAGCAATTGAGATAGTTGACAGCCTCTCCAGTCTGGATTTGGAGGACAATGAGATTCTAAAAGAAATTGATTTTGTAATTTCTACAATCCCTTTAAGTTTGGAAGCAAAGGATGTAATTGAGGTTAATCCATTTTTAGAGGAAAATGATATTGAAAAAATTAAAGACTATCTTCAGCAGAGAAAAATGGAATATGGGATTTTTAATGAAGAGAAGCAAAAAGTCAGTTCAGAACAGAAGCCGGTGGACTATGAGTCCCTGCTGGCAGAAAATACTGGTCTGGAGCCGGAAGAAATTATTGAGCTGTTGAGACCTTTTTTGGATAAAGAGCGGATTCCAGCAGCTTTAGAGAAAATCAGGGATTATTTTGCTGCTGAAAAAATGAAAAGAGAAGCTGGAACTGGCCTAAAAGACAGGAAAAAAGATCTTTTAAAGCTGTTTAAAAGGGATCAGATTAAAATTATAGAAAGAGCAGCTGACTGGAAAGAAGCAATTAAAGAAGCTGGTAGTCTGCTTTTAGCTAAAGACTTAATTGAGCCCCGCTATATTAAAAGGATGATCGAAATTGTAGAAGATAAGGGGCCCTATATTGCAATTGCTCCCGAAATCTGTCTGGCCCACGCTGGAATAGAAGATGGTGTCAAAGAGTCAGCGATTAGTCTGCTGGTAATTAAAAAAGGAATTAAACTCGGCCATCAATTTGACCCAATAAAATTTATTTTTGTGCTGGCACCAATAGATAAAAAATCTCATATGCCGGCACTGACAGATATTATGGAATTTGCAAACAACAGAAAATTAATGGATGATCTTTTAGCGGCAGAATCTGAGGGTGCTGCATATAAACTGTTGCAGAATAATTTTAATAAATAAGATAATGTTAAAAATATGGAGATCTTCAATTAAATCTAGAAAGGATGCTAAAATGACAGTAGAAAAAAATGTTGAAATAACTAATGAAACCGGACTTCATGCCAGACCTGCTTCAAAATTTGTTCAAAAAGTAGGAACTTTTAAATCTGATGTAACGATTATTTATGGAGAAAAAGAAGTTAATGCCAAAAGTATAATGGGGGTTTTGAGTCTGGGAGTAAGTCAGGGTAATGAAATAATAATTAAATGTAAAGGTGAAGATGCAGAAACTGCACTGGAAGAATTAGTTAACTTTCTTCATGAACAGATGGCAGAAGAATAGAGGAGGGAAATAAATGCTGCAAAAAATTGCTGATACAGTTAGAGCTCTTTCTGCAGATGCAGTTGAATATGCCGGTTCTGGACATGCTGGAATGCCTCTGGGATGTGCAGAAATTGGTGCCTATCTTTTTGCAGAGGAAATGAAATATAATCCTGAAGCCCCTGATTGGTTTAATAGAGATCGTCTGATTTTATCTGCCGGACACGGTTCAATTTGGCTTTATTCACTGCTTCATCTCAGCGGTTATGACTTGAGTCTTGAAGACCTAAAAAAGTATAGGAAATTTCATTCTAAAACTCCAGGACATCCAGAATATGGGCTAACTCCTGGAGTTGAAATGACTACTGGACCTTTAGGTCAGGGGCTTGCTCATGCTGTTGGAATTGCATTTGCTGAAGAAATTTTAGCTGAAAAATACAATAAAGAGAATTATAAGTTAATTGATCATTATACCTATGTGGTAGCTGGTGATGGAGATTTAATGGAAGGAATAAGCTATGAGGCAGCCTCGCTGGCAGGTAGTCTGGAGCTTGATAAATTAATTGTTATTTATGATAATAATGGGGTTTCAATTGATGGACCAACTGAAATAACTTTTATAGATGATATTAAAAAAAGGTTTGAGTCTGCTAACTGGCAGGTTATTTCTGATGTTGATGGGAGCAGCTTTTCTGATTTAGAAGCTGCATTTAAAAAAGCAAAAGCAGAACAGAAGAGACCGACTTTAATAGTTGCAGATACTGTTATAGCAAAAGGAATTGCTGGCAAAGAAGGTGACAGTTCCGCCCATGCCTCACCACTCGGGAAAGAAGAGATAATTGAAATGAAGAAGAAAGCCGGACTGCCGACAGGAGATTTTGAGGTTCCAGAAAAGGTCTATGAATATTTTAGTGATTACCTGGCTGAACTGAAAAAAGAATTTGCTGAGTGGAAGGAACTTGAAAGTAACTATGAGGCAGAATTTGAGAAAGAATATCAGGAATTAATGTCGGGAATTGAGCTTGAGGCAGATTTCGATTTAGATGTTTTAGATGTTCAGGAAAAAGAGGGGAAGCCGATTAGAAATTATGCAGGTGAATATTATCAACTGCTGGCCGAAAAGCTTCCTTATTTAGTTGGAGGAACAGCTGATCTCTCTGCTTCGACAAGAATCAATCTGGATCAGTATCCGGATATTAAAAGAGGTTATTTTGCCGGCAGGAACATTAAATTTGGAATTAGAGAACATGCAATGGCAGCGGCAGCAGGTGGAATAATGCTGCATGGCGGTTTAAGACCTGTGACTGCAACTTATTTAACCTTTTCTGATTATATGCGGCCTTCAATCAGGATGGCAGCTCTGATGGGGTTACCGGTAATTTACGTGTTCACACATGATTCTATTTATGTTGGTGAAGATGGTCCTACTCATCAGCCGATAGAGCAGCTTGAATCTTTAAGAATGATTCCGGGTCTGAGAGTTATTAGACCTGCCACAGAAACTGAAGTGAAGTTGGCCTGGAAGGCTGCAGTTGAGGAAAAGAATAAGCCAGTAATTTTAGTGATGGCCCGTCAGAATGTTAATGCTTATGAAAAGGAAATATCGGCAGCAGAATTTGAAAAAGGAGCCTTTGTAGTTTCTGGTGAAGCTGAACCGGATATTGCTGTTATGGCTTCCGGTAGTGAAATTGAAACCGCTCTGGAGGTTAAAGAACTGCTAAAAAGAGATTACAGAGTTCGAATAATTTCTGTACCTGAAAAAGAAAAATTATATCAAAATCAAAATTATTTGGAGCTGCTGCTCCAAAATGTTAAATTAAGTGTGGCGGTAGAAGCTGGTAATCCAACTGGTTGGTACAGAATTTTAAGAGGAAGTGCTCTAATTTTTGGTGTTGAAGAGTTTGGCTTTAGTGCTGCTGGAGATGAAATAGCTGCAGAATTTGGATTGACAGCAGAAAAGATAGCAGAAAAAATCAAAAAATATTTAAGCTAAGAAGTTAATATTAATTAGAACTAAAAGGCTGTACAATGATTATGACAGCAGTTTTAGTTCTTTTATTTTTGATTATATCTTTAATATTACCTGTAATATTAAAGGATTATTCTTTGTATTATAGAATTATAATAAGTAGATAAAATAATAAAAATTTTAATTATAGAATATCAGGAGGTTGAATATGGGATTATTAGACGGAATTCTCGGAAATGCAGGAGAAGTTGAAATAGAGAAATTGGAAAAAGAGTTAGCAGAAATAATAATTGAAGGAGAAAAGATTGAAAGTGGATATAATGTATTGAGAGACTATTTTGTTTTTACAGATAAAAGGTTGATTTTAGTAGATAAACAGGGAGTTACCGGTAAAAAAATAGAATACCACACAATACCTTATAAAAACATTCGTCATTTTAGTATTGAATCAGCGGGAACCTTTGATCGAGATGCTGAACTTAAACTTTGGACAGCAGGTCTTACTGAACCCATTGAAAAAAAATTTGGCAAAAAATCTAGTGATATTTTAAAGATTCAACGAACTTTAGCTAATTATATTTTAAAGTAACTTTATTTTAATTGTCTAATATGATAGGAGGTTGTGGTGATGAAAAATGACGGTAGATATATGGTAGATAATTTTGGAATAGATATGAATAAAATTAAAATAATCATATTAGGACCTCTTGCGTTTTTAATAATTTTATTAGTACCACTATCAGTCATAGACATGCAGGCCCGAGGGGGTCTTGGAATATTAATTTGGATGGCCCTGTGGTGGACAAGTGGTAATATATCTGTTGTAATTACAGCCTTAGTTCCAATTTTTGTGACAACCTTTATTCCGATTGCTCCAGTTGCTGAAATAGTAAATGTTTTCAGCCACCGAATTGTATTTCTAATAGCAGGAAGCTGTGCAATGGGAGCAGCCTGGCAGCGGTGGGGCCTTGCTCGAAGATTATCTTTAAAAATATTATCTTTGATCGGCAATAGTGCAAGAAAACAGATTTGGGCCTGGTTTTTGATTTCTGCGACCTTAAGTTCAATAATTGCAGATACAGTTACTGCAGCTGTTTTTGTGCCTGTTGCTGTGACTTTATTAAAATATCTTGGTTATGATTCTAATTCTAAACGCTGGAATAATCCAGCTGCAACTAATATTTTGTTAGCAATTGCCTGGGGTGCCTCAATAGGTAGTCTGCCTACACCGCTTGGTGGAGGTCAAAACTTATTGATTTATGAATTTCTTTCCGAGGCAGTTGGCAGAAAAATATATTTTTATGAATGGACAATTAGAATGCTGCCTTTTACTTTGATTTTCATTCCTTTTATTGGCTTCTATATTAGTCATATTTTGCAAAAAAAAGATATGAAATTACCTGGAACAAAAGAAATATACAAAAAAGAATTGAAAAAAATGGGGAGTTTAAGTAAAGGAGAGTTGTTTTCGGCTTTAGTTTTTATAATAGCAGTAGCAGCAGCTTTTTTAGAGCCAATATATACTCAATTATTTCCATTTTTGGATCCTGCTTTCATATTTTTTAGTCTGGCTTTTTTATTGTTTTTTATTCCAACAGAAGAAGAGGAAAATGTTCTTTCAATTAAAAGTATGAGATATTTTCCAATAACTGTTTTAATTGTTTGGCCGAGTGCTTTAGCACTGGCTAAAGTTCTTGAATTTTCAGGTTTAGCAGAAATTTTAAGTTCATTATTGACTTTTTTTGTTGATGGTCATGGTATCATACCATTTTTGATTTTTGGTGGTGTTACAGCATTTTTAACAAATATTTCTACTAATACTGCGTCGGCTGCTTTATTAATGCCAATAATTATTAAACTTTTTATTTCCCAGAACATAAATCCAGTTCCTATTATTTTATTACTTACAGTTTCGGTTAATTTGTCTTTTGCAATTGCTTCTGGTAATGGCTGCCTGGCTGTTAGTGCAGGTTATGGAGTTAACTTAAAAACAATGTTTAAACATGGAGTCATTATTGCTTTTTTTGGTTTCCTGATTTCAACTGGATTAGCATATTTGCTTGATAATTTATTTAGTTGGTGGGGAATTTTGATTTAATAGATATTAAAATAATTACTATAAAAATAAGAATCCGCTGTTCAGCGGATTCTTTAATAAAAGTAATTGAATATTATTTTTCAAATGGTTTAATAAAATAGAATTCATTTTCATTAGAATGTTCTTTATTGTATTGATAACCATCTAAATCTATCTTTTTAATTTCATCAATGCTCTCAACCTGATTTTTAACTAGTTCATTCAGCAGTTTACCACGATTATGTTTAACATAATAACCCACGGTTTTAAGGCTGCCATCCTCTTTTTCTTCTTTAAAATAAAAGTCAATTATTTTTCCTCGATAATTATCTTCTACAACTTTACTATATTCATTTGAAGCTAAATTAATAATTAAATCAATATCATCAAAATAATCTTTCATTATATCTTGCCAGTACTCATTGAGATTAATTCCATTAGGTTTAAGCCTCATTTCTAATCTGTAGGGCCAAATCTCAGTGTCTGAATGAAGGGGACCATACATTGGAGAAATTATAATAAGCTTTTCCTGCATATATGAAAACTGATCTTTATTGTAGCTATCTAAATCAATTTGCTTAAATGCGGAACCATTATAACATTCAATAGCCGGGAGAGTTTGATCATCATAGCTATGTTCTTGATACAGCTCATAGGTTCTATCTAAAAGATTACCTTGAATATCTAATTCTTTTTTTAGTTCTTCTTTTGATAAAGATTTAAGATAATCGAATAATTCTTTAGTCATTTCTTCTTTTAAAATATTTCTACCTTTTTCTTCTCTTTTTCTTTCGTGGTTTTGAGTTTTGCTTGGTGATAAAATTATTTTCACAGTATCCTTCCTTTCTTTATCTTAAATAAATTATTTTCTTACTTAATTATATTCAAGATAAGATAGTTTATCCCTTTAAAAGATAGTATTATCATTAATAAAAGATTCAATTGCATTGATATAATTTTTCTTAATTTAATCCTGATTATCAAAATTTTTTAAATTTTTTGACAGGCGATCAGTAGTCTTTTTTAGTAATTTTATTTGAAAAAGTTGATAAATTTCGTTTCAATTTATAGATAAGTCTGCTATAATTAATCACAGGTGAAACAACTCCTTTTTGGTTTTTTGTGGTGAATTAATTATACCAAAAATCGGAGCTTGTTTCACCTTTTTTGCGTAATCTGTTGATAACTAATTCTCATCAGTTTTGAAGGAGAATTATCCACAAATTTGCCTGTTGATAACTTTTGATTTGTTTCTAAATAAAAAATGGAGAAACTCATTCTATTTATATCTTTTCTTTACAACTTTAATTTTATATAATAAGATTAACAAATTATTTAATTTGGTCAATTTCTTAAATTCAGAATAACACAATAGGGAGGATTTTTAATGACAACAGCAACCACAAAAGCTAAATACAATTTATTAATTGATAATTTAAAAGAGCTGGAACCATTTGTGATAGCTTTTTCAGGAGGGGTAGACAGTACCTTTTTAACAGCGGCTGCTCAAGAAGCTGGGGTGGAATTTGAAGCAGTTACTGTTAACAGCCCCTTTGTTCCGGATAGAGAAATAAAAGAGGTTGAAAATTTAGTTCGGTCAATGGACTTTAAGCACCAGCAAATGTCAATCGAGCTTCAGGAGTTAAAAAAGGCTGCAGATAATACAGCTGAACGATGTTATTACTGTAAAAAAGTAATTTTTGACAAGATTATAAATTATGCAAATGGGAAAACAGTAATTGAAGGTTCTAATCTAGATGATACAGGTGACTACAGGCCGGGTCGTAAAGCTTTAAAAGAACTTGGGATTAAAAGTCCACTACTTAAGGTTGAACTGACCAAAAAAGAAATTAGAATGCTTTCTAAAGAATTGGGTTTAAGTACCTGGGATAAACCAAGCCTTTCCTGTTTAGCTACCCGTGTTTCTTATGATAATCAAATTACAGCTGAGAGATTAGAAAAAATAGAGCTGGCAGAAGAACTGCTGCGCCGAAATGGTTTCCACCAGTTTAGAGTGCGGGATCATAATAATCTGGCCCGGATAGAATTATCTGAAGCTGATCGAGAAAAAATTTTAGATTTGAATTTAATGGATAAATTGTCTGATAAATTACAGAAATTAGGATTCCAATATGTTACTTTGGACTTGTCAGCTTATAAAAGTGGAAGTATGAATAAGGAAATTCTGGAGGCTAAAGATGAATAAAGAAGATATTAGAGTAATTTTAGAAAAAGTTAAAAAGGGAGAACTTGAGGTTGACGCTGCAGCATCATCTCTAAAAGACCTTCCGTTTAAAGATCTGGGTTTTGCCAAAGTAGATAATCACCGCAGCCTGCGCAATGGTTTTCCCGAGGTTATTTACTGTGAAGGGAAATCATTAGACGAGATTGAAGGTATAGTTAAGGAAATGCTTAAACATGAGAATAATATTTTAGCAAGCAGGGCTGAAAAAGAAGTTTATCAGCGGATTAAAGAAATTGCACCTGAGGCTGTGTACCATGAACGCCCAAAAATGATTTTTATAGAAAAACAAAAGCTCAAAAAAACTAAGAGCAAGATTTTGGTTGTCAGTGGAGGGACTTCTGATATTCCAGTGGCAGAAGAAGCGGTGATGACAGCTGAAGCTTTAGGAAATTCTGTTGAACGTCTTTACGATGTTGGAGTGGCTGGTATACACAGGCTGCTTGGAAATTTAGATAAATTAAATGATGCTGAAGTTATAATTACTGTAGCTGGAATGGAAGGTGCACTGGCCAGTGTAGTTGGTGGTCTGGTTGACAAACCGGTAATTGCTGTTCCGACCAGTGTTGGTTACGGTGCTAATTTTGGTGGAGTTTCAGCACTTTTAACAATGCTCAATAGTTGTGCCAGCGGGATAGGTGTTGTCAACATCGATAATGGCTTTGGTGCCGCTTATTTAGCCAGTACAATTAACTTACAGATAGAAAAAGCCAGGAAGGAAGGATAAGATGGAAAATATATTATATTTTGATATAAATTCAGGAATCAGTGGAGATATGACAATTGCATCTTTACTAGATTTAGGATTGGAACAGGATAAATTTTTAAAAGAGTTAAAGAAGTTAAACCTTGCAGGTTATGAAATTAAGATTTCTACTGTTCAGAAAAATGGAATTACAGCTACCGATTTTAAAGTTATTTTAGATGATGACAGTCACCCAGATCATTTAGAGGTTGAGCACAATCATTCTTATCATGAGCATGAACACAAGCACTCTGAGCATGAACATAATCACGATGATCATAGTCATCAGCACAATCATGACAAAGGACATTCTCACAGTCACAGCAGCAGTCATCTTCATCGTAATTTTAATGATATTAAGGAATTAATTAATCAAAGTGGCTTAAGTCAGCAGGTTAAAGATTTAAGTATTGATATCTTTGCTGAAGTAGCAAAAGCAGAGGCAAAGGTTCATAATAAAGAGATTAATGAAGTCCACTTTCATGAAGTTGGAGCAGTTGATTCTATAGTAGATATTGTTGGAACTGCAATTTTGATTGAAATGCTGAATCCAGATCATATATATGCTTCAGCGGTAGCTTTAGGAACAGGATTTGTTGATGCTGCTCACGGCAGAATTCCGGTACCAGCACCAGCAACAATTGAAATTTTAAAAGGTGTACCTGTATTTTCAACTGGAGTTAGGGGAGAGCTGGTTACTCCAACTGGAGCTGCTATTATTAAGACTCTGGCAGAAGATTTCATCCAGCTGCCAGAAGTTGAGATATCAAAAATAGCCTATGGGGCCGGCAAAAAAGATTTTGAAATCACAAATCTGCTGCGGGTTTATCAGGCTAAAAAAAAAGTAAAAAAAAGCTATTAATCTTAGAAACTAATATCGATGATATGAGTGGAGAAATTTATTCTTATCTTTTCCCAAGCTTATTAGATGCGGGCGCCAAAGATGTTTATTTAACAAATATAATGATGAAAAAAAATCGCCCGGCTCAAAAACTATCAGTCCTAATAGCTGAGGATCAGAGAGAAAAAATAGAAGAAATAATATTTAAAGAAACATCTACCTTAGGAATCAGACGCAGAGAAGTCGAGCGAAGCTGTCTGCAGCGAAAATATTTTGAGCTAAATTCTTCAATTGGGAACATCACAATTAAGGCTGCTTATTATAAGGGAGAATTAATTAAGTATTCTCCGGAATATGAAGAATGCAGGCAGATAGCGGCAGAAAAGGATATGAGTCTGCAGCAGGTCTATGATTTGATCAAAAAAGAAGCAGCAGAAAAATTATTGGACCAAAAGAGTCAGAAATAGTAGAAAATATGTTAATAGCTGCCGAAAGTATTGATCTAGGTGGGGTCTGGATTGGTCTGACTAGGTTCTTTTTTCAAAATGAAGAAAATATTAAAAAATCAGATTTACCCACAGGTTATAAACCGTTTTGTGCAGTAGCTTTAGGCTATAAAGGAGAAGATATTCCAACAGGACCTTCAAAAAGAAATATGGATGTTATAAATTATATAAAATAATTAATTATAGAAAAAAATAGATTAATTAACTGTAAATCAAATTAAGGAGAGTGAAGTAAATAATGCTAAACTTTAATTATTCAGTCCCAACAAAAGTATTTTTTGGCAAGAATAAAATCGACTTACTGGCAGAAAACATAAAGAAATATGGTTCTAATGTTTTGCTTGTTTATGGTGGAGGTAGTATAAAAAGAAATGGTATTTATGATAATCTAATAGAAATTTTTAATGAAAATGATATCAATTTTTGGGAACTAGGAGGAGTAAAGCCTAATCCTCGAATTTCAAGTGTCAGAAAAGGAATAGAAATCTGTCAAGAACAAGGAATAGATATTATCCTGGCAGTTGGGGGAGGAAGTACAATTGATTGTGCCAAAGTTATAGGTGCAGGCTTTTATTATAATGGAGATCCCTGGGAAATAGTTACTGATCCAAGTAAAATAGAGGATTCGCTGCCAATTGCAACTATTTTAACTCTAGCTGCTACAGGTTCGGAAATGAATGCCGGAGCTGTAATTACCAATTTAGAGACCAAAGAAAAATTAGGAACTGGTCATCCAAGTATGGCTCCTAAATTTTCTATCTTAGACCCAACTTATACATTTACAGTTCCTCAAAAACACACAGCAGCTGGTACAGCAGATATAATGAGTCATATTTTCGAAGTATATTTTAGTAAAACAAAAGGAGCATATGTGCAAAATAGAATGGCAGAGGCTCTTTTAAAAACATGTATCAATTATGGGACAAAAGCTCTTCAAGAACCTGAAAATTATGAGGCAAGAGCTAATTTGATGTGGACAGCTAGTCTGGCTATAAATGGTCTTTTAAGTGATGGTAAAGAAACAGAGTGGAGTGTACATGCAATGGAACATGAGCTTAGTGCTTTTTACGACATTACTCATGGTACGGGACTTGCAATTTTAACTCCTTATTGGATGGAATATTCCTTAAATAAAAAGACAGTAGATAAATTTGTCGAATATGGTGTTAATGTTTGGGGAATTAATTCTGATAATGATAAATATGAAATAGCCCAAACTGCTATCGAAAAAACAAGAGAGTATTTTAATTTACTAGGAATCCCTTCGAATTTGAGTGAAGTTGGGATTGAAGCAGAAAAATTAAAAGAAATGGCTAAACAAGCTACCAGAAGAGGCAAATTAGGCAACTTTAAACCTTTGACAAAACAGGATGTATTAAATATTTATAAAAAAGCTTTATAAACTTAAAATAGATTAGATTGAAAAACTAGTTAAAGTTTATCAAGACCTTGCCCAAGGTGAAGTTGGCACAATTATTACAGGCTATGCTTTTGTTACAGAAAACAGAACTATTTTAGGTCCTTCGGCTTGTGTCACATGCTATTTATGGAAGTTCAGTTTCATGCTGCTCACGGCTATCTCTATAATCAGTTTTTAGGTCCCCATTATAATAAAAGAACTGATGAATATGGAGGGCGTATTGAAAATAGAGGCAGAATTATTTTTGAACACTAGCTGCTGTGAGAGAAAAAGTAGGGGCAGATTTTCCAATTATGATTAAGATTAATAGTTCTGACTTTAAAGATTGCAAATATATCTGTCAGCGTTTAGATGAGTTAGGAATAGATGCATGCAATAGAGATCAGTGGGGTTGTTGGAGCCTAAAATGAGGATACCACTGTTAGAAAAAGGGGTCTTGATTACTTAAAAGAAGAATCCTATTTCAGAAAATATGAGGCAGAGATAGCAGCAGAAGTTGAGGTCCCTATTATTTTAGTTGGTGGGTTACTACAGCTAATGGAAAAGGTCTTAAAAGATGACTCAGCATGGTTTTGCCAGAGATAATGAATTTAAATTAGTGGATCAGGATAAAAGTACTTAACTTATGTTTTAGAGGAAAATGAAGATACATTAAAAAAATATTTATTTAAATTTAGATTTAAAATTAAATATAAAATTAAAGAAAAAGAAGGAATTAATAACTTAAAAGCGGAAGAAGAATTTAAATGCACTCATACAATCACTATCAAATAGAGGTGAAATATGTTTAATATAACTAAAATGCTGACAGAATTTAATACTTATGGGGATCAGCTTCGCTATGATAAAGACTGCAGTAAATCCCCAATTGGTACCCGGCCTGGCCTGGGGCCTGTTGTTGCCTGGAATATTAATTCTCAGTGTAATTTGAATTGTAAACACTGTTATTCAAATTCTACTGCAGTTAAAAAAGATGAAACTTTAAATACAAAAGAGGCCTTTGCTTTAATTGATCAACTGGCCAATTTTAAAGTCCCAGTTTTACTTTTATCAGGCGGAGAACCACTTTTAAGACCTGATTTATTTAATTTGATTAAAAAGGCTAAAAGCAGAAATTTAAGGGTTGTAATTTCTACCAATGGAACTCTGCTGATAGAAAAGATGGTTGAGCAATTAAAATCTCTGGGAGTTAGCTATATCGGGATCAGTCTTGATGGTCTAGAAGCTGTCAATGATCAATTCCGCGGCAAAAACGGAGCCTTTAACGCTGCTTTAGATGGAATCCGAATCTGTCAGAAACATGGACAAAAAGTTGGACTTCGTTTCACCATTAATCAGGATAATTATCAGCAAATTGATGAGCTTTTTCAGCTGATTGAAAAGGAGAATATTCCCCGCATCTGTTTTTATCATCTGGTTTATTCAGGTCGTGGAGAAAATATTAAAGAAGCTGAATTGAATAACCTGGACAAAAAGATGACAATCGATAAAATTATTGACTGGACTCAGTATTTTATAGATCAGGGAGATCCCAGAGAAATATTAACAGTTGATAACCATGCTGATGGGGCCTATCTATATTTAAAAACTAAGGAAAATGACCCGGAGCAGGCTGAATATATCTACAGTCAGCTTTTAAAAAGTGGGGGTAACCGCAGCGGCAGTGCAATTGCCAATATTGATCATAAGGGAGATGTTTTTGCAGATCAATTTAGCCGTTTTAGAACCCTGGGTAATATTAGAGAAAATAAATTTTCTGAGATCTGGCAGGATCAGAATAATGAATTTCTAAATAAAATGAGAAACAGAAAAGAACATCTTAAGGGCCGCTGTGCAGACTGCAGGTTTTTAGAAATCTGTAATGGTAATCTTCGAGCTCGTGCTTATGCAGCTGATGATTTATGGGGAGCCGATCCCGGCTGTTATTTAAGTAAAAAAGAAATCGGAGGAGATTTATAGATGAATATAATATCCTGGAATTCTACAAATCAATGTCATTTAAGCTGTCCTCACTGCTATCGTGATGCAGGAAGTGATATGGGGAAAGAATTAAATACCGCTGAAGCAAAAAGAATGCTGGATCAGATTAAAGCAGCTAATTTTCATTTGATGGTTTTTTCTGGTGGTGAACCACTCTTAAGGAATGATATTTTTGAGTTAATGGCTTATGCTTCAAAAATTGGACTTCGACCTGTACTGGGAACAGGTGGAGGGTTAATTGATGCTGCAGCTGCTCTTAAATTAAAAGCGGCTGGTGTTCTAGCAGCAGGTATAAGTTTAGATAGTGTTAATGCTGAAAAACATGATCGATTCAGGGGAGAAGAAGGACTTTTTGCCAGAGTGGAAAATGCCTTTCTGGAACTTAAAAAAGTAGGTATTCCTTTTCAAACTCATATGACTGTTATGGATTGGAATCTGGGGGAGTTAGAATCTATAATAGATTATTCAGCTCAAATTGGAGCCAAAGCAGCTCATATTTTCTTTATGGTTCCCACAGGAAGAGCAGCTTATATAGAAGAGAGTGCGATTTCTAAAAAAGAATATCAGCTGGCAGTAGAGAGAATTATGAGAAAATCGGAAGAGGTAGAGATTGAGGTTAAGCCTGTCTGTGCTCCTCAATTTATTGCCACAGCTGACCAGCTTGATATTAACTCCCGCTTTAAAAACGGCTGTCTGGCAGGAGTAAGTTATTGTATTGTCAATCCTGTAGGAGATGTTCAGCCCTGTGCCTATCTTGATCTTAAAGTTGGAAATGTTAAAGAAGAAAGTTTTAAATCTATCTGGGAAAATAGTAAAATTTTAAATGAGATGAGAACTTTAGACTGGGAAGGAAAATGCGGCAGCTGCAAATATGGCAGCAGCTGTAGAGGATGTAGAGCCAGAGCTTATTATTACAGTGGTGACTACATGAAAGCAGATCCCTTTTGCTCAATAGAAAATACTGGTCTGTAGTTCTGTGATATAATCAGATTCAGATAGTAGAAAAAAGAGAAGCAAAAATTGTTGAGCAATTTTCTAACAAGTATTCAACAGAAGAGGTTAATAATCTAATTGGACTTTATCGTGATCAGTATGGAGAATTAAAGGAAGAAAAGCTGGAAATATCAGAGCCGTCTGCATCAGGAATTCTGGAAGCAGACCGCGATTGAGCTGGAGTTAATGTATAATCTATAAATTTATTTTAAATATTTTAATTAATAATTATTAAGTTCAGTTTATAAAATCATAGGCTGAGCTTATTTTATTTAGGAGCTGTTTTTATGGAAAAAATTGATAAGAAAATTCTCGATAGACTGCAGACTGGCTTAAAATTAGAAGCCTCACCTTTTCAAAAAATAGCGGCAGAACTGGGAATCGAAGCAGAGGAACTGCTGCGGCGAATTAAAAAGCTTAAAAAAGAAGGTTATATTCGTCGACTGGGGGGAATTTTTAGATCTTCAAGATTGGGTTATAAAAGTACTCTTGTAGCCTTAAAAGTGGAGGAAAAAAACTTTTATCAGGTAGCTGAAATTATCAATCAGCACTCAGGTGTAACTCACAATTATCGCAGAGATCATCAATTAAATCTCTGGTTTACCCTCTCAACTACCAGTGAACTTGAGCAAGATAATTTTCTGGCACAAATTAAAGCTTTGCCAGGAGTAAAAGAACTCTATCAGCTGCCAAAAGAGAAATTTTTTAAATTAAATGTTTTTTTTAAAATGGAAGAGGAAGCCGGTGATGATCATGAATAATATTTCTGATAAAAAATTCGGAGAAATCGTGGATGAGCTTGATAAAAAGATTATTAAGGTTTTAGAAACTGATATACCACTGACCTTAAACCCCTATCAGAAAATAGCTGAAGATTTAAACATTGATCGGGCTGAACTTTTAACAAGACTGCAGAAGCTTAAAGAAAGAAAAATTTTAAAAA
The DNA here is from genome assembly GCF_004366375.1 of Halanaerobium congolense. Classification (GTDB taxonomy): domain Bacteria; phylum Bacillota; class Halanaerobiia; order Halanaerobiales; family Halanaerobiaceae; genus Halanaerobium; species Halanaerobium congolense. The sequence goes on from NZ_SOEF01000006.1 coordinate 34,536, forward strand.
GAATTTCTGCTATTTTACACCATAGAGATTCAGGTTATCAGGCAAATGGAATGTTTGTTTGCCATTTTAGTGAGCAGGAGATTGATCAGCTGGGAAAGGAAATTTCTAAACTGGAAGCAGTGAGCCACTGTTATCAGCGCCAGACTTATCAAAACTGGCCCTATAATTTTTATGCAATGATGCACGCTAAAAATAAAGAAGAACTGGAAAAGAAGGTTAATCAGCTGGTTGAAAAGTATAAGATCGAAGATTATCAAATTTTATATTCGACGGAAGAATTAAAAAAAACCAGTATGAAGTATTTTGGTTGTGGTGTAAAATAAGTTTTGGAGATTCATTTTGAAATTATCTAAAAAATTAAAAAGAAGACTCTCTTTTTGATAAAATGTTTTTAGAACCAAAAACAGGTTAATTAAAGCTGAAAGACAGGAAATAATGAAGTCCCAAACAGTAAAGAATTCGCAGATATTCTGAGTCATTTCCCAGCCAGAATATGTAACTTTAAATTCAATGAATACTGCTGAAGTAGAAAAATATCTCAAGCAGCAGAATTCTTAAATGACCACTGAGAAGAGTTTAAGATCAAACATCTTCCAGGTAAAGTTCCTGCTGATATTTTATTTCTATCAAGACTTAAGAGTAATGCTAAAATTAAAGTTCTAAAATCTAAAATTGTAATTATTGATGGCCAGGAAGTTAAAGATTCTACTGTTCTTTTAGGAGACAAAAAAACAGGATAAACAGATGAGAAATGTTTTAAGAATCTTAGAAATACCCGACAGAGAAAACCCTGGCAGTATACAGTTGGTACCTAATTTTTTTTGCTTTTAAAGCAGGTATTATTTCCTCAATCAAGAATAATTAAATATAGCTTAATTTATTAAGCTATATTTATTTAAACTATGTTTTAAGATAAAGGAAAAAAATTCTATTGAAATTTTGAAATTAAAATTATTACTGGGGGGAAGTATATGAAGGGAACAGTCGTTTCGACCTGGCTTAAAACTCTTACCAAAACTTATGGAGAGGAAGTAGTCAACAGTGCAAAAAAGAAAGCGGGATTTAAAGAAGATTTAATTATCACACCAATGACAACAATTGAAGATCAAAAAACAAAGGATTTAATGAAATATATAGGACAGGAGGTAGGTAAAAAGCCCGGTGAAATCTGGCATAATATGGGGATGAAAAATATTGAAACTTTTTCAAACTGGTTTCCCTCATATTTCAGCAATCGCACTTTAAAAAACTTTTTAATGTTGATGGACACCGTACATCTGCAGTTAACAGAAATGATTCCAGGAGCCAACCCTCCTCGCCTGCGGGCAAAGGAATTAAATGACCATAAAATAGAAATGACATATAAGTCTGAAAGAGGGATGTACGATTATTTTTTAGGGCTTTTAGAGGGCAGTTCTTCATTTTTTAAAACTCCTATTGAAGTTGAAGAAATTGACAGAGGAACCCTGGATGATGGACGAGATTTCTTAACTATACATATTAGCTTTGAAAAATCATTTAGAAATGAAAAAAAATACTTATTCTCTAAAATTCTGGGACTGGGCATATTTAAAAGTATTCCTGCTAAAATGGGGCTTACTGTTTTTGTTTTAAGCTTTGCCTTAACATCTCTACCGCAGTTTTCAGCAGGTTGGACAATTAATCTGGCTGCAGCTGTCGGACTGGGTATTATTTTAGCCCTAATCAGCAGACTTTTAATGTCCCCGGTTAAAGCAATTGATAATGAGTTAAGTAAAATAGAAATATTAAATCTTGATGATGAAAATAGACTAAAAACCGCTGATGATTTTGAAAGATTATTTAATAAACTGCGTCAGATAAAAGCCAAATTGAGAGAAGATATTCTTTTCTTAAAAGGTGGAACAGATGATATGCACAACTTTACTAAAGATTTTGTTGAGCTGGCAGAAGATATGGAAGAAGTTTCTGACAGTATTGCAACCGTTGTAGATGAAGTTGCGAAGGGAGCTCAGGCTCAGGCTCAGGAAACTGAAGAATCAGCTTATATCGTCAATCAAAATGTTGAAGAAATTGAAAAATTGGTTGAAGCCGGTCAGGACAGCCGTGAAAATTTAGAAAATGCTGTTACAAATATTCGTTCTTCCACCCAGGCTGTTGTTGATGTTAATCAGAGGATCAGTGGAGTTCGAGAAGCATTTGCCAATGTTAATCAGTTAGGAAAACAGCTTTCGGAAAAAATAGAGACAATCATGGAAATTGTAGATACAGTTGAAGATATTGCTGGTCAGACTAATCTGCTTTCACTCAATGCTTCTATTGAAGCTGCCCGTTCTTCTGATAATGGTCGCGGTTTTACAGTAGTTGCAGAAGAAGTAAGAAAACTTGCCGAAGAATCTCAGCAGGCAGTAGAAACAATCAGAAAAAATCTGGGAGAGTTTACCGAACATGTTGAAACTCTTAGCTCCAGTATTAGTGAGCAGTTTACCAATCTTGAGACAAGTAATCAAGCTCTAGAGGAAGTTGCTAAATCAAGTAATAGTGCTACCAATGATATTGAATCTGCTACTAATCAGGTTGTCGATATAGTAAACAGCTTAAATACTGAGACAAAAAAAATTAGAGAAGTCATTGAAAACTTTAATAATCTGGCTGCAATTGCTCAGGAAAATTCAGCTTCCAGTGAAGAAATGAGTGCCAGCGTTAATAATTATTCTGAAAAAATTAAAGAAATGACAGGTTATATTGAACAGATGGAAGACTTAACAGAAAACTTCCGCAAAAACCTTAAAAGTTACAATGTCTAAAAAATTAAAATAGAACATCCAGAAAGATAAATTTATAGGTACCAGGTACAAATCGTCCGATTTGTACCTGGTACCTATCGTTCTTCCAAACTTTTTTGCAGTAGAAGAAAATTTGTAATATAATTAAAGTTGAGTAAAAGTAAAATTTAGAAACAAGATATAAAAATTATAAAAAAGGAGGCCTTTTGATGCAGCTTTTAGTATCCGGAATTAATCATAAAACAGCTCCAATTTCAATTAGAGATCAGCTTTCTCAAAAAACAGCTGAGATCAAAAAAGAACTAAAACAGGAATTGAGCAAAAATAGTTTTAAAGAATTTTTTATATTAAATACCTGTAATCGTTTTGAGATCTATCTTTATTCTGAAAAAGAAGTTGAAACTAGAAATACTTTAAAAAAATATATTTATAAGCTGCTAGGAAACACTCTCAAAGGCCATTTTAGATATAAAATTAATGACTTAAATGACTATCTTTATCAGTACCATGATCTGCAGGCTGTTGAACATCTATACCGGGTGGCAGCCGGGCTTGATTCTCTGATCAAAGGAGAAGATCAGATTTTAGCACAGCTTAAAAAACAGTTTAGAGAATATAAAGAAGACAATCTAACTGGCTCTTATTTAAATCAGCTCTGTTTGGAAGCGATTAAAGTTGGAAAAATGGTAAGAACCAAAACTAAAATTAATGAGCGGGCGGTTTCGATAAGTTATGCGGCAGTAGAGCTGGCCCGGGATATTTTTGGCAGCCTTAGGGGAGAAAAAGTGATGATTCTCGGCGCTGGTGAGACAGCAGAGTTAACTCTTAAAAACTTACTTAATTATGGTGTAGAAGGAATTATGGTGGCAAACCGTACTTATGCTAATGGACAGAAACTGGCAGCTGAATATGGGGGAGAAGCTATTCACTGGGAAGAATTTAAAGCTAGAGTTGAAGAAGTTGATATTATAATTGCTTCTACAGCAGCTCCTCATACAGTACTTCATAAAAATGATCTTTTAGATAAAGTAGAGGAAAAACATGGGCCAATGTTTTTAATTGATATTGCTCTACCAAGAGATATTGATCAAAATGTTGAAGAGCTTCCTGGAGTTCATTTATATAATATAGATGATTTAAAGAGGGTAATTGATAAAAATTTAAACTTAAGGGAAAATGAAGTTACTAAAGCAGAAGCAATAATTGAAGAAGAAAAATATAATTTTCAGCGCTGGCTGCGAGAACGACGCTGTGTTCCTCTGATTAAGGAAATGAGAGAGGATGCACAGAATATTAAAGAAAAAGAAGTGAAAAGAGCTTTGCATCAGCTTAGAAATTCAGAGCTTGAATCGGAAGAAATTATTGAACAGCTGGCCCACCGCCTCTTAAATAAATTATTACACCAGCCAACTGTTGGACTTAAAGAGCTGGCGGTAGAAAGTAAAAAACCAAAAGAAGCTCAATTAGAAGCTGTAAAAACAATTTTTGCAGTAGGCGAAAAAGAATAATTGTATTTTTAAAGGAGAACAGCTGTGAAATTTTACCCGATAAATTTAAATTTAAAAGATAAAAATGTATTAATTGTAGGCGCGGGTAAAGTAGCACTGCGTAAATTTAAGCGTTTACTGCAGACCAGAGCGCAGATAAAAATAATTTCTCCAGAATTTAATTGGGAATTCTTACCCTATTTAAATCAGGAATCAGAAAAATATATTTTTTTAAAAAGAAAATTTAAAGATGAAGATTTAATTGGACAATTTTTAGTTTTTGCTGCCACTGATAATTCAGAATTAAATCAACGAATTGCTTTTCTGGCCAGAGGAAAAAATATTCTGGTTAATATAATAGATAATGCTGAACTTTCAGATTTTACTGTTCCAGCAGTGGTAAATAGAGGTGAATTGCTTTTGACTGCTGCTTCCGGTTCAAATCTGCCTGCTCTTTCAAAAAATATTAGAAAAAAATTGGAATCTGATTTTGGGATTGAATACCGGCTTCTGCTTGATATAATGTCAGAAAAAAGGAAGGCAATTATAGAGGATATTGATAGTATTGAACTTAGAAAATTAATTTTCAGGGAAATAGCTTCTGCTGACTTTTTAACTAAAATAAGAAAAATTATAGTTGATTACAATCCCCAAATTTTATCTAACAGTAATTATCAGCCTAATGACTCGGAATATCAATTAATTAAAAAAGAGATAGAAAAAGCTATTTCACAGCTGATAGAAAGAAAGAAGTTTCATAATGAAGAACTTTAAGGTGGAGATCTGATGTTAACCAGATTATATTTATTAAGATATGGAGAAGCTGACTGGAATCAGAAGTTTTTTTTCGAGAAGATTATTGAGAGACATCAGGGCAATAAAATACTGGTGGTTACTCATGGAGGGGTTATCAAATTATAACTGATAGCTGTTCTGTCAATTAAGCTCGAAAATTTTTGGCAGTTTCAGATAGATAATTGTTCTCTAACTGAGCTGAAAATTTATGATCAGGAGATAATTTTAAGTAAATTAAATTTTACAAATGACCTTGGGAACAGGTATTAGGTAGATAATTATTTAATTTAGCTGTTTGTTTAAAGTTATTAGATTTTTGATTTAAGTAACTTTAATTATGATTATATACTTTTAATCTCAATCTGATGGTTGGGATCTTTTTTTATCTACTTTTTAAGGCATCCTATATAAAGTTAAAAATTTCCATGGAAGAAAATGGGGTTGGTTTTTAGGCTAAGAATCCTCCGAGACTAGATATTAGCTTTTTTAAAGTCTGCTGGAAATTTAAATTAACCAGCTTTATCAAGCGCTTCAGCATCAATTTAATCAGATTTAGCACTGTGATGATTTTTTTTTGGTTAGAGCAGGCGTGACTTCTTTAACAGTATAGCCCTGATCTAAGAGCCATGAGCAAGAGAATGACCAAGCTCCTGGGTATCTTCCAGTCCAAAGATGATTTTCTTATCAGGTTGAGATTCAACTGCAGGGACTTGGAGAATATAAGGGTGTTCAGCAGTGTTATTCAAATAAAATCACTGAATCAATTAAAAGTTAAAAGATAGCTAAATTTAATTTACACAATTTATTATACAATACTGAGTAAAAAAACAATTTATATTTAAATAGTGATATATTTCAATATCACTAAGTATATATATTATAAGAGGAGGGTGACTATGCATATTTCGGAAGGTGTTTTGTCTGCGCCAGTTTTAATCAGTGGAGCTGTGCTTACAGCAGCTGGAGTGGCAGTTGGATTAAAAAAGATGAAGGACCAGGATATACCCAGAACAGCATTAATATCGGCAGCTTTATTTGTAGCTTCCTTAATTCATTTGCCGCTGGGGCCGACAAGTGTTCATTTAATCTTAAATGGTACAGCCGGGATAATACTCGGCTGGCAGATTTTCCCGGCAATTTTAATTTCTTTATTTTTACAGAGTATTTTATTTCAATTTGGAGGAATTACCACTCTGGGTATTAATACATTTAATATAGCTTTTCCTGGAATTGCAGCTTATTATCTATTCGCTTTTGCCAGGATAAATAGTAATCTTCGGCTAGGTATTCTTTCTTTTATCAGTGGTGGTTTTGCAGTTTTTTTAACTTCTATTCTGGTTGCTTTTTCTCTTGCTTTTACAGATCAATCTTTTTTAGAAATTGCAAAACTGTCGGTTGTCTCATATTTACCAGTTATAATTATTGAAGGAATAATAACTGTATTTGTAGTTTTTTCAATCAAAAAAATAAATATAAATATTTTAGGGGGAATCAAAGAAGATGTTTAATAAATTAAATCTATCAATTTTGTTACTTTTGTTGTTAGCTGTTTTGTTATTTTTAACCTCTGCAGTTCTGGCTCACGGAGTTCATTTAGATGCCTATGTAGAGGGAAACAAAATTATTGCTGAAGCTTCTTTTTCAGATGGAGCAGCTATAAAAAATTCTGAGATTAATATTTATGATGAGCACGGTTATCTTTTAAACACCTATCAGACTGATGAAAATGGAATAGTAGAGTTTAAAATACCTGTACTGGAAGATCTGAAATTAGTTTTAAACGATAATCTGGGTCATCAGGATCAATATATTGTAAAAAGATCTAAACTTCCAGCTGAGTTCCAAAGTTCAAATTCTGAATCAAAAATGGAAGCAGTAAATGATGTTAGTGAAGAACAATTACGAATAATAGTTAGTGAAGAGCTGGATAAAAAACTGGCCCCTATTAATCATGATTTAGATCAGTTGTCTAATAGTGGTCCAGGAATGACGGAGATAATTGGTGGAATAGGTTATATATTTGGACTAATGGGTCTTTATTTTTATTTTAAAAAGAGAGAAAATTAATAATGCTGGAAGAAAAATTAGCGGCTGGTTCCAGCTGGATTCACAAACTTGATCCCCGGGCCAAATTAGTGGTTGGATTATTTTTTTCTTTTCTAATTACATTTAGGACAAATGTCCGGTCCTATTCTTCCTGATTCTTAGTATTTCAAATTAATCAATTATTTATCGTTATCAGAATCAAAATATTCAGGATGATATTTTTCTATAAGCTTCCTGTATTGTTTGATAACAGAAGCTCCTCTTCCTGTCATATGTTTGATCTGGGTTGTGCTTATACCGCGCCTGATAAGGAATTTAACGCGTTCATAGTCTTTGATATATCTATCTACAGCATTTAATGAATGATTTGTTTTTCTGGCTATATCAGGTGGCTGAACCTTTTGCTCATAAAGCTCTATTATCGCTTTTTTATGAGTGGTTCCACGACCCATATCCAGTATATAACCTTTAAGAGGTAACACATCATCATGACTATTATGGTATTCACCAATACGCTTTGAAATAGTTGCTGTAGAACGGTTCATTATTGCTGCTAGTTCTTCAACAGTTAGCATAGCACCCTGTTTTTTAGCTGCTTTAGTCAGCCTGGCAATACGGATCATATCATGTTCTGTTTTGGATACATTCTGTCTTTTTAATTCTATATCTTCCTCGGTAACATAGGGAAGTTCAATAACTTCCTGTTTATATTCTTCACGTTTTTGCCCCAGTTTTGGTTTGTTATTCTGGTCGGAAGTACTAATCCAGCTTAAACTTCCAAACTGATTGGTCTTTTTACGAGGATGATATTTATACTCTAATTCAACTATATCGTTGGCTATTAATTCCAGTATTTTATGGCTGCCAAGTAATTTATATTCACTCTCTAAAAGCTCAATGATAGCCTGCCTGAAAGTCTTTTTATCCAGGTTAGCAAAAGGGTCCTGTCTCATTTTATGACCCCCTTTTTTGCCTCAGTTTTTACTGAAGCTTTTTTCTCAGCTATGTTGACTATATCAGCAATACGCTCTTTATGTTCAGAGCTATTATATTTAAAATACAGTTCGGTATATTCTTTAACCAGTCTTTCTGAGATACCAACTATATGAGCTGTTTCTTTAATTGAAAGCTTATTCTTTATTGCCAGCAATACACGACCAAAATCATTGATATATCTTTTAATTGCCCCAGGAGAATGCCTGGTTTTTCGCTGTATTTCAGAGTAGGTGTTATATTCCAGATACAGTTCAATTATCTTTGTTTTATGGGACACTCCAGGTCCAATATCCTGATATGTACCTCTGGTAGGGACAGAAAAGCCCTTACCTTTAAGCTTTTTTATATCACGTCTGATGGTTCTGGGGGATACCTCCAGTATATCAGCCAGATCCTCCTGGGTTAAAAGACCACCCTGTTCCAGTGATTCTTCTGCCATTCTTAGAATTTTAACTCTTCTGAGAGCTGATTTATTCTCTATTCTAAAGAGTGTTTTATCCTCTTTGGTTATTGATTTAGTCAGGGTTACCTGAACCTTTGGTAAATCTTCTAGAACTGGACCGTGTTTTGCTTTCTTAGAGATTACAGTCTTAACTATTTTATCTTTACTTTCATGATATGATGGATCATAATGTTTAAGTTGGTAAACTTCATTAGCAGCTTCTACAATTGCTTTTGCTTCACGCGGTGAATATTCAAATAGTTCTTTAAGAATGTATTCAAATTGACTATCTAAAGTTTTAACTTTTACACGATCAAGTTCAGTTTTAGGCATTTGTTGTTCCCCCTTAACTATATCTTATATCAAACTCTTTTGTTAGTCGAACTTGATTAGGGGCGGACAAATGTCCTTATTTGCTTTATCAAATGAATTAAAGACTTTGAGCCTGTTTTTTGCTTTAGCAGTGATTTTAATAATTTCAATTGAAATTGATTTTAAATATCTCTTAAAAAGACTCCTGCTGTTTAATTTATTTATTTGTTTAATCTGGATTTTTATTCCGTTTACTTTTCCTGGCAAAGAAATTTTGACTGTCTGGCAGTTTTCGGTTTCCAGAGAAGGGCTTTTCTATGCTTTGAAAATCACTTTAAGTTCAAACAGTATTATCTTATTAGTGATTTCATTGTTATCTACTTCTCCAGTTCTGGATTTAATCCATGCAATGAGCAGGCTCCGGATTCCGCCAAAACTAATTTATTTATTATTTTTTGTTTATAGATATTTATATGTAATAAAAAAGGAATTTAATACAATACATCAGGCTATGCTACTTAGAGGATTTAAGGCAAAAACTAATCTGCATACCTATAGATCATATGCTTATTTGATTGCAATGTTATTGATAAAAAGCTACGAAAGATCCAAAAAAGTTTATCAGGCAATGATCTGCAGGGGTTTTAAAGGAGATTTTGTAATGATAGATCATTTTAAATTCAAACAAAAGGACTATCTGTTTATAATAGTTTCATCTCTGTTTTTAATATTTTTATTAGCTATTGAAAAGGGATTGATTTAATAATGATAAAATTAGAAAATATTTATTTTGAATATGAAAACGGAAATAAAGTTTTAGAGGCTTTTGATTTTGAAATTAAAGCTGGAGAAAGAATTGCCCTAAAAGGTTCAAATGGTGCCGGAAAAACTACTGTTTTTAAGCTGATAATGGGTTTAATTAAAGCTCAAAAAGGTAAACTACATATTTTTGGAAAGGAAAGAAAAAAAGAAAAAGATTTTTTAGAAGTAAGGGAAAGAGTTGGGTATTTATTTCAGGATTCAGATAATCAATTATTTTGTCCAACAGTAGAAGAAGATATTGCCTTTGGTCCGATTAATCTTGGTAAGAGCCGCAGTCAGGCAAAAAAAATTGTTGAAGAAAAATTGAAGCTGGTTGAAATGGAAGGTTTTGAAAAAAAAGCAAGTTATAATCTTTCTCAGGGGCAGAAGAAAATAATTGCCTTTGCTTCAGTGCTGGCAATGGAACCAGAACTGCTTTTGTTAGATGAGCCTTTTGCCAGTCTTGATAAAGAATCAGCAGCAAGAATGGTTTATATTTTAAAGAAAATCTCTCAGCCCTTTGTTTTAGTTTCTCATAATGATAAACTTTCGCAAAAAGTAATAGATAAATCATATTCAATTTGAAGGGAGCTGTTATAAGTGTCAGCAGCAAAAAAATTATATATAATTGAGAGCAGAGTCAGCAGGAGCGGAAATTAAATATTTTAAATTAAGAAGCTAGGCTATTTTAATTCGGAATTGTGGCAGTTATCAGGGACTGCTGCTGGCGTGATTATTATCCTGGGTGAATACTTTTTGTCATTTATTTTTGCCGGTAGAGATCAAGCTAAAACTATAAAGATTATGCATGATTCTAATTCTGGAATTTTTGCACTGGGAACTTTAATTTTGCAATTAAGCACCTTTCTGTTATAAAATTAAGAAAATAGAAGTAAATTAAGGAACAGGGATGATTAAATTGAAGAAAAATTATATTATAGGAACTCGCAGCAGTAATCTGGCCTTAAAACAGTGTCAGCTAGTAAAAGAAAAGCTGCAGAACAAATTTCCGGAAGTAGAATTTGAGATTAAAGAAATTTCGACAGCCGGTGATCGCGAAAGAGATAAAAAGTTTTCTGAAATAAATGGAGAAGGTATTTTTGTGAGAGAAATAGAGCTAGCACTGCTGGCTGGAGAAATTGATCTGGCAGTCCACAGTTTTAAGGATTTACCGACAGAGCTGCCCGAAGATTTAGAGGTGGCAGCTGTTATTGATCGGGCCAACCGACATGATGTTCTTGCCGGGGCAGAAAAGAAGCTGGCGGAACTACCCGAAGGAGCAAGACTGGGAACAGGTAGTCTGCGCCGCAAATCACAGCTTTTAGCTTACCGTTCTGATTTAGAGATTGTTCCGATCAGAGGAAATATAGAAACAAGATTAAAAAAGATTAAAACTCAAAATTTGGATGGTGTTATTTTAGCTGCGGCCGGACTGGAGCGGTTGGGACTTCAAGATCAGATTACAGAATATTTATCAACTGAGATCTGTCTTCCCGCTGCCCGACAGGGAGCAGTGGCAGTAGAAATCAGAAAAGAAAGTACTGAGCTTAAAAAGATTCTAAAAGAGGCTGAAGCACAAACTACAGCTCTGGAAGTCTGGGCAGAACATGCTTTTTTAAAAGAAATGAAAGCTGGTTGTCATGCACCTCTGGCAGCAGAGGCTGTAATTGAAGACCAAAAATTAACTTTAACAGCTGCCGCTGGAGAACTTGACGGCAGCAGAATAATTAGAAGAAAAGTCAGTACAAATGATTTAAACTTAAATTCTGTTCAAAAGCTGGGACGAAAGTTGGCCCGGGAAATTAAAGCAGCCGGGGGAGCAGAAATCTTAGCCAGTCTGCAAAATAATTAATTTTAAACTGAAAGAGAAGAATATTGTGGAATATCAATTAAAAGAATTATAAGGATAGATAAAAGGGGCATAAAAAATGGAAGCAAAGGTGTATTTAACTGGAGCAGGTCCTGGTGATCCGGATCTTTTAACATTAAAAGCTAAAAAAGCAATCGAAAAAGCAGATGTTGTGTTATATGACAGACTGGCAAATGATCGTTTTTTGGAATATGCCGGTAGTGAGGCTGAAAAAATTTATGTTGGCAAAAAAGCAGAGGACCATCATTATACCCAGAGTGAAATTGAAACTCTGATGGTCGAAAAAGTTGAAGCAGGAAAAACGGTTTGCCGTCTGAAAGGAGGCGATCCCTTTATTTATGGGCGCGGAGGTGAAGAAGCTTTAAAATTAAAAGAGGCCGGGATTGATTTTGAAATAATCCCCGGGATCAGTTCTTCTCTGGCAGTTCCGCTTTATGCAGGAATTCCGCTGACTCAGAGACATCTGGCTTCTTCTTTTGCTGTGATTACCGGACATGAGGCGGCTGATAAAGAAGAGAGTACAATTAAAATTGAAAAAATTGCAGCAGCTGTGGATACTCTGGTAGTCTTGATGGGAGTCGGTAAACTGCCTCAGATTGTAGAAAGAGTTTTAGAGGCAGGTAAAAATCCAGACACACCCGCTGCTCTCGTTCGCTGGGGAACTCGCTCCCATCAGGAGACTTTAACCGGGACTCTGGCTAATATTGTAGAGAAAGTTGAGGCTGCAGATTTTAAGCCGCCGGCAGTGATTGTAATAGGTAAGGTTGTTAATTTAAGAGAAAAGTTAGGCTGGTTTGAAAATAAAAAACTGCTCGGGAAAAATATTCTAGTCACCCGTCCCCGGAAACAGGCATCTTCTTTTGTAAATCTGATAGAGGCCGAAGCCGGTAATGCGGTTTTAGCACCTACAATCAGGATCAAGGAAGCTCAAAATATTAAACCTCTGCAAAAAGCCGTTAAAAATTTAGCTGAATATACTCATATAATATTTACTTCAGTTAATGGGGTTAAATATTTTATGGAGGCTCTGGAAAGTCAGCAGCTCGATTTAAGAGCTCTGGCCGGAATCAAAGTTATAACAATTGGTTCTAAAACGGCAGCTGAATTAAAGCAGAATGGCATTAGAGCAGATTTTATACCAGCTGATTATTCAACAGCTGGAATTTTGGAATATTTAAAGAAGCTTGAAAGCGAGAATAAAATTAATCTCAGTCAGGCCTCATTTTTACTGCCGCGGGCTGATATTGCACCACAGCTGCTGGAAAAAGAACTTAAAAAGCTGGGGGCGAAAGTCAATAATGTTGAGGCCTACAGAACAGAGCCAGTAAAATTGGAAGCAGAAATGTTGGAGCTGCTTCTAAATGATGAACTTGATTTATTAACTTTTACCAGTTCTTCGACTGTTGAAAATTTTATCAGCGGGGTAGAGAAATTAATTGAGAATCAAAATCAAATTTTAGAGTTTGAAACAGCAGAAAAGATTAGTGATCAGCAGCTCTGGCGGCAGCTAAAAGAAATTCCGATCGCCTGTATTGGACCGGTGACAGCTGATAAAGCCGGTGATTATGGTCTTAATGTTAAAATATCGGCTGCAGAATATACGCTCGAAGGCTTATTTACTGCTATTTTAAAATATTATTCTTAAAATAAATAAAGTTAATTTAAGGGGGAAGTTTTAAATGAATTTAATAAATAGACCACGGAGACTGCGCAGTTCTCAAAGTATTAGAGATTTAGTTCGAGAGACAAATTTATCTGCTGCAGATTTTGTTAAGCCCTTATTTGTAGTTAAGGGGGAGAATATTAGAGAAGAAATTTCTTCAATGCCTGATAATTATCATTTATCCCTAGATCAGCTGCTAAAAGAAGTTGAGGAACTGATAGATCTGGGGATCAGAGCTGTTATACTTTTTGGACTGCCTGAATACAAAGATGCAGAAGGTTCCAGTGCCTGGCAGCAGGATGGAATAGTACAGCAGGCTGTACGCAGTCTAAAAAACAACTTTCCAGAACTTCTGGTAATCACTGACCTCTGTTTATGCCAGTATACGGATCACGGCCACTGCGGTATTTTAGAAGGAGGTAAGGTCAAAAATGATGCTACTTTAAGCAGGCTGGCAAAAATCGCAATATCTCATGCAGAAGCAGGAGCAGATATGATTGCTCCTTCGGATATGATGGATGGTCGAGTAGCTAAAATAAGGCAGGCTTTAGATCAGAATGGATTTACAGAAGTAGGAATCATGGCTTATTCTGCCAAATATCATTCCGCTTTTTATGGACCTTTTCGTGATGCAGCACATTCGGCTCCAGCTGAGGGTGACCGCAGCAGCTACCAGATGGATCCTGCTAATTCCGACGAAGCCTTAAAAGAAATGAAACTGGATATTGAAGAGGGTGCAGATATTATTATGGTTAAACCTGCACTATCTTATTTAGATATTATTCAGAAAGCTAGCCTTAACTTTAACCTGCCAATTGCAGCCTATAATGTAAGTGGAGAATATGCAGTGGTTAAAGCAGCAGCAGAAAAGGGCTGGATTGATGAGAAAAGTGTTGCTTTAGAAATTTTAATATCAATTAAGAGAGCAGGTGCAGATATTATCATTACATACTGGGCTGATAGTGCTGCTCGCTGGTTAAATGATTAACTTAAAATTGTAAAATAATAAGATGGGATAATTTTAAAATTCCACTGCCTTTTAATGAAATAAATATCAGAGTCAATGATTTTTTTGAGGTAAAAAAGAGGACAGGAAAGAAGACTTTAAAAGCGGAAAGAACAAAATGTCCTTCGGACAATCTATAATATAGTAAGGTTAAATTTTGTTGATAGCGGAAATTATGAAACTATAAATATTATTCACAACAAACCATCAGGTATAATTTCCTAGCTAATAAAAAAAGTGATGCAGAGATAGTTAAAATTTAAGTAAAGTCTAAGCAAAAATAGAGTTGGAAATTAGTAAGCTAAATTTTTATATTTTCAAGAAAGTAATCAGCTAAGGAGTGATTTTTATGGGAGATCAGAGAAAAAAATCAGCAAAAGCTTTTAAGAAAGCTGAAAAGGTAATTCCGGGTGGAGTTAACAGTCCAGCCAGGGCTTTTTCGGCTGTGGAAATGGATCCAATTTTTATCGAAAAAGGTGAGGGTGCTTATCTTTATGATATCGACGGTAATCAGTACTTAGATTATGTTAATTCCTGGGGGCCAATGATTTTAGGTTACAATCCTCCTCAGGTAATTAAAAAGTTAAAAGAGCAGCTTAAAAAGGGAACCAGTTTTGGTGCACCAACTGAAATTGAAACGGAAATTGCGGAACTAATAGTGGGTTTTTATCCGGCAGTCGACAAAGTACGGATGGTCAATTCGGGAACTGAAGCTACCATGAGTGCGATCAGGCTGGCCCGGGGTTATACAGGCAGAGATAAGATTATCAAACTCGAAGGCTGTTATCACGGCCATGGAGATAGTCTGCTGGTTGATGCAGGGTCTGGTGCTGCTACTCTGGGTATCAAAGGCAGCCCGGGTGTGACTGAAAATACTGCTAAAGAAACTATAGTAGTTCCTTATAACAATCAGCAGGCTGTAGAAAAGGTTTTTACGGAATATGGTTCTGAGATTGCAGGTATTATTTTAGAACCGGTAACTGGAAATATGGGAGTTATTGGTCCTGAGCCAGGTTATATAGATTTTTTAAGAAAAATAACCCGTAAAAATGGTGCCCTTTTAATTTTTGATGAGGTAATGACAGGTTTTCGTCTGGCCCGGGGTGGTGCTCAGGAACTTTATAAGATTGAGCCTGATTTAAGTACTTTTGGTAAAATTATTGGGGGAGGAATGCCAGTTGGTGCCTATGCTGGTCGAAGAGAAATTATGGATTATGTTGCCCCAGTTGGCCCCGTTTATCAGGCAGGAACTTTATCGGGTAATCCAATGGCCATGCAGGCAGGGCTGGCTACTTTAAAAGAATTAAAGAATAAAAAGATTTATACTCAGCTGGAAGCAAAGGCAGAAAAACTGGAAAAAGGATTTAAAAAGAATATTGAAGAGCTTGAATTTCCAGCCTATTTTAATCGAGTTGGATCAATGTTTACTCTATTTTTTACTGCCAAAAAAGTAAAAAATTATCAGGATGTCAAAAGCTGTGATCAAAAACTTTTTGCAGCTTATTTTAGAAATATGATAGAGGCCGGAATTTATTTACCGCCTTCTCAGTTTGAAGCTAACTTTATTTCTCTGGCTTTGAGTGAAGAAAATTTGGATCAAACAATTGCTGTCAATTATCAGGTCTTAAAAAAATTAAAGGCGGAATTATAATGGACAGCCAAAAAGTATTAGTTGTAGTCAGTCATGGAAGTAAGTGCCAGGAAAGCAAGCAGGAGTTTAAAAATTTTATTCAGAAGTTAAATGAAATTAATTCTGAAAATAAAAAGAGAAAAGAGTTTGAATCGTTATCAGGAATGACGGATCAGGTTGGAAAATCTGATTCAAGAGGGAGCTATGTATTAATTAGAGGGGCCTGTCTGGAATTTGCTTCTCCGCAGCTGGAAACAGTAATTGAGGATTTAGTTAAGAAGGGATATGAGCAGTTTAATATTTTTCCTCTTTTTATTTTTGCAGGCTACCATGTGCGAGAGGATATACCCCAGCGGCTGGAAAAGTTGAAAGCTGAGTTTGAGCAGCTGCAGTATAATGTTTTACCACATCCGGCTGCTGCTGATGATTTTGCACCTTATATCTTAAACAATGTTTTAAATAATAAAGTAAAAATAAATCCGCTCAATTATTTTGATCGGATTTAAAGGCTTTAGGAATTCTTTCTTATTTTCTATCATAAATGGACAGCATTAGCATTTTGCGGTGTCAATAACGTTACCTTTGCTATACATGAATCACAGAGTATAACAGTGGGATACTGAGATAATTAATCTCATTCTCTCCGGTAGAAACGGGTATAGAAATGGCCAGTGCCATAAAACTATTATCCTTAAGATAACTGCTGTTGTTGCGTCTGACATGATCAAATAAACTCTAAAAAATTTTTTAGTAAAGACAGCACGGTATTTATTTAAAATTTTTTTATTTAGTTTTCTTATAAAGTAGTGTTTAAATCATCCAAGGGGGTAAATTAATGTTTAAAGCATTTAGGAATCTGAATTTAGGTATCAAAATTGGTGGGGGATTTACATTACTGTTAATTATTGCAGCTGTAATGGCTTTTATGGGCTACAGTGGTCTAAATAATGTGGATCATGATGCAACAATTGCAATGGATGCAGTTGGTTTTGCAGAAACTGCTTTAGAAATGAGGCAGAATGAAAAAGATTTTATGCTGAGAGAAGAACAAATCTATATTGATAATATTAATTCTTTAGCTGAAAAGATGAATGAGCAGGCAGAAGAAACTAAAGCCCTGATGAATGAGCAGGGGGACAAAGATAGAGTTACTCAGATGCAGACACTTGCAGGTGAATATAGTAATGCTGCAAATAATTATGCAGATTCACTTTTTCAGCAGAATGAGTTAAGAAGCAAATTTATAAATACTGAAGAAGATCTGAACATTCATATTAATACCATACTTACAAATCAGGAGGAAGAATATGAACAGGCTCTTGAAGAATTAACGAAAATTGAGGAAGAAATAGTATCTGAATTTGCAGAAAATTATTTACCTACTTTTAATTACTTATTAAATGCTGATCGGGATTTTCAGCAGTCCAAAGTTGCCCTAATGAAAGCTGTTAATGAAAATAACAGGGGAGAGATAGAACAGTTAAAAGGTGTTTTTGATGAAAATATTGCTCAAACAGCAGAACGCTTTGAAAAATATGAGAATACAGATACAATTTTTGCAGAAGAAATAGAAATTAGAGAAAACTTTTATACAGGATTTCAAACATATAAAACTAAGACCTCCCAAATTTGGGATAATATATCTGGTGGTAATTATAACAATCTTGATTCTCTTTTAGAACAGGAAAACCAGATATTTGGAGAAGTCAGAGAAAAGCTGGATAAGATACAACAAAAATATATGGATGCTTCGAATTCATTACAGCAAGAAACAGATACTAATATAGAAACAACTTTAAATAAGGTTAACCAAAAATATTCAACTAGAAAGCTGGCTAATGATTTAAAAGCAAATATTAATGAAATTGGGATTCAGGAAAGAAACTATATAATTAATCTCGCAAATGCTGAAATGCAGAGTCAATATGCAGATAGCACTTTAGCAGCTTTTGAAACAGCCAAAAGCACAGCTGCTGAATTAAGAGATTCCTTTAACGAAGCACAGGACATTGAAGCAGCAGAAAACATTATAGCTCAATTAGAAAATACAGAGCAGGTATTTAGGGAAATACATAATGTTGAGCTTGTCAAAGATGAAAACAAAGCATTGCTGGAAGAAAAGGCAGAAGAATTTATTGTTCAGGCTAACTCCTTAAAGGATCTTCATGTAGAAGAGATGCATGAAGCCCAGTCAACAGCCATTAGAAATCTGATTATCGCTTTAGTTATTGCTGTATTAATTGGTATAATTTTAGCCTTCTTCATTACAAGAAGCATAACTAAACCTGTTAACTTAGGTGTTGCTTTTGCCAAAGAAATAGCAGATGGTAATCTTGCTGCAGAAAAAATTGATGTTGATAGTAATGATGAAATAGGAACTTTAGCAAAGGCTCTAAATACAATGCAGGACCAGTTAAGAAATGTGATTACAAATGTATCTAATATAGCTGAAAATTTATCTGCCTCAAGTGAAGAACTTTCTGCTTCGGGAGAAGAAGTTGCTGTAGCTGCCCAGCAGGTGGGAGAATCTATTCAGCAGGTAGCATCTGGAGCAGAAGAACAGTCAGCTCAGGTTGAAGAAACAAACAGTAAGATTAATGAACTGATTGAGCAGATAAATGATGTAGAGAAAATGTCAACGGAGATGGATGAACAGGCTGATAATGTTATGAATAACATAAATGAAGGGAATCAATCAGTAGATAATTCAGTCGAACAAATCGAAAATGTAAAAGGAAATACTAAGGATGTTGCAAATACTATCAACAACTTAGGAGATTTATCAAATAAGATTGGAGAAATAGTAGAGTTGATTAATGATATAGCAGCTCAGACTAATCTTTTAGCCTTAAACGCGGCAATAGAAGCAGCCAGAGCAGGAGAAGCAGGCAGAGGATTTTCTGTAGTCGCAGATGAAATAAGACAGCTGGCAGAAGAGTCAGAAGAGGCAACAACTCAAATTGGTGGTCTGGTAAAAGAAATCCAGGGTGGAGTTGGAGATGCTGTTAATAAAATGAATAATACAGAGGAAGTAGTTGACGGCAGTGTAAGTGCTATAAAAAATACAGGGAATACCTTTGAAAAGATAAATAGTGCTGCTTTGAGACTGAGCGAGTTAATAGAAAATATTAGCCAGCAGTCTGAGAGAGTAAATGTTAATAGTAGAGAAGTTGAAGCAACTGTGCAGGAGATTGCAAGGGTAAGTGAAGAAGCTGCCAGTAACTCAGAAGAGGTAGCTGCAGCCAGTGAGGAACAATCTGCATCAACAGAAGAAATTGTTTCTGCTGCTGAAAACTTGGCAGATATGGCCAATAATCTAACAGAAGCGGTAAATAAATTCAAACTATAATAATCACAAATTATTCTTAAAAAGGGTTAATACAAAAACAATTTGTATTAGCCCCTCTTTTTCCTATAAGTTAAACCTGCAGGCAATATGGAGGTAATTAAATGAATAAAAAAATAACTTAGATTTAGAAAATCTTGATAAGATAATGAATTTAGTTGGAGAATTATTAATCAGCAAATCAAGACTTGAAACCTTAGAAGCTTTTAAGGATGAAGGTAAAGAGGATGATAATTAATACCGTCGAAAATATAACTTTAAGATTTATGGTAGATCAAATGCAGGGCATATTAACACTAGCAGTTGAAGATATTAAAAGAGAAAATAAGAAAATAAAATGAAATTAGTTCGGAATTTATAAAAGGGATTTTAACACTTAACGAGAAATTAGTAATAGTAATCAATACGGAAAAATTATTTAATGTCTAAATTAACAGACCAGGATTGAATTATAAAAGGAGAATTTTAAGTGAGTAAAAAAGATTATAACAAAAAAATCCCAGTAAAAATGCAGGATAAATGGCAGAACATTGTCGATATACTTGTTAAAACAGCAGGCAGTTCAGATGCTTTGATAACACGGTTTGATCCTCCTTTTCTTGATGTTTTTAAGGCAAGTGATAATCTTGAGAATATCTTTGAAGAAGGAATGAGATCTAGATTATCAGGTCATTATTGTGAGGCTGTTATTAAAAATGAGAAGAAAGTAATGATTGTCAATGCTCTAGAAAACAGCAAGTGGAAAGATTCAATTGATGCTCAGGCTGGACTAAATGCATATTTAGGCTACCCTTTAAAATGGCCTGATGATAAAATCTTTGGTACACTCTGTATTCACGACAAAAAGACCCATCATTTTTCTAAAAACACTCAGGAAATTATGCTGCAGTTTAAAGAACTAATAGAATCTCACCTTGAAATAATTAATAAAAATATTGAAATAAAAAGAGATAATGAAATAATAAAAAGGAAAAGCGATAAATATGATAATTTAGTTAATAAAGCACCAATAGGTATTTTTGAAACAACTTCTAACGGGAAAATAATTTCTATTAATGAAAGCATGGCAGAGATTCTGGGATTTTCCAGTATAGATGAGACTTTAAAACATTATAATGACTTAAAAAAAGATCTTTATTTAAATCAAAAACGAAGAGAAGAATTTATCATGGAATTAAATGAAAATGATGAAGTCAAAAACTTTGAATATCAGGCGATAGGAAAAAATGAAGTTCATAAATGGATTAGTATGAATGCTATAAAAAGCAGAACAAAAGAAGATGGGACTTATGTAATTGAAGGTTTTGTTTTTGATGTTACAGAAAGAAAAGATAAAGAAGAAAAGATTAGAGAACAAAAAGAAGAATTAGCTGCTGCTTTTGAACAGCTAACAGCCTATAATGAAGAAGTTATGGCTATGAATGAGGAATTAGAACAGTCCTTTGAAGAAATAAATTCACTCAACCAGAGATTTGTTAAAATGATTGAACTTGTATCTAATATGACAGATGAGGGCTTATTAACTGAAAAAGATTTTTTGGGAGAACTTTTGAATAATGCTATAAAAATTATACCTGAAGCTGATTATGGTAGTGTTTATATATACGAAAAAGGAAAGGTTAATTTTATAAATACTATTGGTTATGAACTCTCCAGTCTTAAAGATATCAATATACCAGAAGAAGCATTTTTCAATAAAAATGATAATATTGAGATTATAAATTTTAGCGAAGTAAAAAGAAGAAATAAAAAATTTATGGACCAAAAGAATTATAATAAATTGAAAAAATTAAGCTATAAAATGAAAGAAATATTATATATGGATTTAGAAATTTCAGGTCAGAAAAAAGCAGGCTTAAGTCTGGATATTAGCGAAAAGAGCAGCAAAAATTTTACTAATAATTCTCTTAGTGTTTTTAAAGCGTTTCATAATATTGCTTTAAGTTTTTACACAATAAAAGAATATACCAATCTACAAAATTCATTTACCAGGGAACTTATAACTTCGATTATTAAGATAATGGAAATGTATGATCTCTACACCAAAGGTCATTCCGAAAATGTAGCAAAAATAGCTGCAGCTATAGCTAAAGAAATGAACTTGCCTGAAACAACAATTAGAAACACCTACTGGGCAGGATTAGTTCATGATATAGGCAAATTGCTTATCCCGCTCGATATTATAAATAAAAAAGGAAAATTAACTGATAAAGAGTATGAACTGATCAAAAAACATCCTGTCTGGGGAAGTAAAGCCTTGAGTAGTTCTGAAACATTAAAACCGATTGCAAAATATTTACTGTATCATCATGAAAGATGGGACGGTAGAGGCTATCCTGAAGGGCTAAAAGAAGAAGAAATTCCTGTTATTTCTCAAATATTAGGAGTGGCAGATGCGTGGGATGCTATGTTATCTAAAAGGGCATATCGTAATTCTTTAAGTTTTGAAAAAGCAGTGGCAGAAATTAAAAGTAATAAAGGAAGCCAGTTTTCACCTCAGGTGGCAGATACCTTTATCAGGATTATCGAAGATGATAAAATTGACCAGCTTAAATTAGATATTTTAGATGATGAAATTAGCGATTCTAAAATAGAAAATCAAATTTTAAAAAGAAATGAAGATTATAAAGAATTATTTCAAAAAACAGAAGAGGGTATAGTAATTGTGGATGAAGACTTTCATATTATTAAAGTTAATGATTATTTCATTGAAATGTTTGGCTATGATGAGCAAAAAATAATAGGAGAAAATATCAAAAAAATAGTTCCAATAGATAGAACTAGAGAAACTGATAATTATATTTATAAATTATCTCAGGGAGAAAATGTAAATTCAAGGACAATTAGAGAGAAAGCAAATGGTGAACTAATTGATGTTTCAATTCAGGCTTTTCCTGTTTCTTTAGAAGAAGAAAATATGGGTTATTATATTATCTACAGAGATATTACTGAACTTAAGGAAACAAAAAGCAAATATAAAAATATTAAAGATAGATATAAAGCACTCTTTGAAAATGATTACACAGTTATGTTAATTATTGACCCTGATAATGGTAAGATAGTTGATGCTAATCCTGCAGCCGTAAATTTTTATGGCTGGAGTAAAGAAGAATTGACATCAATGAAAATATCAGATATAAATGTCTTAAATAAAGAAGAGGTAAAAAAAGAAATGGAAGAGGCAAGGGAGAAAAGCAAAAACTATTTTAATTTTAAGCATCGAACAGTTAATGAAGAAGCTAAGGATGTAGAGGTTTATAGTCAGCCAATACCTTTTGCAGAAAAAGAATATTTATATTTGATTATACATGAAAAAAAAATAAAAATATTTGAGGGTGAGTGATCATATGTTAAATATGGGAGATTAAATTACTTCAAGCCTGGGGAAAAGATACATTTTAAACTGAAAAATATTATTCAAATTAAAGGGGCTTATTTTAAAGTCCTTTGCTAATTTAATGCTTGATAATCACAAACTATTTGTCAAAGAATCTGATTCCAGAAAAGATTTAATTTAGACTGACTAACATTTTCATACCAGTGATTTAAAGCTTGAATAGACTCTTTAACATCAGGAATTTGTAATAAATCACAGAATTCTTCTTTTAGCTCCCATGCTTTATAAAGCATGGGAGCTAGTTTGAAGATCTCTATCAGCCTCTGATATCCGTCATCATCAAGTTTTTCACCAGCCATTAAAAGAGTGAGACTTGATTTGTAGAATTTAGTCCTATTTAGCAGGTGTCTGCTCCTTCTGTTCCTTGATTCTGAGCTTATCCAGAGCTTTATTGATAGATGGAACTTATCAACCACTATCTTAGCATGGGAAAGATAGTTTCTGTTACTGCTTTATATGGGATCCACATATCCATGGAGAAGTACTTGATCTGTTCTTTCAATTCCTCAGGCCAGGTATTGAAGTACTCGATTAGATCTTTCTTTTTACGGGAAGATAAAATATCAATTAACTTACCGTTAATCGGACCAGTTAGAGCAGCTGCGTATTTATGTTTTTTCTTAATTGTAAATTTATCTATACTGATAGCTTCAATTTCATCTAAAGTTGCAAGCTGAGCTTTTTCTATCATGAACTTCAGCTGTTTTTTTTACCGCAGATCGGACATTTAACATGATCTGTTTTATAGTCAACTACAAAAACTAAATATTCCTCTGTTTGAATTAAATATGTTGCAACCAGGTCTGGTAAATCCATTAAATCTGTGATAAACTTATTATGCATTTGCTTGACTCCTTTATTGAATTTTTTGTTGTCTCAAATAATTAATTCAACGGAGCCAGGCAGATGCCTTTTTTTATTTAGATATTTTTAGATTTACAGTTTTTTCTTTACAATATTAATTATACAACCACTAAAATCAACTAAAAATGAATTGGAAAATTTCAATAAACTTTATCAGACTTTTATAGATGCTAACGATAATCTAATTTATCTAAAAGATAATAAAATGAACTATTTATTTGTAAATGAAGCAGCTGCTGAATTTTATAATAAATCCAAAAAAGAAATAATCGGGAAGAATGATTATCAGATAAGCAATAGAGAATTTGCTAAATTTCGCAGATTAACTGATGACAAGGTTTACCATCAATTAATGGTTAGTAGTGAAAAGAAAAGAATAGTTGAAGAAGTTGAATGGAATGATAGAGTTTATAAGGTTACTAAATTCCCAGTAAAACTTTTAGATGGCAGTTATGGAGTGGGTGCATTTATTGGAGATATTACAGAACAATTTGAAAAAGAAAAGCAGATAAAATACCTTTTATATAGGGATAGTTTAACTGAGTTATATAATCGGCGTTTTTTTGAAGAAGAAATTAGTGATTGTGCAGGCAGCCAATTCGACCCAGATTTAGCAGCTGAATTTATTAATTTGATCAGAACCGAATAATATTTAATTAGATAGAGGTGAAAAAGTTGAAAGAAATAACTATTGAAGATAAAGCTGAAAAGAAAGGAACCGAAAAGATAATAAAAGAATTACATCAAATAGCTTTAGATTTTAAAGAATTAGAAACTGAAAAAGAAATTTTAGAAATAACTCTTAAAGCAGCTGAAAACCTTTTGAATTTTAATTTATGTAATATTCTTTTTGTTAAAGAAGAAAAATTTGTTTCCGCTGCTTCCAGCAGTGAGTTTGAAGAGGAAAAAAGATCAATATCAGATACGAGTATAGCAGCTAAAACCTATAACGAAAAGAGAAGTTTTATCATTGATGATTTGCAAAACCATCCAGAAGCTTTATCAGTTAAAAGTATATACAAATCCGCCCTTAGTATTCCGATTGGCAGGTATGGTGTTTTTCAGGCTGCGGCTCCTGATAAAAATTCTTTTACAGAAAATGATTTAGAACTGGCTGAAATTTTAATTTCACATTTTACAGCTGCCTTAGATAGAGTATATGCTCAAGATAAAATAACTGAACAAAAAAAATATTTAAGTACAGTTTTAAAAGCTATCCCCGAGATAATAATTTTACTGGATAAAGAGGGTAATTATTTAAATATTTTGACTTCAGATTCTGATGATTTAGTTGATGCCAGGGACAAGCTTATTGGTAAAAATGTTAAAAATATTTTACCTAAAAATATAGCAGATAAATATTTAAAATACTGCAAAATGGTTTATCAGGAAGAAAAGCAGAAAAGTTTTGATTATAGGCTTAATATTAAGGGACAAGAAAAATATTTTGATGTAATTTTTTCTCCTTTAACTTCAAAAGAAAAAAAGGATAAGATTATAGTATCAACTATCAGAAATATTACTGAATTGAAAATAAACGAAAACCAACTTAAAGAACAAAAAATATATTTTGAACAGCTTTTTAATAATTCTACCGAGGCAATTGTACTTTTAGATAATGATTTTCGAGTGTTAAAAATTAATAAAAAATTTGAGTCATTGTTTGGATTTAAAGAGAGTGAGCTTTTAAATAAAAATTTAGATGATTTTCTTCTTCCAGATGATTTTATTAAAAAAGGACGGGAATACACAAAAAAAGTAAAAAATGGTGAAAAAATTGAAGCTGAAAGTATTAGAAAAACTAAAAGTGGTGGGAAAATAAATGTATATTTACAGGGCTTTCCTATTAAACTGGTAGATGGGCAGATAGGTATTTACGCATTATATAAGGATATAACTGAAAGAAAAAAGAAAGAAAAGCAGATACAATACCTTTCCTTTCACGATGAGATAACAGGTCTATATAATAGAAGATATTTTGAAAATGAATTAAATCGATTAAATTCTTCACGAAAATATCCGATTACAATTGTAATTGGAGATCTTGATGAATTAAAAATGGTAAATGATACTTATGGTCATAAAAAGGGTGATGAGTATATAATTAATGCTGCAGATATTTTGAAATCGACAGCTAGAGCTGAAGATGTAGTCTCCCGCATAGGAGGAGATGAATTCGCTGTAATTTTACCAACTACTAACCAAAAAGAGGCGGAAAGTTTCTGTCAGCGACTACAACAAAATATTAATGAATTTAATAAGGGTGAAAAACTGGTAAAACCCTTATCTATTTCTTTAGGTTTTGAAGTGATGGAAGACAGCAGTCAGAGTTTAAGAGAGGTTTTTAATAAGGCGGACCAGAAGATGTATATTAATAAAGGGAGAAAATAAGGTGAAACAATTTATTGAGTTTATGAAAAATTATGAGAGGTGCGAGTAATATGAAGGAGAATTATAATTTTTATAACATTATAAAGTCATTAAGTTATGCAATGGATTTAATCAGTAAAACTTTAGTTGGCCATCATAAAAGAGTAGCTTATGTAAGCTATAGATTTGGCTTAAAGTTAGGTTTAGACATCAAAGAAATGAAAAAATTAATTGCAGCTTCTTTGCTTCATGATTTAGGTATATTTTATTTAGATCAGGAATATCAGGATTTAAATTCTGATGATGAAAATAATTTTCATGCTGAAGTAGGATATAAACTGCTTGAGCAAAACTATTTTGACCCTGAAATTGCTGATATTATTAGATATCATCACCATGATTATTCTAATAATCAAAATCAGTTAAGCAATATTATCCATCTTGCAGATCGAATAGTAGTTTTAATTTCAGATGGTAAATCAGTTTTAAATCAGGTTAACCATATAAAAAAAGTTATTGAGAACAATAAAGAACAATTTTGTCCTGAATGTCTAAAATTATTTCCAGAACTAATAGAAAATGAAGCATTTTGCCTGGATATAATTTCTGAGAAAGTGATAAGTAAGGAGCTGGATAACTTTTTTGAAGATATTGACTGGAAGCTGGATCTGGATGAATTAATTAATGTATCCAAATTAATCAGTCATATTACAGATTTTCGCAGTCCTTTTACTGCTGCTCATTCTCAGGGACTTGCTGCAGTAGCACCTGCTTTAGCAGAAAAGTATAATTACAGTAAAAGAGAATGTAAAGAAATTAAGGCTGCAGCTTACCTACATGATATTGGAAAATTAATGGTACCAACTGAAATCTTGAATAAAAAGGGAAAGCCTACAAAGAAAGAATGGAACATTTTAAGGAGTCATACATATTATACTTACCAGGCACTATCTACCAGTCCCAAATTAGATAAAATTAGAAATATGGCAGCTTATCACCATGAAAAGTTAGATGGTACTGGGTATCCATTTCAACTTGATAAAAAGGATTTAAATTTAAGTGAAAGAATTATGGCAGTGGCAGATATTTTTACTGCAATTACTGAAGATAGGCCTTACAGAAAGGGCATGAAAAAAAATAAAGTTGAAAAGATTTTGACAGAAATGAGTCTCAGTAATAAAATTGATAAAGATATCGTAGCAACCCTTTTAGAAAATTATAATGAGATTAACCAATTACGAATAGAGAAACAGAAGAATGCCAGTGATTATTATCAAGATTTTAGAGAAAAAATTAATGAGAAAAGGTTGTTTTATTTATTAAAAGAAACATCCAATGAATTATATAAATAGGAATCGTTATTTTAAAAAGCAGAGTAAATTATAAATTATATTTAAAATTTTGATGTAATTTAAGGATATAGGATTGCCAAAAAAGGGGGAAAGTTATGAAAAAAATAAATTTATCATTAAGGAATTTACTACTTTTAACTATCAGTCTTAGTATGATAATCATAATTTCGGTTTTAAGCTATTTTATTTATTCTAACATGTCAGCAGTGATTAAAGAACAGGAAAAAGAAAAAATTAATGCAATTTCAACAACAATGAAGATAAAATTAAACGACATGCAGGAAGAGGGAGAAATTGCAATCAGTTTGGTTGCTAAAAATACTGCAGTTCAAAAGGCATTTGCTGAGAGAAATAGGGAACTGCTTAAAGAAATGCTTTTAGAATCTTACCAGGACATAAATGAAGAAATGGCTCAATTTCATTTTCACCTACCTGACTCAACTTCTTTTTTAAGGTTACATAATCTAGAAAAATATGGAGATAATCTTTCATCTTTCCGTTTTACAGTCAATCAGGCAAATGAAAATAAAAAATTAGTTTCTGGAATTGAAGAAGGGAGAGGAGGATATGGTTTACGGGTAGTTTCTCCTATAGAATATCAGGGGGAACATTTGGGAACTGTTGAATTAGGGTCAAGTCTGGGCTCAGGTTTTTTAGAAGAAATCAAAACACAATTTAATGGTGATTATTATCTTTACTCCCTTACAGATAAGGAGAATATAAGCTGGGAAGAAGATAGCAGCAGCTGGATAGCAAGTACAGAAGATAATGATCCTTATGAAGTTAGTGGACAGCTAATTTCCCGTTTAGAAAAAGGGGAAACTATTATTGAAAGTCGAGGTAAAAGTAATCTTCTTTTACTACCGTTTAAAGATTATCAGGGAAAAGTGAGCGGATATTTCAAAGCTGCTTTTGATCGCAGTCAGTTAGTAAATAGCTTAAATACACTGGCCAGAAATGTTATTATTTTTGCTCTGATTGGAATTTTAATTACTTTAATTATTACTTTCTATATTTCAAAGAAGATCTTTGATCCCTTAGAAGATTTTGAAGGTATGTTTGCTGCTTTAGCACTTGGTAATTTAAATGTTTCATATCCAATTAAAACAGTAAAGTGCTCAGAAATTATGGATTGTGGTGAAGAAAGCTGTCCTGATTTTGATAGAGATGGTGTAACCTGCTGGTTTGATGTAGGATCTTATGCACCTGAGTTTGGTAAAGAAGTACACTGTCCTAAAATAACAACTGGAGAATATGAAGACTGTACTGAATGTAAAGTCTATAAAGAAGTAAATAAAAATGAAATAGAAAAATTGGGTGCCTGGTTTAATAAATTTGCAGATGTACTACGCGACTTGATTAGAGATATGATGGATATGTCAAATAATCTATCTGCTTCCAGCCAGGAGTTAACCGCAACTGGAGAAGAATTGTCAGCATCTGCTGAAGAAATTGGTGATGCAATGCAGACTGTGGCTTCTGGAGCAGAGGAACAGTCAGCTCAGGTTGAAGAAACATCTGCTACTATTGCAGAACTAAGAGAACAGATTAAGTCCGTTAATCAAAATTCTGATAATATGACAGAAAGATCTGAAAATGTAATGAATAATATTGAATCGGGTAATCAGGCTCTAAATAGTTCTGAAGAAAGTATTTCTCGGGTTAAAAATAATACTAAAACAACTGCAGAAGCTATTGATTCATTAGGTCAGTCTTCAGAAAAAATAGGTGAAATAGTTAATTTAATCAATGGGATTTCTGAACAGACAAATCTTTTAGCCTTAAATGCTGCTATTGAAGCTGCCAGAGCAGGAGAAGCTGGAAGAGGTTTTTCAGTAGTGGCAGAAGAAATTAGAGAGCTGGCAGAACAGTCGTCTAATGCAACTGATGATATAGCTAAATTAATTAAATCAATTCAAAAAGATGTTGAAAAAGCGGTAGAAAATATGGATGAAAATGAAGAAGCCGTAGAGGAAAGTGTGGAGGCAATAAATGTAACAGCTTCCTCTTTTGGAAAAATAACAAATGAAGCTGAAGATTTAGAGACTTTAATTATTAATATAAGAAATGAAGTCGAAAAAATGAATCAAAATAGTGTTCATGTGAAAAATTCAGTGGATGAGATTGCTGATGTCAGTGAACAGGCAGCTGCTAATGCAGAAGAAGTAGCTGCTTCCAGTGAAGAACAGGCTGCTTCAACTCAAACAGTTGTAAATGCTTCAGAAGAATTGGTTGATATGGTTGAAAAATTAAATAATATTGTTTCCAGATTTAATCTTGAGGATAAAGAATAAATTATCATTTAAAACCAAAGTTAAAATTAAGCTCGGTACTAATAAAGGAGTTTTCCTCTTTTCATTAACCATAATATCTGCAGGGAAACTCCTTTATTATATGATATGCTCACAAATACTTTTTTGTGGTAAAAAATTATATAGGTTAGTTGATAATTTCTACTTAATCCAGGTTACAACTTCAGATAGGTCCTTTCTTTTGGGAGAATTCACTTCTTCAGCCGGAACACCAAGAGGTGTAATTAAGGCTAGATAATATTTATCTTTATCTATACCCAGATATGATTGAATCTCCAAAGCTGCATAATTCTGACTTGTCATCCAGCAGGTTCCATAACCCATATCTGCTGCTTTTAACATAAAGTTTTCTGCAGCGGCTCCTATATTCTGAATTCCTGGATCTGCTTTAAGCAGAGTTTTTATTTCAGATTCAGAAGAACCGGCTCTTTCCATAATATCCTGTCCTGTTACCGGATAATCTGAAGCAAAAATCAGTACAAGCACGGGTGCTTCTTTAAAATGAGTACTGAATTTTAAATATCTTTTAAAATTCTTTTTTAAATCTTCATCTTTTATCAAAGCTCTTAATTTATTATTTTTAACTGAAATAATTTCAGCTATATCATTTATCTTTTCACTATTTTTAACAATTACAAAATGCCAGTTCTGAATATTTTTGCCGGAAGGTGCTTTTACTGCTGCCTTCAGCATTTCTTCGATATCTTTATCAGGAACGTCATCATCTGTAAATTTTCTCACACTACAGCGCTTGTCGAAAATATCATTTTTTTCCATAATTAAACCAACCTCCATTATTATTGTTTAAATTAAATATATCAAAAATATTTTTGCAAAACCCCTTCTTAAATAATTAAATCAAGGTTATAATAATTTTTATCTCATAGTAATAATCATTAGATGTTTAAAATGTTATAATGTTAGCTTCACTTTTAATGTAATCAGTTAATGGTACACCCATATATTTAACATCAATACCCAGTTCTGCTAAATCATCGACAACACCATACTGATCAGCACATGCCTGACAGGCTTCAACTTCAATTCCTTCTTCGATAAATTCTTTAATCTGCTCCTGCAGTTCCTGATCCTTACTTAACAGTTTTGAGGAGGGTCCCCAAACTATAAATTTAATATCCTGCCACCATCCTCTTGTTTTAGCATTAAGCGTGTACATAAAAACCATTTTTTTAGCTACTTCTTTATCTCCACTTGTCCATAAAACAACTAAACTATTTTTATCTGCCATTTTATTCAACTCCTCTTATTTGTTTAATTTACAAATTATTAATTATTGTCTGGGGGTCTGTGCGAACAGTATAATCTATATTCAGATCGACAAATTATATTTTCCCTTCCTGATTTATAATATAGACTGCAGGCACAGGTAAAATCCACTCATCAAGTCCATTATACTCTGCAATATCAAGTTCAAAGCCCTGGTACACTTCTTTAACAGCAGCTGGAACTTCAAATAACACTTCATAATCAGCTGCAGTTTCTCCTCTTTGATCACTTAAGAGTTCAAAATCCAGTTCTTCCTTTTCTTTCTGGCTGAGAGTATTAGTCGGAGTCTGAGGACTAACAGCAATTAACTGTTAACTGTGCACCTTTTTGTTTAATTTCAGGCAGTGCCTGGTCTCCAAGCTCCAGACCATCAACTTCACCTGATTCTTCTGGTTTCTTATTGGCTTCTGTAATCTTTTGTTGAATTTCTGTTTATTGAAGTTGTTTATTTATAGGCCTTCTGATAAATATCTACAGTGTCTTCTAAACTTAATTCGCTTCTATCACACTGAAAAAGTTCTCCCATAGTTTCTCTCGCATTTTCTGCCATTGCCTCAAATTCATCTTCTTTAATTCCATAATTAGACATCTTAAGCTCTGCTACCCCACATTTTTGCTGCAGCTGTTCGAGAGCTGTAAGGAAATCTTCTGCTTTTTCGGCATCATCTTTTCCCAGAGCTTTTGCCAGTTCAATAAATCTCTCTTCAGCAGCTCCTCTTTCTATCATTTTGCCAAAATATGCCCTGCTAAGCATAATTAAACCAGAACCATGCGGAAGCTCCTGGTGAAAAGCAGACATTGCGTGTTCTAAAGAGTGCTGACTTGTTAATGCACCTACTTCCATTACTAAACCGGATAAAGTGTTAGCAAAGGCTACTTTCTCTCTTGCCTTTAGATTATCTCCATTTTCTACAGCTTTTGGTAGTCCTTCAGCTATATTTTTAACAGCGGTAATTGCATACATATCGCTCATTTTATTGGTAAATTTAGACAGATATCCTTCTATACTGTGAAATAGGGCATCAAAACCCTGAAATGCAGTATATTTTGGCGGAACTGTGGTCATTAGTTCTGGATCAACAACTGCTATTTCAGGCAGAAGATCGGGATGTATAAATCCAATTTTCTCATTAGTTTCTGAATTAGTAATTACAGTCCCTCTATCAATTTCAGATCCTGTTCCAGCTGTAGTTGTAATTGCAATTACAGGGAGTGGAGTATTTTTAACTTCTTTACCTTTACCAGTTCCACCGGGAATATAATCCCAGTAATCACCTTCATTAACAGCCATCAGTGCAATTGATTTGGCGGCATCCATACTGCTTCCTCCACCAAGTGCCACTACAAAATCACAATTATTATCTGCGGCCATTCTGGCACCTGCCATAACTGTTGATTTTAAGGGATTTGCTTCTATCTGATCAAATAAAACAGTTTCTGCTCCAGCTTTTTTAAGCTGTTCTTCTGTTTTTTCTAAATAACCGTACTTTTTGGCAGAGGTTCCATTTGAGATAACAATTAAAGCTTTCTTACCAGGTAATTCCTCTTGATGCAGATTATTTAGCTGTCCAGATCCAAACAATAATTTTGTCGCTATATCCATTTTAAAACTCATCATTATAACCTCCGAATTTAATTTTTTCTTTTCTATCTTCTTGTTTAATAGCTTATCATCTCGAGTTAACTCCAGGTCAAGTTTTTTAAAAAATAATTATGGATAAGGTTGTTAATATCTCAGAAAGTTCAATAATTAGAACGTTTATACGATCATTATCTGTTAAATGCTCAATGCTGTCATCAATGATTCTACCAGTTGGAAGGATAATAAATATTTTGGAAATAATGGTGCTAACTTTAAAATAGAAAAATAAAGGAAAAATAAAAGAAGTCGAGAATTATAATAATGTAATAATTCAGACAATTTATCCATCTCTATAATCTGCAGTATATAATATATTCCAATTGACCATATCTTATTAATTGGTAGATAAAAGGAGGAATATATAATGAGAACATTAGCATTAATTCTGGCAGGTGGAAGAGGAAGCAGGCTTGATATTTTATCAGCTCACAGGGCAAAACCTGGAGTTCCTTTTGCAGGTAAATTCAGATTGATTGATTTTGCTCTCAGTAACTGCGTTAACTCGGGTATCTACAATGTTGGTGTTTTGACTCAATATTTACCTCATTCGCTTAATAGACATATCGGAATTGGTAAACCCTGGGATCTGGATCGAAAAAAAGGCGGAGTCACTATTTTACAGCCTTTTAGAGGAAAGCCAGGAGATACAGATTGGTATGAGGGAACTGCTCATGCAATTTATAAAAATATTAGTTTTATTAAAAGCAATGGCCCAGAAGAGGTGATTATTCTTTCAGGTGATCATGTCTATGAGATGGATTACAGTAAGATGGTAAATTACCATCGCGAAAAAGGAGCAGATTTAACTGTTGCTGCTCAACCTGTAGATTATAAAGATGCCAGTCGTTTTGGAATTTTAGATCATGCACCTGACTTCGAGGTAACTGATTTTGTAGAAAAACCTGCAGATCCTCCCAGCAATCTTGCTTCAATGGGAATCTATGTTTTTAAAACAGATGTACTGTTAGATCTTTTAAAGCAGAATTGCAATCAGCAAAATTCAGATTTTGGACATCATATTATTCCACCGATGATTGAAAATCAAGATCAAAAAGTATATCTATATAAATACGATGATTACTGGAGAGATGTAGGGACTCTTGAGTCGTACTGGGAAACTAGCCTGGAACTGGCAAAATCAATACCAGAATTAAATCTTTATGATGAAAGTTGGAAACTGCATACACGAAGCGAAGAAAAACCTCCTGCTAAATTTGGGAAATATGGAGGAGCTTCCTGCAGCCTAATTTCAAATGGGGCGATTATTAATGGTATTGTAGAAAATTCCATTATAAGTCCAGGTGTCTATATTGAAAAAGGAGCAGTTGTTCGTAATTCAATTGTTTTTAATGACAGCGTTATTCGAAGTAATTCAATTGTTGATAAAGCAATTATTGATAAGGAAGTAGAAATAAAAGCAAACTGTAAGATTGGGGATGGAGATGACCATACTCCCAATAGAGATAAACCTGATCTGTTGGCTAGTGGTTTAAATATTATAGCAAAAAGAGCTACTATTCCAGAAGGTACAGTAATGGGCAGAAATTGCAGAGTTTTCTCTTATGTCGGTGAAGAAAACTTCCCTAATAAACATATTTCTAGCGGCAGTACAATTACATCCGAACAGGGCGAAAAAATTACGGCAGGAGATGAAGATAAAATAGAAGAATTAAGTATTTCATAATTAAAAATTGTTGATTTTAATGATTTGCCATAGGTTTACTGTTAAATTTAGACGCACTTAAATTGGGTAGCTTAAAATAATGTTTTAAAAACACTGAAAAATTAGCTGGACGTTAATTCTTCAAAATTAGCTGGTTAAATTAAAAATATATATTATTCACCAAATAATTTTGTTTTCTTATGCTGAGGGGATATCGTAGTTTTCTGGAGGATAACCATAACCTCGTTATTTAGCGTGATACCCCTCGCTTCCATAAATGTGGATTAAATACGTTAAACTTTAAAGTTAGTATTTAACGGTAGGTTGTTGCTATAATTTTACATTAAGGTAAAATGAGTATCTCTATGCATTTTTTCTAAAAAGCTATTGATAAATAGAGTTTCCCCATTTTTTATTTAGAAACAAATCAAAAGTTATCAACAGGCAAATTTGTGGATAATTCTCCTTCAAAACTGATGAGAATTAGTTATCAACAGATTACGCAAAAAAGGTGAAACAAGCTCCGATTTTTGGTATAATTAATTCACCACAAAAAACCAAAAAGGAGTTGTTTCACCTATGATTAATTATAGCAGACTTATCTATAAATTGAAACGAAATTTATCAACTTTTTCAAATAAAATTACTAAAAATCTAACTAAACCTAAAAGCAAATTTTTCTTTCAAGTCTTATATGGATTGTTAGAAAATCAGACTGTTTTATTAAGTGAGATTTCCAGAGCTTTAAAAGAAAAAATTTCGTTAAAAAAGACTATTGATCGCCTGTCAAGAAATTTAAAAAATTTTGATAATAAAGATTTTAAAAGTCAAAATATAGAAATATTAAAAGGCTTAGATTTTGTTAAAAAACATTTTGGTAACAGAGGTATTTATACTGCTGACCGCTGGTATATTTGAGATTTTAAAAAAGAGTCGCACAGGAATAAAAAGTTTTTTAAATTCAAATATCAAATTTAAAAGATCACAACAGCCTAACCTGTTCAGTTTGCAGCAATGTTAAGGATATCAAAAGGTTATTAATTGTGATTTTGGGGAAACTCTATCTAAATATCTCTTGACAGAAATAGATATCTATAGTACAATATTATTCGTGACATAAGTGGAGAGATGTCCGAATTGGCTAAGGAGCCGGACTTGAAATCCGGTGAAGCCGAAAGGTGTCAGGGTTCGAGTCCCTGTCTCTCCGCCATTGAATATTAAGGGCTGATGCCCATTTTAGAAACCTGCCGAGAGGCGGGTTTTTCTGTCTTCAAGTATCAATAATATAAGTTAAAATTTTCAATCTGATAATAATAAATCCTTGTAATTTTCAAGAGCTTCATCAAATTTATAATCTATTTCAATGTATCTGCAGTTTTGTCTAAATCTCTAAGAACTATTGCAATAGTTCTTTCTCCCTGATAAAAGCTCATATATAGAGGGGTAGCATAATCTGTCATCTGATGGATTGATACATTCATTTGTCCTGTAGTAGAATCTTCATCCTGGTAAACTGTCCATTCATCAAAAATTTCTACTACTGCTTCAGCGTAAATAGTGGTATTCAAAATAAATATAGCTGCCAGTAAGACTATAAGTGTCAAAGCATATTTTTTCATAAGGTTTTCCTTTCTGTTTAAGAATATAATTTAAGCAATTATAGTTATTAATTTTTTTAATATGAAAAAGTATACAACATATTTTCCGAAAAATCAAACAAAAGCAGGAGAACTTTGTTTTTGATTTTGTGGTTTATTTTAAACCCTGGCTAGAAATTGTAATATTTCATCTTTAATATATTCTATGTTATAATTTAAATAATATGTGGATGTTATTTTATAGAAGTTATTTTTTGCCTTTATAACTGCCCAGACATGTATTTTCTAATTTTAACCACTAAAATAGATTTTTCTGAAAGGAGAAAATATGAGCTGTTCTTTTAAGATAGATGTTATTGATATGCCTGGAGTAACAAGCCGCCTGCTTAATCTTGTTGATGATTTAAATATCAATTTGATGGCTATGGAGGTAGTTCCTGGAGAAATTTATATTCGAGTTGGTGATCTGCCGGAGTGTAAAAAGGTAAAAAGAGAAGAACTGCTTGTTGAATTAAAACGCTTAGATTTTGTAAAAGAAGTGTCTGATATAGAATATATGCCCTTTGAAGTCAAAGAACAGGAATTAAAGACTGTAATGAATAATTTAAAAGAGGGTATTGTTGCTATTGATAAATATGGGAAAATTAGTACAATGAATAAGTCAGCTGAGGTTATCTTAAATGTTTCACTAAAAAAATCTATCGGAAAAGATATTAGAGACATTTTAGATTCAGATCGGTTTCCCATTATTGAGAGTTTAAAAAAGAAAAAGAAGATAGAAAATGAAGAGATTTTAATTGAAGGAGATTATGGCAAGTCTCACTATTTTACCACAACTACCCCGATTTTTGATGAAGATAATAATCTAATTGGAGCAGTTGCTTCAATGAAAGATATTGATGAAGTAAGAAAACTATATAATACAATTCACGAAACACCTAAAATTGAATTTAATGATATTATTCATCAAAGTGAAAAAATGGAGCGGCTAATTGAATATGCAAAAAGGTCAGCTAAAAATGATTCAACAATATTTATTAGAGGAGAAAGCGGGACAGGAAAAGAACTTTTTGCCAGAGCTATTTATTCTGCCAGTTCCAGAAGCCAGGAACCCTTTGTTGCTGTAAACTGTGCTGCTTTACCTGATTCTTTATTAGAAAGTGAGCTTTTTGGTTATGAAGAAGGATCTTTTACCGGTGCCAAAAAGGGAGGTAAACAGGGACTTTTTGAAATTGCGGATAAAGGTACAATATTCTTAGATGAAATTGGAGAAATGTCAGCACATCTGCAGGCAAAACTTTTAAGAACTCTGGAACAAAATCAGATTAGAAAAGTTGGTGGAGATCAGGTTATTAATATTGATGTGAGGGTCATTGCTGCGACAAATAGAAAAATTGAGGAGATGATCAGGGAAAATAAGTTTAGAGAAGACTTATATTACAGACTCAATGTAATCCCAATAATTATTCCTCCTTTAAGGGAAAGAAGAGAAGATTTATTTGCCTTAAGTAAATATTTCATTTGGAAAATCACCAATAAAATGAGAATTCCTAACAAACATTTAAGTCCACAAGCTAAAAAAAAGATAATGAGTTACGATTGGCCGGGAAATGTGCGTGAGCTTAAAAATGTCTTAGAAAGAGCAATTAATTTTGTTTCCTCATTAGAAATTACTGCAGATGATATTATATTTGATAGATTAAGACTGCAAAACAACAATTACTTAAATAGAGAAGCTGGAGATTATAATAAAGATAGTTTACTAAAAGGTAATTATGTTGATATTAAAGAAATATCGTCGATTAAAAAAATGGTAGGTGAATTAGAAAAACTTGTGATTTCTCATACCTTAAATGAAGAACAAAGCCTGCGCAAAGCTGCAGAAGTACTTGGAGTCTCTCATACTACTGTTTTAAATAAGGCTAAAAAATATAATTTGAAATAAAACTTTCCACTTGTAAAGAAATCTTTACAGTAGATTTTAGCCATAAATTGAAGTTATTTAGACTTAATCAACTTTAACCGACTTTGAATCTATCTATAGTGCTGTAAACATTATTTAACATTATTCTAAATTTTAAAACAATTTATACTAATTTTAAAATTAACAATTAATTAATTATAATTTAAAAAAATAATTTTATTACTATAATGACTGTTATAACAGTCATTATCAAGAAAAACCCTCTAAATTATTAAATTGTGGCACACTAATTGCATTATAATATAGGTGAAAGTAATTCAACAAATAAAGTTTTATTTAAATTTAAATTAATTACAGGGGGTTTTTATTTTGGAAAAGAAAGATTTAGGAAAATTAGGTTTTCAGTCACTTTGTTGTCATGCAGGTCAGCATGCAGATCCACAGACAGGTGCTCACAACACACCAATTTATCAAACTTCAACCTTTGCCTTTAAAAATGTTCAGGATGGAGCAGACAAATTTGCTGGAGAAAAAGAAGGATATATTTACACAAGACTTGGTAACCCAACTCAGAGTGCTCTAGAAGAAAAAATGGCAGCTTTAGAAGGTGCAGAAGCAGCAATTGCTACAGCTTCTGGTATGTCAGCGATTTCTGCATCTGTAATGGCGGTTGCTTATGCTGGAGATCATATTCTTGCTCATGACTGTCTATATGGATGTACTCACTCTTTAATGGAAGAGATTCTGCCTAGATATGGAATTGAAGTAACATTTGCAGATTTATCTGATTTAGACAATGTAGATGAGTATCTGCAGGATAATACTAAACTTGTTTATTTAGAAACACCTTCAAATCCAACTCTAAACTTAGTTGATATTGAAGAAATCAGCAAAAAAGCTCACGCGGCAGGAGCAAAAGTAATTGTAGATAATACTTTTATGACTCCTTATCTTCAAAATCCATTAGCTTTAGGTGCAGATATGGTTGTTCACAGTGCAACAAAATATATTGGCGGCCATGGTGACGCTATTGCCGGTATTATAGCTGGTAAAGAAGAAATGCTAGCTGAAATTAGAATGACTACACTTAAAGATTTTGGTGGAATCATTAGTCCATTTAATGCTTGGTTATTACTAAGAGGTCTAAAAACTCTTCCAATTCGTGTTGACAAGCATACAGAAAATGCAATGGAAGTTGCTGAATTCTTAGAAGCTCATGATAAAGTAGAAAGAGTATTCTATCCAGGTTTAGAAAGTCATCCTCAGCATGATTTAGCTAAAAAGCAGGCATCTGGTTTTGGTAGTATGATTAGTTTTGAGTTAAAAGGTGGCTATGCTGCAGGTGAGAAGATGATGAACAATGTTAACTTAGCAACTCTGGCAGTTAGTTTAGGTGATGTTGATACATTAATTCAGCATCCAGCTTCAATGACTCATGCTCCAGTACCTCGTGAAGAAAGATTAGCGGCTGGAATTACAGATGGATTAGTCAGAATTTCAATTGGTATTGAAGATGTTGAAGATATTATTGCTGATTTAGATAACTCTTTATCAGTATTAGCTGATGTCGAAGAAGATGAATCCTTAGCAACAGTTTAAGCTTAAAAATAAACTGTTCAATTATAAACTATTTAAATTAAAATCTTAAATTAAGATCTACAAAATAAAAATACTGTATAAGACAGATCCTCCTGAAATACGGAGGATCTTATAAGGGGATAATACTCAGAAAATTTTAAAAATAAATTTAATGGGGGTTAAGTATAAATGAAAAATAAAGTTGAAAAACTGGATAAAGGAAATCCTGTTGCACTAATACCTTTATTTGTCTTTTTAGTATTATATCTAGGAATGGGTATTTACTTTTCTATGCAGGGAGTGGAAATGGCATTTTACCAGTTTCCTGCTCCAATTGCTGCTCTAGTCGGAATTATTGTTGCTTTCTTTATGGCTTCAGGTTCAATGGAAGAAAGAGTTTCATCTTTTATTAAAGGAGCTGGAGAAAATAATGTTATTATAATGTGTATGATCTATCTGCTTGCTGGGGCTTTTTCAGCTGTTTCCCAAGCAGTAGGTGGAGTAGATGCAACTGTTAACTTAGGTCTCTCAATTATCCCATCTCAGTTTTTATTACCTGGATTATTTTTAATAGCAGCTTTTATCGCAACTGCTATGGGTACTTCAATGGGAACAATTGGCGCTGTAGTTCCAATTGCTGTTGGTATTGCTTCTAAAGCTGCACTACCATTACCATTAACTATCAGTGCTGTTATTGGGGGAGCAATGTTTGGTGATAATCTTTCCATTATCTCTGATACTACAATTGCTGCAACTCAAACTCAGGGTGTTGAGATGCGGGATAAGTTTAAAATGAACCTTTTAATCGTTTTGCCGGCTGCTATCATTACTTTAATATTCCTCTTTTTTGTAGGGGACACAGCAGTTCAGGCTTCAC
The DNA here is from genome assembly GCF_004366375.1 of Halanaerobium congolense. Classification (GTDB taxonomy): domain Bacteria; phylum Bacillota; class Halanaerobiia; order Halanaerobiales; family Halanaerobiaceae; genus Halanaerobium; species Halanaerobium congolense. The sequence continues at coordinate 74,559 of NZ_SOEF01000006.1, forward strand.
AATATTCTTATGAAATTATTAAAGTAGTTCCCTATATTGCTGTTTTAGTCTTTGCCTTAATCGGTGTCAATGTTTTTATGGTTTTATTTGGTGGAATGCTTTTATCAGGTTTAATTGGTATTATATTTGGTGATTTTACGTTTATTGCAATGGCTCAGGAAGCATATGCTGGTTTTAATAGTATGACAGAGGTCTTCTTCTTATCCATGTTTGCCGGAGGTTTGGCAGCGATGATCCGGAAAGAAGGCGGATTACAGTATCTAATTTATGCAATTTCCAGTCGAATTAAAAACACTAAAGGTGCAGAACTTGGAATTGCAGCCTTAGTTAGTGTTACAGATGTTTGTACAGCAAATAATACAGTTGCTATTATCATTAGTGGACCACTTGCTAGAAATATAGCAATCGAAAATAATGTTGATTTACGCCGTAGTGCTAGTCTTTTAGATATTTTTGCCTGTGTCTGGCAGGGAATAATTCCATATGGAGCTCAGATCTTATTAGCGGGTTCATTAGCTAAAATTTCTCCAATTCAAATTATTCCTAATCTACATTATAATTTCTTAGTTTTAATTGCGGGTCTCTTAGCTATTTACTTTGCTTTCCCAAGTGCGGATAAACTTTTTGCTGAAAAAGCACCGGCACAGCAAAAAGAGAGTGCATAATTTAAATTGATGATTTAATTCAAAAACATATAAATAAAAGGTAACTAGAATAAAAATAGGTGGAGCGACAATTGGCTTCAGAAATTAGCTTGAAATCATAATTTCTGGGTAAATTGGCTCCACCTATTTAATATTATAATTTAAAAAACTTATTTGATCTCTTCTTTGTGTAAAAGCATTTCATCTAAACTGTCACCATCAACAACCATCGGGAACATTGTTTCTTCTTCTTCCATAATAAAGTCAAGCAGATAGGGCTTAGGACTATTGACAGCCTCTTCAATTGCTGGTCTTATATCTTCAACTTTCTCAATTCTGATTGCTTTAAAATTAGAAAATGCCTCAGCTAACTTAACAAAATCAGGAATCATTTCTTCTGGACAATTTTCTCCTCCCACAGAACAGTCTGGGGGACAGGAAACATCTTTTCTTAAACAGGTAGAGAAATAATTTTTATCCTGATAAACTTCCTGCAGCTGTCTAATCATTCCCAGCTGTTTATTGTTAAAGATAGCTATATTTATCGGCAGATTTTGTTTGGCAATTGTCGCCATATCCTGCATATTCATCATAAAACTTCCATCTCCTGCGATAACTATAACTTTTTTATCTGGGTTGCCCAGTTGGGCTCCAATAGCAGCTGGAAAACCAAAGCCCATGGTACCTAAACCACCTGAAGAAATAAAAGACCTGGCTTCAGTATATTTATAATAATGGGCTGCCCACATTTGATGCTGTCCTACTTCAGTAGTTATTATAGTATTTTTTGGACTGACATTATAAATTTCTTCCATAACCTGGCGGTGAGTCAGTTTCCCTTTTTTAGGCTGATAGGCCTTTTGATGGTGCAGATCCCGCCATTCATTAATTTGCTGCATCCACTCTGGGTGTTCATTTTCATTAATTTTTTGATTTAATTCTTCTAAAACAAATTTTACATCTCCTACAATTGGAATATCAATGTAGAGGCGTTTTCCAATTTCAGCAGGGTCAATATCAATGTGAATGATCTTAGCATTAGGGGCGAATTTATCAATTTTTCCGGTTACCCGATTGTCAAATCTTGCTCCAACTGCGATAATCAAATCAGCATTATATATTGCCTTATTTGCCTGAGTTGTTCCGTGTAGGCCTAACATCCCTAAACTTAGGGGGCTTGTGCTGTCAAAAGAACCTAAACCCATCATAGTTGTTGTAACAGGAATTCCACTCTTATTAGCTAATTCTCTTAATTCCTGACTACCATTTGAGTTAATTACTCCTCCCCCAGCATAAATTACTGGAGTTTTAGCAGTGTTTATAGCTTCAGCTGCTTTTTTGATCTGAAGACCATGTCCTTTTTTGGTTGGATTATATCCGGGTAAATAAACTTTATCTGGATAGTTAAATTCTGCAGTCTGCATTAAAATATCTTTCGGTATATCAATTAAAACCGGGCCTGGTCTACCTGTTTGGGCAATATAAAAGGCCTCTTTAATAGTTTGTGCAAGATCATTAATATCTTTAACTAAATAGTTATGTTTGGTTATTGGAGCAGTAATACCTCTAATATCTGCTTCCTGAAAAGCATCTGTACCAATGGCAGACATCGGCACCTGACCTGTAAAAGCTACAATCGGAATAGAGTCCATATTGGCTGTAGCCAGACCTGTAACTAAATTGGTACCGCCTGGTCCAGATGTTGCTACACAAACTCCAGCTTTGCCGGTTGATCTAGCATAACCACCTGCAGCATGGATAGCTACCTGCTCATGGTAGGGCATTACAAATTTTATTTTTGATTTACGAAACTCTTCAAAAATTGGTAAAACGGCTCCTCCAGGGTACCCGAAAACTAATTCTACCTGCTCGTTATTCAAAGACTCAATGAAGATTTCAGCACCTGATAGTTTTTTCATAATTTCAACTCCTTTTAATATTTAGATTATAATTTTTAAAAAATAAAAACCTCTCATCGCAAATAACAGCCTAAATCTATTATTTGGGACGAGAGGTTTATTCACGTGGTACCACCCTAATTCACTATTAATAAAGTTAATAGCCTCAATAAGTACTTTTAAAAATAAATAGTACTTTAGCATTAAGATAACGGATGCAAAAATTTACCGATAAGACTTACTAGATTCAGCCTTACTGTTCAAGGATGAGAGTAATAATAAAATAGATACGGTTTCCAGCAAATACCGATTCTCTGTTATCATATATTTATTATTCATTTCCTATCATAACATTTATAATATTTAAATTGTATGAATAAAAGTATAATAAATTATTTTCCCCTTGTCAAATAAAAAATCTATTAAAAAAAAAATAATAAATTTTTTTAATAAAAATAAAGGTCTTTTTTTGAGAATGAAGAATTAATATAATAATAGAATAAAGTCGACAGTATACAGTAAACAATATTTTGAGGAGTGAGTAAAATTAAAAATATAAAAAAAATGTTTTTTAACAGCATTAAATTCAAATTGACAGTTGTTTTATTATTAATTGCTTTGGTTCCATTAGGGGTAGTAAGTTATTTTCAAATCAAAAATGTCGAAGAAATAATTGAAAATTCATTTATAGAGTCAACTAAAAGAGAAGTAACTCAGGTAGATAATGCGATTAACCTATATTTTCAGCAGTTGAAAGCTAATACAAACTTCTTAGCTAAAAATGAATACATAGCTCAGGTTGATAATAATATAACCAAATATTTAACTAACAGTAATGATAATTTAATGATGACTCCATCTCAAAATGGAGGAATAGAAGAAGAAATATTTTATCTTTTTGATGATTTTTCTAAAACCCATCCTGAAGTATCATATATTTATATAGGTACAAAATATGGAGGGATGATTCAGCATCCAGCAGGAGTTATCGGCAGTAATTATGATCCTAGAGAAAGACCTTTTTATAAAGTAGGAGTAAATAATAAAAATAAAGTTTCTTTAACAGATCCTTATTATTGGGAAGCGGATGATACTGTCAATATTGGTGCTGTAACAGCTTTTAATAATGAGGCAGGAGAATTTATGGGAGTATTAGGAATTGACATTGGTTTAAGTAGTCTAACTTCTTTGATCAAAGATATTACAATTGGAAAAGAAGGATTCATTATTTTAGTTGATGATCAAAATAATATTTTAGCACACCCTAGAAAATCAGAATTAACTTTTCAAAATATTTCAGAGCTGGGTGTAGAAGGTTTAAATGATAATTTAAATCAGAGTAAAAATAATTATTTTGAAGCAGTAATGGGAGGAGAAGAATATTTATTTAATACATATAAATCTCAAGAAACATCATGGAATTTTATATCTGTAATACCTAAAAAAGAGTTGCAAACACAAATAAATCAAATGTATAAGCAAATAATCACAATTATTTTAGCTGTGTTAGTATTAATTACTATACTTGCTTTATATATTTCAAAAATAATAGCAGATCCAATCATTGAAGCAACTAATTTCTCTAAAGAAATTGCTTCAGGTAATTTAAATGCTAAAAAAATAGAAGCTAAAGGAAATAATGAAATATCAATTTTATCTGAAGCTTTAAATGAAATGCAGGATGACTTAAGAAATATGATATCTCAAATTAACAACATTGCTTTAAATTTATCATCATCTAGTGAAGAACTTAGTGCATCTGGAGAAAATCTTGAAGATTCGGCTGAAAAAGTTGGGTCATCTATTGAGCATGTTGCTTCTGGTGCTGAAGAGCAGTCAGCCCAGACTGAAGAAAGCACAGCAGTCGTTGCTGAGTTGAGTAAAGAGATAGATAATATTGATAAAATGTCAAAAAATATGAAAAGTGAAACAAAATTAGTGATGAATAATATTGAAAATGGAAGCAGATCCATGGAGAGTTCCATTGAAAAAATTGAAAGTGTTAATAAAAATACTAAACAGGTCTCAGATAGTATAGGTGAGTTAGGTGTTTTATCTGAAGAAATAGGTAATATTGTTAATTTAATAAATGGTATTGCATCTCAAACAAATCTTTTGGCTTTAAATGCTGCTATTGAAGCAGCTAGGGCGGGTGAAGCTGGACGGGGATTTAGTGTTGTTGCAGATGAAATTAGAAATTTAGCTGAAGAATCTTCTAAGGCTACCGAAAAAATAGAAGTGTTGATAAAAGATATACAAGAAGGAGTTAATAATTCGGTAAATAAAATGGATGAAACAGAAGATGTTGTTAAAAGTAGTGTTGATGTTATTGAAAATACTAAACTTTCCTTTGATAAGGTGAAAGCAGTTTCAGTTAAATTAAGTGAAATTATTGAAAATATTGATTTGAAAACAAATAAAGTTAACAGCAAAGGTAAAGAAGTGGCAGAAATAATTAATCAAATTGCTGCAGTTAGTGAAGAATCTGCTCAACGTTCAGAAGAGGTTGCTTCATATAGTCAAGAACAGCTTAATTCTACTAAAGAAGTAGTTGAATCAGCTAAAAGACTAGCAGAAACCGCAGAAAAATTAACAAAAACAGTGGATAAGTTTAATTTATAATCAAAAGAATATTCAAAGGAGCAATATTTATGTCTTTTAAAAATCTTCATCATATTAAAAGAGCATTTAAAGAAACTGATGTTATCTGCATTATAGATAAGAATGCCAGAATTCTTTATTACAATAATTATAATGATATTCATAATAAACTGGGAACTGAGGAAGTTGTAGGTAAACCATTTTTAGAGGTTTATCCCTGGCTTGATTGGGAAACAAGCACCGCTTTAAAAGTCCTGAAAACCGGAGAGGCGGTAGTCAATCAGCCTCAGGTTATGCAGTTAGATGATGGGACAGAGGTTAACTCCATTAATACTGCCTTTCCTTTAAAAAATGAAGAAGGAATTTTAGGAGTGGTTTTTTTATCCTATGATATTAACAGTATAGTTAGTACAGCTGAAGCCGAATCTAAAAGCAAACATGAACATAATTTGGGTTCTAAATATCAGTTTTCTGATATTATTACCAGAAATGCAGAGGTAATGAGAATCATAGCTCAGCTTAAAAGAGCTGCTAAATATGATTCGAATATTTTGATTTATGGAGAAACAGGAAGCGGCAAGGAATTGTTTGTACATTCTATTCATAATGCAAGTAAAAGAGCCTCTAAACCATTTATATCTCAAAACTGTGCGGCTATACCTAAAAACTTAATGGAAAGTCTATTTTTTGGTACAACTAAGGGAAGTTTTACCGGTTCAGAAGAGAAAAAAGGATTATTTGAATTAGCAAATGGAGGAACTATATTTCTTGATGAAATTAACTCAATGCCGCTTTCACTGCAGGCTAAACTGCTGCGGGTTATAGAAAATGGTAGGGTTCGCAGAATTGGCGGCAGAAAAGAATATAAGACTAATGTTAGAATTATTGCTTCAACAAATGAAAAGATGGATGATTTATTAAATACAAATAAAATTAGAGAAGATTTATTTTATCGAATGAGTGTAGTTAATGTTGAAATCCCACCACTGAGAGATAGAAAAGATGATATTAAAGTTTTGGCTGATCATTTTATAAATGATTTTAACAGCAAATTTTCTAAAAATATAGAAGGTATAGATACCAAAGTTGAAAAAATATTTCTTAAATACAGCTGGCCCGGTAATGTGAGAGAGTTTAAAAATTGTATAGAAGCAGCCTTTATTAATAGTGCTGATGAAAGCAAAATAAGGCCAGAAGATATTCCTAAATATATTTTAAAAAAGACCGGTTCAGCTAAAGATTATAAAAATTTAGAGTTTAAAGCAGTAAATAAATTATCTTTAAAAGAAAATATCAAAGAATTAGAAAAACATTTAATCACAGCTGCTTTAAAGGAAACAGGGAATAATATAAGTCAGGCAGCAGAAAAACTATCTATTTCTCGACAGTCACTTTATAATAAACTGGAGAAATATGGCTTTAAACTACCCTGAATCAGATTCTAGATAACTTGACATCTGTCAACTTTTTGGACAGTAGAGAAGAATAATATTACTTAAAATTTATAGAAAAAATTAAATATTGATATAAATAAACTCCATTTTTAACTAAGATGCCTGCTAAATAAGGAATGGCATAAATATTGCATTATTATAGAGTAGAATTAATTATTAATTTAGGAGGTTAAAAAATGGATAAAAAATATTCAAGTTTATTTGAACCGTTAAAAATTGCTAATCTGGAGATCAAAAACAGAATAGGTATGGCACCTATGGCTGCCTCAGGTTTAATCAATTCTGATAATGCTTTTGATCAGAGGGCTATTGAGTATTATGTAGAAAGAGCAAAAGGGGGAGCGGGTTTGATTATCACGGGTGGTGTAGAAGTTGAAAATACTATTGAACAAACACACACCGGTATTTTTCAAAATATTTCAACAAACCCGACAGCATTTAAGTTAACTGCTGTTGAAATGGTCGAAAGAGTGCAGGCCCATGGAGCGAAAATATTTCTGCAGCTGACTATGGGATTTGGCAGATCACTATTTTTAGATGTAGTGGACAGCCATCCGGCTGCACCTTCTGCTGTAGCTCACTTTAGTCAGCCTGAGATTACATGCCGGGAATTAAAAACTGAAGAAGTAGAATTTATGATTCAAAAGATGATAGATGCTGCAGTTTTAGCAGAGGATATTGGTTTTGATGGTGTAGAAGTGCATGCAATGCACGAGGGTTATTTAATTGATCAGTTTGCTCTATCTCTATTTAATAATCGGACGGATAAATATGGTGGAAATTTAAAAAATAGACTTCGGGTAGCAGCTGAAATTGTCGAGGGAATTAAGAAAAAATTAGGCAGCGATTATCCTGTTACCTTGCGTTATGGGGTAAAAAGCTGTATTAAGGAACTGCATCAGGGAGGTTTACCCGGTGAAGATTATCAGGAAAAGGGAAGAACTCTAGAAGAAGGTCTTGAGGTAGCTGCTATACTTGAAGAGGCTGGTTATGATGCTCTTAATGCAGATTTAGGTTCATATGAAGCATTATATTGGGCTCATCCCCCAACATATATGGACCACGGCCCTTATTTACCTTATGTTCAAAAACTAAAAGAAGTAGTTGATATTCCAATTTTAACTGCTGGCAGACTTGATGATCCTAAACTGGCAGCCCAGGCAGTTGGAGAAGGACAGGTTGATATGGCTTTACTTGGTCGCGGATTATTAGCTGACCCTGATTGGCCAAATAAGGTTAGATATCAAAAATTAGATAAAATTAGACCATGTTTAGGCTGTCATGATGGCTGTATGGGGAGAATGGAAAGTGGAAAGAAAATATCATGTGCAGTTAATCCAGCCTGTGGAAGAGAAGTGGAATATAGCATAGATTCTGCACTGAAGGAAAAAGAAATAATGATAGTTGGAGGCGGAATAGCAGCCATGGAAGCTGCTAGAGTTTGTGCCTTGAGGGGTCATAAGGTTAAGCTTTATGAAAAAAATGATTACCTAGGCGGCCATTTAATTGAAGCTTCCGTACCTGAGTTTAAAAAGGATGAAAGAAAGCTTATTGAGTGGTATAAAAATGAGTTAGCAGAGCTTGAAGTTAATATCAACTTAGAGCAGGAGGTAGATCAGAAATTAATAGAAGAATTGTCTCCAGATGAAGTTATAATAGCTGCTGGTGCCAAAGCAAATATTCCACCAATTGCTGGAATCGAGCAAAAAAATGTAATAACTGCCTGCAGAGCACTAATGAATGAAGATCAAATTGGAGAAAAAGTAGTAATTTTAGGTGGAGGATTAGTTGGAGTAGAAACTGCAGTCTGGTTAGCAGAAAAAGGAAAAGAAATAACAATTGTTGAAATGATGGATGATTTATTAGATTCTATTTTTGTTTCCCATGCCAATTCAGATATGTTAAAAGATCTAGTTGATTTCCATAAGATAGATGTTAAAACAGGAAGCAGTATTTTAGAAATAGATAAGAATACTGTAAGCGTAATTTCTAAAAACTTTAGAAGAGAAAACATCGAAGCAGATACAATTATAATTGCTGCCGGGTATAAAGAAAACAAAAAATTATACAGGCAGGTTAAAGATATGGATCTTAAAGTCAATTTAATTGGCGACTCTAAAAAGGTTGCAAATATTATGTATTCGATTTGGGATGCTTACGAAGTAGCAAAATCTATTTAAAAAATACTGGAGGAATAAACAGATGAATAATAAATTTGTTGGAACAGATGCTATTATGAGAAGAGCAATGCTTAAAGGATGTGGTTTTGATGATGCTGATATTAAAAATAAACCTCATATTGGAATTGTCAATACATATAATGAAGGTGCACCAGGACATGCTCATTTAAATGGAATTGCAGAGAGTATTAAACAGGGAGTTTGGGCTGCAGGTGGAGTACCGGTAGAGTTTGGTGCTCCTTCAACCTGTGGCGATATGATTGTAGGAGAAGAAGAATTGAAATATGAGCTGGCCGGAAGAGATGTAGTAGCGATGGGAGTAGAATATGTTTCTACTGTCCATCAATTTGACGGATTAGTTTTACTGGCCAGCTGTGATAATATTATTCCTGGTGTGATGTTGGGGGCAATTAGAGTTGATGTACCCTCGATAGTAATCACTGGTGGCTCAATGCTGACCGGAGAATATCAGGGAAAAGAAGTTCTGCCATCTGATGTAGGTGTGATGACAATGGGTAAAGATGCTGACAGTCAGAAAGTCAGAGACATTGAAAATATTGCCTGTATGTGTCCTGGGGCCTGTTCTACAATGGGAACAGCCAACAGTATGCAGATTATGACAGAAGTATTAGGACTTAATTTACCAGGAACAGCAACTATCCCAGCAGTATATGCTGACAAAAAACGAGCAGCCAGATCAGCAGGAAAAAGGATTGTTTCTATGGTGGAAGAAGACTTAAAACCCAGTGCTCTCTTAAATAGAGAAATTTTCTTAAATGCTGTTAAAACAAATATTGCTATGGGTGGCTCGACAAATGTGATTCTGCACCTATTAGCTCTAGCAAGAGAGGCCAAAGTAGAATTAACAATAGACGATTTTGCAGAGTTTGGAAATCAAATACCCTGTATTTGTGGAGTCAAACCATCTGGTAGTTATTCAATTGTAGACTTCCATAAAGCAGGAGGTGTACCTGCACTATTAAAAGAATTAGAATTATATTTAGACTTAAATGTTTCTACTATAACCGGTCAAACTATTGGAGAAATAATTGCTGAAGCGAAAAATAGGAATTCAGAAGTAATCAGATCTTTAGATAATCCGATTAATGGTGATGGTGGTTTAAAAATTTTAAGAGGGAATCTGGCTCCAAACAGTGCTATTGTTAGATCATCTTCGGTACCAGAAAGTATGAAAAAATTCACTGGACCGGCAAAGGTCTTTAATCGTGATCAAGAAGGAGTTAAAGCAATTAAAGCAGGGGAAATAGAACCGGGAGATGTGATGGTAATTCGCTATGAAGGGCCAAAAGGAGCTCCAGGAATGAAAGAAATTATGTTGAGTACAGATGCTTTAGTAGCCTACGGCTTGGATGAAAGCGTTGGTTTAATAACTGATGGCAGATTTTCTGGTTTTAATCACGGCCCAATTATTGGTCATGTTACCCCAGAAGCTTATGCTGGAGGACCACTTGCTCTGGTTGAAAATGGAGATATAATTTCTGTAGATATCAAGAATTCGACTTTAGATGTTAAGCTCAGTGGAAAAGAATTGGCTGCCAGAAGAGAAAAATGGAAGCAGCCCGAAGCAAAAGTAAAACAGGGAATGATGCATATTTATGCTCAGTTGTGTAAATCCGCTGACCAAGGAGCAGGAATGACTATTTAGTTTAAAATGACTAAATTCAAAATATTTAGAGAGATCAATGCAATTTATAGAGGGAGGATTTAAAAAATGATATATCATGCAAATAGAGCTCAGGACAATTATGGGGAAGTTATTGGGATTTTACTTTTAGATTTTAAGGCACCTTTTATTCCTGGAGATGTTGGAAATGCAAGCACCTATGATTATCCTGTTAGATATAAATTAGTTGAAGGACTTACCTTTGATAGATTATTTAATAAAGATCAAACGGCTTTGGAAATTATAATTGAAGCTGCTAAAGAGTTAGAAAAGTCAGGTGTAAGGGCGATAACTGCTGATTGTGGATTTTTTGCTCTTTTTCAGAAAGAGGTTGCTGAAGCAGTAAATATACCGGTCTTTTTGTCAAGCCTTTTACAAGCCCCATTTATTTCTTCAATAATTGCTAGAGATAAGAAAGTTGGAATTATTAGTGCAAAATCTGATAGTTTAGATGACGACAGTTTCTTAGATTCAGTTAATATTGACCGAGAAAGAGTTGTAATTCGGGGAATGGAGAACAAAGAAAATTTCTATAAATTTGGAGTTCTAGAAGAAGGTTATTTGGACACTGAAAAAATAGAAAAAGAAGTTTTAGAGGTGAGTGAAAAGATGATCGAAGAAAATCCTGAGATTGGGGCAGTTTTATTAGAATGCAGTATGCTGCCTCCATATGCTAAGTCAGTTCATCAGTCACTTTCACTTCCGGTCTTTGATTTTATAACTATGATTGATTTCGTGAAATCAGCCTTAGTTAAAAAGGAATATCAGGGAGTTTTTTGAAATAGAAGATAAATACAATTTACAGGAGTGATAATTAATGGATCCTTATTATAAAGGAGCAATTTTTGCATTATTTTCTGCAGCTGGTTTTGGAATAACACCGGTTCTGGCTGTTTTTGCTTATGCGGGAGGAGTTAGTGTTTATTCACTGTTATTTTTAAGATTTATGATGGCTGCTGTAGTTTTATTTTCATATATTTTTTTTAATAAAAATGAAATTAATCTAGATATATATGATCATTTAAAACTATTTGTTCAGGGAGGAATAATTTATTCAGTTTTTAGTATCTGTTACTTTTCTGCAATATCAATTATTTCTCCTTCACTGGCGGTATTATTATTTTATACCTATCCAATTATTGTAGCTCTGCTTTCATTTTTAATAAATGGTGAACAAATAACAAAAAGAATTGTTTTTTCAATTATTGTTTCTTTTGCTGGTTTAATAATGTTATTTGGGGAGAATTTTAATAATTTAAATAAAATTGGAATTCTGCTGGCTCTGGGAGCATCCATTTCTTATAGTGTATATGCGATATATGGAAGACATATTTTAGACACAATTCCTCTTGCAGTTACAACTGCTTATATCTGTTTTTTTGCAGCCTTTACTTTTTTAGCTGCAGGATTATATCAAAATAAACTTAATTTTAGCTTTACTCCTGTTAGTTGGATTTATATTGGCCTAATTACTTTAATTACTGTTGGTGGTTTTTTGTCATTTTTTGCTGGAATTAAACTTACCAGTCCCACAATTGTGTCAATTTTAGGAATGATAGAACCAATTATGACAATAATTTTGTCTTTTATTATATTTTCTGAACAATTTAGTCTAATTCAAATTATGGGTGTAGTCCTTGTTTTGACAGCATCCACGCAAGTTTTATTTAAAAAACAGAAAAAAATTATAAAAAATTATTAAAAAAAAGAAGGATATTTTGAATTGGCAGAGAATTATAAATATAAGAGATTGTCGACAGATGACTGTATATTGTTGTCAATTGTTTGAAACTTGGAACAAAATGTCCTTCGGACAATCTGTAATACAGTAAGGTTAAATTTTATTGGTAGCGGAAATTATACGCTAGCTAATAAAAAAGATAATAAAAATTAAAATTATTATCCTTAAAATTGAAACTGAAGCTATTTAATAACTTTCAGTTAGTTTTCAAAGGAGGTGAATATGTGGAATTATTAAAAAACTTTAAAGAAAAAGCTGCTTCAGATTTGCAAAAGATTGTTTTTGCTGAAGGTGAAGATGAAAGAATTATTAAAGCTGCTGAAATTATAAAAAAAGAAGGTATTGCCGAAATAGTTATTTTAGGTAATCTGAATAAAATTGAAAAAATTGCTGCTGGAAAAGATATAAATCTTGAAGGTCTGACAATTATTGATCCTGAAAAATCAGATTACATATCAAAATTTAGAGAAGAATTTTATGAGTTAAGAAAACACAAAGGAATCAGTAAAGCAGATGCTGAAAAGATGATTAAAGATCCGCTGTATTTTGGTACAATGATGATTTATACAGATAAAGCGGCTGGAATGGTTGCCGGTGCGGATAATCCAACCGGAAATGTTTTAAGACCTGCCTTTCAGATAATTAAAACTAAGGCAGATATTTCAACAGTATCTAGTGCAATAATACTGCTTTTAAAAGATAAAAGCTTTGGCGAAGATGGGATTATAACTTTTGCAGATTGTGCGGTTAATCCCACTCCTAATTCTGAGCAGTTAGCTGAAATTGCTCAATCTACAGCTGAGACAGTTGAAGATTTATTAGGTTTTGAAGCTAAAACTGCGATGCTTTCTTTTTCAACAATGGGCAGTGCTCGTCATGAAAATGTGACGAATGTTCAGGAGGCAGTAAAAATTGCTCACAGTAAGTTTCCTGATTTAAAAGTTGATGGGGAAATGCAGGCTGATGCTGCACTTGTCGAAAGTGTTGGTGTCAGAAAAGCACCTGAAAGTGAAATTGCAGGTAGAGCAAATGTTTTGATTTTCCCTGATCTGCAGTCCAGCAACATTGGGGTTAAGCTGGCCCAGCGTTTAGCAAAGGCTGATTCAATTGGCCCGATTCTACAGGGGCTGGCAGCACCAATTAATGATTTATCAAGAGGTTGTTCTGTTGAAGAAATTGTAAATCTAACTGCTATCACTGCGATTCAGGCTCAAAATCATTAATTTCAATTTGTTTTGTTGTTAGTACAATTAAATTAACATAAAATCATAAGGAGGAATAAAATGTTATTTACAGAAAAAGAGTATGAACAGCGGGTCAAAAAGACTAAAAAAGAATGGAAGAAGCAGGTATTGAAGTTTTAATTGCTACTCATCCAGCAAACATGAATTATCTTACAGGATATGATGGCTGGTCATTTTATGTTCACCAGTGTGTAATTGTTTCCCTAGATCAGGATGAGCCAGTATGGATTGGTAGAAATATGGATGGAAACGCTGCAAAAGTAACAACTTTCTTGAGTGAAGAGAATATTAGAAGTTATGCTGACGACTATGTTCATTCTCCAGTTGGCAAACATCCAATAGATTTTGTTGTAGATGTTATTAAAGATAAAGGCTGGGAAGACAAGGTTTTTGGTGTAGAAATGGATCAGTTCTATTTCACTCACAAAACATATCAAATTTTAAATGACAGTTTACCTAATGCTAGATTTAAGGATGCAACTTTTTTAGTAGCTAAAGTTAGAGCTATTAAATCAGCTCAGGAAATTGAATTCATGAAGAGAGCTGGTAAGATTGCCGAAAAAGTTATGCAGACTGGTATTGACGCTGTAAACGTAGGTGTCAGAGAATGTGATGCTGCTGCAGAAATTTCTCATGCGCAGATTAGTGGAACAGATGAATTTGGTGGAGATTACCCAGCGATTGTTCCTTTAATGCCTGCTGGTGATGGTATTGAAGCACCACACTTAACCTGGTCCGATAGAAAATATCAGGAAAATGAACCGGTTATACTAGAACTTTCTGGCTGTTATAATCGCTATCACGCTCCGATTGCACGTACTGTATACTTAGGAGAAGCTCCACAAAGAATGCAGGAAATCACAGATATTGTTATTGAAGGCTTAGAAGAAACATTAGATTTCATTAAGCCTGGAGTAACATGTGAAGCTGTAGAAGAAAAATGGAGAAACTCTATTGCTAAAGGTGGCTTAGTAGATGCATCAAGACTGGGCTATGCTTTTGGCCTTAACTATCCACCAGATTGGGGCGAGCAGGTTGCAAGTATGAGACCTAAAGATAAGACAGTTTTACAGGAAAACATGACTTTCCACTTGATTCCTATTATCTGGCAGGATGAAATTGGATTTGAAATGAGTTCAGCAATCAGAATTACTGAAAATGGTTGTGAAGAATTTTATGATTTCCCTAAAAAATTATACACTAAGTAAAATATAATAAATGGAGAGAAGCTCAATTTATTATTGAGTTTCTCTTCAAAAAATAATTAAATTACTCTAAACTTTTCCTTAGATAGAGAAGATCTCGAAACAAATTAAATTTTTTTAAAAAATAATTGATATTTTAATTGCATGATAATTATGAATATGCTATAATGTAAACAGTCGACAAAAAGATAAGAGGGGGTGCATTATGATTGCTCAAACATCTTATCAAACACAAAGTTTGAAGGACGTTGCTGTTGATTATCTTACTAAAAAGATAATGACAGGAGAATATAAGCCAAATGAAAAGATTAATGAAGTTCAAGTTGCAAACGAATTAGGTATCAGCAGAGCCCCAATTAGAGAAGGGATCAAAGAATTGAGCAGCCAGGGACTGGTGACACAAATACCTCGTAAAGGGACTTATGTAGTAGAATTAACGGAAAAGGATATTCACGAAATCTACCAAATAAGAGTTTCATTGGAAAATTGTATTATTGATAAAATAGTTAGAGATAATAAATTAAAAGAAAAAGATTTTAAGTTTTTAGAGAAGAAAATTGAGACAATGGAAGAAATAGCGAGCTCTGATGATGATTTTAATAGCAAAAAGATTAAAATCAACCGAGAGGATATAAAATTTCATAAATACATTTGGGAAAAAGCAGATAGTCCGAGAAGGCAAGAAATATTATTTGATCTTCACCGTCAACTGCAGATGGCAATGCTATTTGATACAGAAATGACTGGTGATTTGAAAAATACAGCTGAAACTCATAAAGATATAGTTAAATATCTAAGAGCTGGTGATGCTAAAAATGCAAAAACTGCTTTAGTGGATCATATTGAAATGTATAAAATGAAGTAAAATAAATAATTTTTTTTCGGCATTTTTATTGTCGACAGTATATAGTATACAATTTTATTTTTTAAAATAAACCAAAACAACTTATAGGAGGAATTATTAAAATGGATAAGAAAAAAATGGGGTTCGGTTCTAAGACAATTCATTTAGGTCAGGAGCACGATCCAAGAACAGGTGCACATAACAGTCCGATTTATCAAACATCTACTTTTGTTCTAGACAATGTAGATGAAGCAATCAGATTAAATAAAGACCAGGAGCTTGGCTATACATACACTAGATTCCGCAGTCCGTCTGAAGCAGAGCTAGGCAAAAAAGTTGCTTTATTAGAAAACGGTGAAGCAGGTATTGCTTTAGCTTCCGGCTTAGGAGCTATTTCAACAGCTATTATGACTCTTGTTAAAGGGGGAGATCATATTGTAGCCGCTGATGTTCTTTATGGATGTACTCTAACTTTTATTGATGACATTCTCTCAGACTATGGTGTAGAACTTACTTTAGTAGATACAACTGATTATGAGGCTGTTAAAGAAGCAATTCAGCCCAATACTAAAATTGTTTATTTAGAAACACCTTGTAATCCAATTCTGAGAATCACTGATATTGAAAGAATTTCTAAAATAGCTCATGAACATGGAGCTAAGGTTCTAGTTGATAGCACTTTTGCTTCTCCATATATCCAGAATCCACTTGATTTAGGGGCAGATGTTGTAATTCATAGTGCTACTAAATATTTAAGTGGACATGGTAATGTGGTTGCAGGTGTAATTGTTGGTACTGAGGAATTCATTAGAAAAGTAAGAATGCCTCATCTCCAAACTTTAGGTGCAGTTATTTCTCCATTTGATGCCTGGTTAGTAATGCAGGGTATGAAAACTCTTGAACTAAGAATGGAAAGACACTGTGAAAACGGAATGAAAGTTGCTGAGTATTTAAATGAGCATCCTGCAGTAGAAAAAGTATATTATCCAGGATTACCTGAGCATCCACAGCATGAACTTGCTAAAAAACAAATGAATGGTTTTGGTGGAATGATCAGTTTTGATCTTAAAGATGGTTTTGAAGCAGGAAAAGCTCTAATGAACAGTGTAGAAATGATCAGTTTAGCTACAAGTTTAGGTAATGTTGACTCCTTAATTCAGCATTCACCTTCAATGAGTCATTTTGATATGACTCCTGAAGAAAGAGCTGCAGTTGGAATCAATGAAGGTCAGGTTAGACTTTCCGTTGGTGTAGAAAATGTGGAAGATATTATTGCAGATTTAGATGCATCATTAGCAAAAATGGAAGAAATAATTAAATAATTAAGTCTTTATATCAATCGTCCTGTTGGGCGATTGATATGAATTTTCTTTAAATTCAAAATCTTCTTGAAGGAGGAAAGATAATGAACATAAGTAAAGACGTTTTAGAAATGGAAGATGAATTAATTTATTTAAGAAGAGAGTTTCATAAGATGCCTGAGTTGGGATTTAAAGAGTTTAAAACCTCTGAAAAAATATATCAATATTTAAAAGATTTAGGCCTTGAAGTAAAGAAAGTCACTAAAACTGGAGTTGTTGCAGTTCTAAAGGGAGAAGAAGAAGGAAAAACAGTGATGTTAAGAGCAGATATGGATGCACTGCCTGTTACAGAAGATACTGGACTCTCATTTGCATCTGAAAATGAAGGTTTAATGCATGCCTGTGCACATGATGGTCATATTGCAATGCTCTTAACAGCCGCTAAAATTTTATCTGAAAAGAAAGATCAAATAAAAGGTAATATTAAATTTGTATTTCAACCAAATGAAGAAGATGCTGGTGCAAAGTATATGGTTGAAGATGGAGTTTTAAAAGATCCTGAGGTAGATGCAGTTTTTGGCATTCATCTCTGGTCACCAATTGAGGCTGGGAAAGTGGGTGTTTCTTCTGGTCCATTTATGGGGTCCCATGAAAACTTTGAATTAAAAGTCAAAGGTCAGGGCGGTCATAGTGGTAACCCACATACGGCAGTTGATCCCTTCCTACCCTTGGCTAATATTATTCAAAGTGTTCAGATGATTCAAACTAGAGAAATTGATATTTTAAAACCAACTCTAATCATGTTTGGTCAAATTAATGGTGGAACAGCTCCTAATGTAATTCCTGGAGAGCTTGAAGTTAAAGGATCAATGCGTTATCTTTATGAAGGTGGAGATGACAGTGAAGAATGTCCTGAAAAAAGGTTTGAGAGAATTGTCAGCAATATTTGTAAAGCCCATCGGGCTGATTATGAATTAGAATTTTTCCCAAGCAATAGTACATTAATTAATAATGAAAAAACTACAAAGATTGTAGAAAAAGCTGCTGAAGATGTATTTGGCAAGGAAAACATAGTTAATTATGTCTGCATGGCGGGAGAAGATTTTGCAGAATTTACTGCAGAAGTCCCAGGCACATTTTATTTTATTGGGGCAGGTAATGAAGAAAAAAATTGTACTTATCCTCATCACCATCCTAAATTTGATATTGACGAAGATGTTCTCAAATATGGTGTAGAAATGCACCTGAAAAGTGTGTTTAATTTTTTGAATAAATAATTTATTCATGTTGAATTAGAATTTTAGTAAAAATGAGAGGTGAGAAGATGATTAATTTAATAATTGCTTTAAATAAGAAGATTAGAAAATTTGAAGAGTTAA
Source organism: Halanaerobium congolense (assembly GCF_004366375.1). GTDB lineage: Bacteria > Bacillota > Halanaerobiia > Halanaerobiales > Halanaerobiaceae > Halanaerobium > Halanaerobium congolense. The sequence goes on from NZ_SOEF01000006.1 coordinate 92,734, forward strand.
TAATTAGTTATGGAATAATAATAATGTCAATTGTTTTGGTTGCCAATGTATTTTCCAGAGTTTTTCTTAACAGCAGTATTCAGGCAGCTGAGGAAGTTGGACAGATTTTAATTGTAGCGGTGACATTTATTGGAATTAGTTATGCTGCAAGAATGGGTAAACACATTACCATGTCAGCATTAATTGATTCGATTCCTAGAAGATTTAAAAAACCATATATCTATTTCACATCATCTATTTCTACCGTTTTATTATGGTGGTTGGGATATTTAGGAACATTATATGTGAATAGAATTATGGGTTCTGGAAGAATTACTCCTTCCTTACAGTTTCCGATGTGGATCTTATATATTTTTGTTCCTTTAGGTTTCTTTCTTGCATCATTACAGTATCTTGTAACTATTATAGTTAACATTAAGGATAAAGAAAAAATTTATATTGGTAGTGAAAAAACATTGTCTGAAGATGATATTAGTTGTGAATTGAATGAAGATCTTAATCTGGATAATGAAGATCTTAACCTGAATCAGGATTTAAAATTAAATGCGGAAGAAGAAGTAGTTAACTAAAATTAAAAGTTAGGAGTTGAAAAAATGGTTGCTTTATTATTAGGTTTAATGTTTGGATTTTTATTCTTAGGATTTCCACTAATGTTTGCTATGATTATAGCTCCACTTGTTGTTTTGATCAGAGAATTTCCTCTGATTCAACCAATGTTAATTACTCAGCAAACTATAGCCGGTGTATCTCCTTATACTTTACTTGCTGTACCGATGTTTATTTTTGCAGCTGATATCATGAGTACTGGTGAAACAGCTGATAGATTATTAAATATGGTTGATAAATTTGTTGGTCATATGAGTGGTGGATTAGCGATTACAACAGGTGCTACCTGTACATTATTTGGTGCTATTTCAGGCTCTACTCAGGCTACTTTAGTGGCTGTTGGTAAAACAATGCACAAAAAGATGTCTGAAGCAGGCTATGATATCTCACATACACTTGCCTTATTAATGAGTTCAGCGAACATAGCCTTATTAATTCCACCAAGTATTACAATGATTATGTATGCGGTTGTTACAGGTACCTCAGTTGGAGAACTATTTATTGCAGGTATTGGACCGGGGATTATTGTTTTCTTACTTTTTGCAGCTTTTGATTATATTTATGCTAAGGTCAAGAAAATACCTACAACAGAAAAAGCTACCTGGGGAGAACGATTTGATTCAATGAAAGAGGCTATCTGGCCTTTAGGTTTCCCAGTAATTGTATTAGGTGGTTTTTATACAGGTGTTTTCAGTCCAACAGAAGCGGCTGCAGTTTCAGTTTTATATGCTGCTTTAATTGAGTTATTTATATTTAAATCAGTTAAGTTTAAAGAACTACCAGAAATTGCACTTTCTACAGGTGTAGTAACTGCAACAGTATTTATTCTGGTAGCAGGAGGACAGGCATTCTCATGGGTAATTACCTTTGCGCAAATCCCACAAATGCTAACATCTGGTGTTTTAGGTGCAGATCCTTCAGCAACATTTGTTTTATTTGCAATTAGTATTTTCTTCTTTGTTTCTTGTATGTTTGTAGATTCAATTCCGGTAATACTAATTTTAACCCCTATTTTTTATCCAGTGGCTATGAAGGCTGGTGTTGACCCAATTCACTTAGGTTTAATTGCTACAATGCAGGCTGGTATTGGTGCTATTACACCGCCATTTGGATGTAATATTTTTACAGCCTCCGCTGTTTTTGATGAAGACTTTATTACAGTTGTTAAAGGTGTCTGGCCCTACATGTTATTATTTGTCTCGGCTTCAATTTTGATGGTTCTCTTCCCAAGTCTGGCCTTGTTCTTTAGAGACTTAGTATACTTTTAAAATTTAGTTTTAAATTTTGTTAATAACATAATTTTAATCAACCAAAAAAAGGAGAGGTTTAAATGTTTAAAAAATTATTAACAGCACTTTTAGTATTCAGTTTAGTTTTTGTACTTGCAGGTTGTGGATCTAGCGGGGATACAGCTGATGGTGGAAATGAAGCAGCGGCAGAACCACAAGAAGTTGTAGAATGGACCTTTGCCCACGAAGAAGTTCAGGGTAGTGTACAGGATCGCTATGCTCAGAAGTTTAAAGAAGAAATTGAAAAACTTACTGATGGTGCAGTAAAAATAAATATTTATCCAGTTGGTCAGTTAGGTGATGGTGCTAACCAGGTAGAATTACTTCAAAATGGTGCAATTCAGTTAGGTATCAACAACCCTGGTTCTGTAGGTACATTAGTTCCTGAAACTAACATATTCTCACTTCACTTCTTATTACCATCTGATATGGACAAAGCACATGAATTAGTAAATAACAGTAAAGCAATGGATATGCTTAATGAAAAATATTTAAAAAGTAATATGAAGGTCTTAGGCTGGTTCCCTGAGGGATATCAGATGTGGACAGGAAATAAAAAAATTACAAAACCAGAAGACTTTAAAGGTTTTAAAATTAGAACAATGGCTTCCCCTGTAATTTCTGAAAGTTATAAGGCTTATGGAGCAGACCCAACACCTATTCCTTATATGGAAGTTTACAGTAGTCTGCAGTTAAATATGATTGATGGCCAGGTTAACCCAATTTTTGCTATTGAAGAAATGAAATTTTACGAAGTTCAAGATTATATGATGCTTTCTAATCAGGCAATTTTCGTAGGTACATTTGTAGCCAATGATATGTTCTGGGACTCACTATCAGATGAAAGAAAAGCTCAGGTTCAAGCAGCAGCAGATACAGCAACTGAATATATTTTAGGTGCTCAGAAAGATCTTAATAATACACGTTTAGAGTCTATTAAAGAAAATAGTGATATGGAAATTATAGATTTAACAGCAGAACAGAGAGCAGCTTTTGAAGAAGCTAGTCAGCCTGTAAGAGAATTCTACGTAGAAAAGTACGGTGAAGATGCTGGTAAGATCTTAGATCAGTTATTAAAAGACGTAGAAGCAATTCAACAATAATTAACCCCAGAAAGGAAGTGTAAGAGATATGATGCAGATCAGATGGCATGGTAGAGGAGGCCAGGGAGCTAAAACAGCTTCCCTGCTTTTAGCAGACGCAGCGTTTTCTACCGGCAAATATGTACAGGGTTTCCCAGAGTACGGTCCAGAAAGAATGGGAGCTCCAATCACAGCCTACAACAGAATCAGTGATGACAAAATAAGAGTTCACTCCAACATCTACAAACCAGACTATGTTGTTGTAGTAGACGAAACACTTTTAGAGAGTGTAGATGTAACAGCAGGTCTAAAAGAAGAAGGAGCAATAGTTGTAAATACAGCTAAAGATGGAGAAAAGATCAGAAAAAAACTTAAAGGATATCAGGGAGAACTATTTACTGTAGATGCCAGAGAAATTTCAATGGCAACAATCGGTAGATACTTTCCAAACACACCAATGCTTTCAGCTTTAGTAAAAGTTGCAAATATCATGGATGAACAAGATTTTGTAACAGAAATGGAAAATCTGTTTAAAAAGAAGTTTGCTTCTAAACCAGAGGTAATAGATGGAAACGTAGCAGCAGTAAAAAAAGCGTTAAAAGAGGTGAACGCACATGGCTAAAGAAATTAATGAAACAATGAACTGGAAAGAGCTGACACCTGGAGGAACAATTTATACAGCAGGAAACGCAGAAAACTTTAACACCGGAGATTGGAGAGTAAACAAGCCAATCTTTAAAGAAGATAAATGTATTCAGTGTCTACTTTGTGCACCGGTATGTCCAGACACATCAATTCCGGTAAAAGACGGTAAAAGACTGGAATTTGATTATGACCACTGTAAGGGATGTGCAATTTGTGCAGAAGTATGTCCGGTAGATGCAATAGAAATGATTCCAGAAGGACAAGATGAATAAGGAGGGAGCGAACAAATGAGTATCAGAGAGAAATTATCAGGAAACGAAGCAGCAGCAACAGCATTACGCCAGATGAATCCAGATGTAATGGCTGCCTTTCCAATAACACCATCAACAGAAATACCACAGTATTTTTCAAAATATGTATCAGATGGAAGAGTAGATACAGAATTTGTACCAGTAGAATCAGAGCACAGTGCAATGTCAGCCTGTATCGGATCACAGGCAGCAGGAGCAAGAACAGTAACAGCAACATCAGCTAATGGACTTGCTTTAATGGTAGAAGAACTGTATATAGCATCATCATCAAGACTACCAATAATTTTATCAGTAGTAAATAGAGCTTTATCAGGCCCAATTAACATCAATGCAGACCACAGTGATTC
>NZ_SOEF01000007.1 GCF_004366375.1 Halanaerobium congolense
TTATTTCATGGTAATGTCCTGTAGTTTCAATACATACCAATACTTTTTGAGCAGAGATATTATTGACAGTTTCTTGAATTTTAGTTAGCAATAAATTTAGACCTTTAGAATTAATCGTAAAAAAGAAGGGATTTACAAGGATCTCACCGAAATAATTACATATAAGAGCTTTTGGAGAATATTTTGCTGGATCAATAGCTACAACTAATACCTTATCATAAGGTATATCACGTAGTTTTTTCTGCAGCTCAGTTCTCTTACTGGCCTTTATATGTTTGACTTTTCCCATTGATTAACACCTCCAAATATAATTGGTGAGTGTTCCCTGTTAGGGTATTGTTTAATTTAGACAGGCAATGGGAAAAGTCCTTTTTTCTTATCTATCAACATTATATAATATCAGAACATTTTTCCGCCCTGACCCTCCCCCGATTTGTAGGACACCGAGTTAAGATATATAATATAATCAGGAGGTGCCCGAAATGGGAAAAAGAAGAACTTACACAGAAGAATTCAAACGAGATGCTGTTGAACTCAGTATAAACTCTGATAAAAATTGTACAGAAATTGCTGAAGATCTAGGTATTAACTATAATAATTTAATCCGCTGGCGTAAAAAATATAGAGATAATGGAAAACTTGCTTTTCCGGGAAAAGGAAAGCAAAAACTCACATCTGAAAAACAAAAAATTAAGGATCTGGAAAATGAACTTAAAGAAACTAAACTTGAACGTGATATTTTAAAAAAAGCAGTGGCCATCTTTTCGAAAAAACCGAAGTAATATACGGTTTTATCCGGGACCACAGTGATGAATTTCCTGTGACAAAGATGTGCCAGGTATTAGAAGTCTCCCGGTCAGGTTATTGAATCATTAGTAGAAAATGATTTGAATATAACTCAGGCAACTAAAGATTTATATATTCATCGTAATACTTTATTATATAGAATGAACAAAATTAAAAAAATAGGAGGAGTTTATAATGAGTGAGAAAACTTTATTTAAAAATCAAGATGGGGATTTATCTGTACTGGATGATAGAACTGTAGCTGTTATTGGATATGGAAATCAGGGTCGTGCTCAGGCTTTGAATATGAGAGATTCGGGTGTGGAAAATATTATTATAGGAAATAGAGGAGATTCATCTAAAGAACAGGCAAAAAAAGATGGCTTTGAAGCTTATAGTATGGATCAAGCAGCTAATAAAGCAGATATCTTATTCTTTTTAGTACCGGATGAAGTCCAGCCACAGGTATATAAAGAAAAAATTGAACCCTATTTAAAAGAAGGAGATGTACTTAACTTTGCTTCGGGGTACAATATCACTTATAATCTAATTACACCTCCAGAAAATATTGATGTAATTATGATTGCTCCAAGAATGATAGGTACAATGGTAAGAGAACTTTATGAAGTTGGTGATGGTGCCCCCAGTTTTTTAGCAATAAATCAAAATTATTCTGGTAAAGCAAAAGATATAGGTTTAGCTCTTGGGAAAGCTATTGGTTCTACCAGATCTGGAATAATTGAAATTGATTCATTTGCACTGGAAACTAAATCTGATCTTTTAATGGAACAGGGATTAATACCAATAATTTTAAATGCTATGATTGCAAAATATGAATTAGAAATAGCAGAGGGAATGCCTCCAGCTGGTGCATTGTTAGAATTATATCTTTCTAGAGAATTAGGATATATATTTGAAAAGATGGCTGAACAGGGGATTATAGGGCAAATGCCTTTACATTCACAAACCAGCCAGTATGGTCAAATCAGTAGAATAGATGAGCTACAAGAAGGGGAAGCCGAAGAAGTTAGTTACAATGATATAAAAAAATTCATGGGTAGACAATTAAGGAATATTGGTAATGGAAAATTTGCAAGAGAATGGAGTAATGAACAACAAATGGGTTATCCTGTATTTCATAGACTTTTTGAAAAATATAATAATTCAGAGATGATTAAAGAAGAACAAAAAACAATTAAAGAATTAGGATTAAGTAATGATTTAACTTAGTGTAGTAATTTCATTATCAAAATTCGTAATAAATACAAGCAGAGATTTGATAAAAAGATAATAGTTTGGAAATTCAGGTTAATATCTTTATAGAGGTAAATTTTATAAAAATTTTAGTTTTGGTAATTGATATTTAAACTTCTATAGAGATATTATTAATTAGAAAAGAGTATAAATCTCTAGTTTTTAAAACTGTAATGAAGGAGTTAGAGAGATTTTTTGGCGGCGGCTGAATATTGAAATTTCTCAGGTATAAAAGAATTATTTGCCTGCAAAATTTAAGTTATTTAGAATAGTTTAAAGAAGGAGGTATACAATTGTCATATAATATAGTTTTCATTTCTCCTTATAAAAAATTAGCTGATTTATATATGGAAGTTTGTAAAGATATGAATAGAGATTATAAGGTGTATATTGGTGATCTGCAGGAAGGAGTCAAGATTGCCAAAAACCTTGAAGCAGAAGGTGTTGATGCAATAATAAGCAGAGGTGGTACTGCACTTGCAATCACAGAAGTTGTAAAAAATGTACCTGTGGTAGAAATTATGGTAGCAGGATCAGATATAATAAAAGTATTAAATAAACTTCAGTATAAATTTAATAAGGTAGCTATTGTTGGTTTTAAACAGTTTACCCATACTTTTCAGAGTGTAGCAAAGATTTTAAATATAAATATTGAAATTTTTACCTTAAAGCAGGAATGGTATAATCATGAAACAATAATCAAAGAAAAACTTATAAATATAAAAGAAAAAGGATTTAATTGTATCATAGGTGATAATATTTCAGTTAAAATTGCTAAAAAAATGAATTTATCATCATATTTAATTCGCTCAGGTAAAGAAGCTATCAGTCAATCGATTAAAGAAACTGAGAGAATTGTAAGAGTTAGAGAAAAAGAAATAGAGAAACGTAAAAGAATTAAAGGTATTATTGATTTTTCTTATGAAGGTATAATAAGTATTGATCAAAAGGGAATAATTAAAACTTTTAATTCAAAAGCTGAAGAAATTTTTAATAAAAAAGCATATAAAGTTTTAGACAGACAAATTGATTCTGTACTGCCAAAAATAAATTTAAAAAATTATATGGATAGTGGCCGTAATATTTTAAATAAGATTTGGACTTATGATGGACAGGGAATTGTAGGTAACATAATTCCTATCCTGGTAGATGGTATTAGCCATGGACTGGTATTAATTGTGCAAGAAGCTTCTAATATAAAGAAAACTGAAGAGAAAATCAGAAAGAAGTTGCATTTAAAAGGATATTTTGCTGAAGCTTCTTTTAGGGATATAATTGGAGAAAGTGATTTAATGCAAAAGGCAATAGAAGAAAGCAAAGATTATGCAATGTATAATTTACCTTTATTAATACATGGAGAAACTGGTACAGGTAAAGAGCTTTTTGCACAGGCCATTCATAATTATAGTCCCAGGAAAAAAAGTTCTTTTGTAGCTTTTAACTGTGCTGCTTTGCCGGAAAAATTATTAGAAAGTGAACTCTTCGGTTATGTTCAAGGAGCTTTTACCGGTGCAAGCTCTAAGGGTAAAACAGGATTATTTGAGCAGGCACATGGAGGAACAATATTTTTAGATGAGATTGGTGAAATTTCTAAATCAATTCAGTCCAGACTGCTTAGAGTTCTGGAAGAAAGAAAAATTAGAAGGATTGGAGATGATAAGTTAATTTCAGTTGATGTGAGATTAATTATGGCAACAAATCGTGATTTAAATGAATTAGTTAAGAAAAATAAATATAGAAAAGATTTCTATTATCGAATAAATGTATTAAATTTAAAACTCCCACCTTTAAAAGAGAGAAAAAGTGACATTAATCTTCTTGTAAATTATTTAATAAAAAAAATAAATCTTAAGCTTAATAAAAATATTAAATCAATTAGTGATGAAGGTTTAAAATATTTAAATGATTATGACTGGCCGGGTAATGTTAGAGAATTAGAAAACTTTATAAAAAGACTGATTGTAAGATCAAAAAGAAATATTATAAGTGTTGAATTGATTAAAGAAAACCTGAATCAAAATTTTGAAATTATTGATTCTAAAAATCTTGTATCTTTAAATATAAATAATAAAAGTTTAAAAGAGATTGAAAATGAAATTATTAATTATGTACTTAAAGATGAAAATCATAATAAAAAAGCTGCAGCAGAGAGATTAGACATTGGAAGAACTACTTTGTGGAGAAAAATAACTAAATAACCGTTTCAAAATGAAATATTGGTTCATAGTGAAATAAAATCTTTGGTATAGCCTCTATATCAAAGATTTTACTTATATATAGTGTATATGTATGTTTCAAAATGAAGTAATTTCTAAATATTATGAAAAATTATAATTAATTTAATTAAAATAATATTAAGTATTATCCTTACTATACTGTAGCCGGATCATTTTTTTAAAAAGAATATTCAGTTCTGGCACAAAATATGCAATAATTATAGGTGAATATAAAAAATAATCTAAATAAAAAAAATAATTTAATAAGATGATTAGAGGTGAATTAATATCATGATTTATGTTATAGCAGATGATTTAACAGGGGCTACAGATACGGGTGTTCAATTTGCAATAAAAAATTATACTTCCAGTGTTATTATCTGTCAAAAAAATATTAGGAATCAAAAATTAGCTAATATAAAAGCTGATGTTTTAGTAATAGATACAGAAACTAGAGATGTTGATCACAGAACTTCCAAAAAAAGAATTAATGATATATTAGATAATTTAGATATAAAAAGAGATGATATAATCTACAAAAAAATAGATTCTACTTTAAGAGGTAATATAGGGTTAGAAATAGATCTTATTATGGAAAAGTTGAATATTGATCTTTGTATATTTAGCCCCTCATTTCCAAAAAGTAAGCGGATAACAAAAAACGGGAGACTAATTGTTGAAAATAGTCCACTTGCTTTTACTGACTATTATGAGGGGGATATAAAACAAGAGGATGCTTCTTATATTCCAAATATTTTAAAAAATCAATCAAAAAATAACATTGAATTAATAAAAATTGAGGATTTAAGGAAATCAAATTTTAATCTAAAATTATTAATTTCTAATTTTGATAATAAGAAAAAGCAAATCATAATCTTAGATGCAGTAACAGAAGCGGATTTGAAAGAAATTGTTTTAAATTCGCAGGAAATTAAATATAAATTTTTATTTGCTGGATCAGCTGGTTTGGCTAATCATATTAATTTAATAAACAATAAAAAGTTAAGTAATAAAAAAGTTGGATTTAAAAAAGCCGAAAAATTAGTTATTGTAGCTGCCTCAAGAAGAAATATTACTAATTTACAAATTGAAGATGTTAAAACTAAATTTGATGTTTTTGAATTAAAGATAAATCTGGATAAAATTTTAAATAATTCAAGTTTGCTTTTAAAAAAAGATAGCAATAATATAAAAAATGCAATAGAAACTTATGATGAACTCATTATTCGTCCTGATCCAATATTTAATAGTCAGGATAAAATAAATAAACTTTTGACAGATTACAGTATAGACTTTAGAGATCTTCAGATTGAAATAAAAAATTATATAGGAGAATTAATAAAAAATCTTTTTAAAGATTATTCTAATATTGATTTGTTTCTTACTGGAGGTGATACAGCAGCTGGGATTTGTAAAAAATTAGAAGTTAAAAATTTGAATATAATTGATGAATTATTGACAGGTATACCCTTATCGCTTGCAAAAACAGTAAATTATGGAGATTTAAATATAATTACTAAAGCTGGTGGCTTTGGGACTGAAGACTCTATAAGTGAAATTATTTATAAATTGAGAGACAGAAAGAAAGGATATGTTATCAATGAATAAAGTTATAATTGCTATAACAATGGGAGACCCTGCAGGAGTTGGTGCTGAAATTGCTGTCAAAGCAATGGGGAGAAAAGAATTATATACACACTCCATCCCAATTATAATAGGGAGTAAAGCTGTAATAAAAGATGCCATTAGTTTTATACCATCTAATTTAAAATTAAATATTATAAAAAAACCTGAGGATGCATTAGGTGAATTTGGTACAATAGATATTCTCGATTTAGATAATATACAATTGGATTATTTTAAATATGGTGAAGTGAGTCTAGCAGCTGGTAAAGCCGCAATTGAATATATATTAAAAGCAATAGATTTATCATTAGAAGATAGAATCCAGGCAGTAGTAACTGGACCAATTAATAAAGAAGCAATCAATAAAGCAGGTTATCATTATGCAGGTCACACAGAATTATTTGCTGAGAAAACATCAACTAATAATTATGCTATGATGCTTAGTAGTAAAAATATGAGAGTCATTCATGTTTCTACTCACGTATCATTAAAAGAAGCGGTTGAAAGAGTGAAAGAAAAAAGAATTTACGATGTTATCTGTTTAGCTAATAAGGCTATGTTGGATATAGGAATAGAAAAACCAAAAATTGCTGTAGCTGGTTTAAATCCGCATTCAGGGGAAAATGGACTTTTTGGTAGAGAAGAAATAGAAGAAATTATACCTGCTATAAAAAAAGTTCAAAAAGAAGGCATAAATGTAGAAGGGCCTATCCCTCCAGATACAGTTTTTTCCAAGGTTATGGGGGGAAGATATGATATAGCAGTTGTTATGTATCATGATCAGGGCCATATACCTATGAAAGTAACTGGTTTTAAACTGGATAAAAAAACTAATGAGTGGAAATCAGTTAGTGGAGTAAACACTACTGTAGGTTTACCTATTATTAGAACTTCAGTAGATCATGGAACTGCATTTGATATAGCTGGAGAAAATGAGGCTAATGAAGATAGTTTAGTGGAAGCTTTAGAACTAGCTGTTGAATTTGTAATATAAATAAGAAAACACAAGTGAAAGGAGTGGTAAAGAAATTCAAAATATTATTCTATTAAATCAGACTTGTTTTATAATAAGAGTGTTATCCAAATCTAAGGAGGAAAAAAATGAGGAAAAAATTATCAGTTTTATTAGTAGTGCTTTTTGTTTTATTAAGTGTTGGAGTAGTTAGTGCAGCTGAATACACAATTAAAGTTGGAAATACTCAGCCCATGGGACATATTTATAATCAGGGATTATTAAGATTTAAAGAACTTGTAGAAGATAGAAGTAATGGTGAAATTGAAGTTCAGATTTTCCCAAGTTCTCAACTTGGTGATGAACGAGATTTAGTAGAGGGTTTACAGCTGGGAACTGTTCAAATGGCATTAAGTTCTACTGGCCCTTTAGGTGGATTTGTAACAGAAATCATGGTTCTTGATCTTCCTTATCTATTTAAAAATAGAGCTCATGCATATTCAGTTTTAGACGGAGAAATTGGGCAAGAACTTTCAAAAGGATTTGTAGATGCAGGAATTAGAAATTTGGGATACTGGGAGAATGGATGGAGAAACATAACTAATAGTGTTAGACCTATCTATGAACCTGAAGATTTAAATGGTATTAAGATTAGAGTTATGGAGAGTAAATTAATGCTTGCATCTCTTGAAGCAATGGGTGCTAGTCCACTTCCAATGGCATTTAGTGAAGTCTATACAGCTTTAGAGCAGGGAACAATTGATGCTCAGGAAAATCCATTAGCTGTAATTTATTCTAATAACTTTGCAGAGGTACAGGAATACTTATCTATGACACAGCACTTTTATAATCCAGCTTTATTGCTTATAAGCGAAAGCTTTTATAGTAGTCTGCCAGAAGATTATAAAGAAATAGTTAGAAAATCAGCTAGTGAAGCTAAAGAATACGAACGTTATTTAAGTATTTTAGCTGATGAGAGACTTTTAGGTAAACTGCAGGAAGAGGGTATGGAAGTTAACAGTGTTGATAAAGATGCTTTTGTTGAAGCTACCAAATCTGTATATGATGAAAATGCAAAAATGATTGGTGAGGGAGATAAGGAAGCTGGTTTAGAATTAATGAATAAAATTCAGAACTACGATTACTAATTTAGAATAAAAATAAAACTTATAATGGCACATCAGCCGTTTAAGCTGATGTGCTTAAAAACAAAAAAAGGGGGATAGACTATATGAATAAAATATTGAATTTAATAGATAAGGTCATAAAGTATTTAATAATAACATTTTTAACTTTAATGGTTGTTCTGGTTTTTATGCAGGTTATTTTTCGCTTTGTTTTAAATAACCCTTTACAGTGGTCAGAAGAATTAAGCCGCTTTCTTTTTGTATGGATTTCATTTTTAGGAGCCTCATTAGCTCTGAAACAGGGCCAACATTTGGGTATTGATGTTTTTTTAAAATTATTTCCAAGAAAATTAAGTAAATTTTTCATTTTTTTATCTTATATTTTTATTTTAATCTTTTTAGTGGGTATTAGGAGGATTCTCGGCTAAAGCCAGAAAGTAACAGTCTAAAAAAGTAATAATTGTAATAAATAACTAAAATATTGAACTTTGAAAACTCCATACTGAAACTAACTATTTCTATAAGAAATTAAGCTAAAAATGGGCGCACTTCTCCCCGGGACCTGTAAGCTATTTTTTAAATAGCTTTAAAATAATTCAGTATAATGGATTTATTTATGCTGCTCTGTAATTAAACCAGGTAGTAATCCAGTTTTTTGGAGCTATAGCTGATTCTTTAAGCCAGGCATTAGCATGCATGGCCGCATCCCGCATAATTATCCTGATCAGCCAGCGAGATTTGGAGCGGACATTATCATTTTCCAGTTCATAATCTGTTTTTACCCGGCTGTTGCGTCTTTCAGAAGAAGTTCTTTTCTTCATCGTATTTTTCCATTTATGTGAACCGCGTGGGGTTGTGGTAAATATGCGATTATCCCACTCGGGTTTGGTATGAACAGTACGTCCATAGTCAGAGTCTGTACAGTTAAAGATGGGACAATTAAAGCTTTTACGAGTAACATGGGGGCATCGCCATTTATGGCGGTGAAGTTTTTTATCAAGACCCCAGTTAGCCATCAAAAAACCACCCTTACAGATGGGAACACCATCTTCATTAACAGCTACAGGTGGATCATATTTAAAATTACCTTTGTTTTTCTCATTGAGGTCAATAAAAGCCTCAATATCCCAGTGATCAAGCAGATCATAGGTGGCATAATTATCATGGGCGCTATCTAAAATATCTTTACCAAAATTAAATTCAGAATAAAGATTTATCATTCCAAAGAGAGCAGTAGTATGGGATACGCTGTCATGTCTTGCAGCCTGATTGAGTACAGAATAAACAGGCAGGTCATAGGGGCTGTCAGCAGCTGTAAAGGTGTAGTTGCTGTAGCCATAGACATATCTACCACGATAGCTGTCCCAGCCCCAGTTAGCAGTGGGATCACTGAAGCGACGAGGACAGCTGCAGTTAAAGATCCCATTTTGACGGCAGTCACAGTCTCTGGTGCCCATTGGTGAAGCACCCGTTGCTAAAACCATGCCGTCACCGGAAACAGCCAGGTTAGCAGTATCTCCAAGGAGGCCTCTTTCAGCAGAGGGTAGGACAAAACATTCTTTGAATATTTGTTGAATATATTTATCAGCTCTTTCGGGCTGAGGTTTATCTTCGTCTCTAAGGATACGGTCAACCAGCCTCTGGACCACACCCTGGTGTTTTGGCGGCTGTTTCTGGTTCTTTTTCAGTTTCTTTTTGGGCTTTGAAAGAGGCTTATGCATTTTAGTGCAGCGTTCAACTCGTTTACCTGAATCAAAATCACAGAGTCTGTCTTCAAAATCATAAAAAGTACCGACTCCAGGCACATTACCGGGATAAAAACCGGAGATGATAGCCCAGAATGGTTCGCTTTTTAGCCTTTTAACCCAGCGGGTAATGGAGCCACCATCACCATACTGGCACATCAGCCAGTAGGAGCGGAAAAGGCAGACAGGATCCCATGGTTTTTCACCACGGGGATGATAGGTAGGAAGCAGAATATCTCGAACTGGAACAAGGTCGGTCAAAAAAGTCTTAAAGATAATGGAAGCATTCAAAAAGACAGTTCTAAAGAAGTGATCATTGGCGTAATAGGCATTAAGCAGGAAGAATAAATGATTTTGAAACTCTTTGTGGGAACGTTCTGTTTTAAACATAAATAACACCATCCTGATTTAGTATTTAGGGTAAAAATATGTCCCTATATTTAATTATGGATGGCCGGAAAAATGACAAAAATGAAAAAGTCAAGTCTCAAAATAGCGGTTTAAAGACACTGAAGTTGTCTGGAGTTAATATATCTGAATAAAAGTATATTAATCGCAGTTTTTATTCCGTTTAAGATGCTTAATGATAAAGGGAAATATTGGTTTCAGGTTGGGGTGAAAAATTTTGAAAGGTGCTATTAAGCCTTATCAATCAAGGGCTTATTTAGCCGAAAATCTTAATTAGCTATAAAGGGGTTGGAGTATTAAATATAGTAAGTAGACAGAGATCTGCCTCTTTAAGAATACCGATGATTTATCCTTACAGTGGGGTATTTATTGGTCTTTTTTTAATGATCATTAATACGATTAATATTTTAAAAAATATGGTTTTTGGAAATGCTCTTGATGAAATATTAGATGGTAAAACTGAAGATTATAAAATAGATGGAGATACTACGAAATATCAAGAATAAAAGGAGGTTTAATTTATGGCATTGGTTATTTTAGGCAGTATGGTGTTGTTGTTTATTATTGGTACACCTATAGCATTTTCCTTAGGAATTGCTTCATCTATTGCGTTATTGGTTAAAAGCGATTTGCCATTACTAATATTGTTTCAAAGAATGTTTACTGGAACAGATTCATTTCCACTGATGGCAATACCTTTCTTTATGCTGGCAGGAGAATTGATGAATACAGGTGGAATATCTAAAAGATTAGTAAAATTTGCTGAATCTTTAGTTGGTCATATTGCTGGAGGTTTAGGGATGGTAAGTGTTATTGGAGCAATGTTTTTTGCTGGCATTTCCGGTGCAGCAGCAGCTGATACTGCAGCAATTGGTTCAATTTCAATTCCAGCAATGATAAGAGGTGGTTATAAGAAAAATATTGCAGCCTCTATACAGGCTGCAGGGGGTAGTATTGGAGTTATAATTCCTCCAAGTATTCCTATGGTTTTGTTTGGTGTTATTAGTGGAGTTTCTATTGGCAAATTATTTCTAGGAGGATTTGTACCTGGAATTATAATAGGCTTGGGGTTTATGCTTTTATCTTACATTATTGCAAAAAAAGAAGGTTATAAGACACTTGAACGCAGCAGTATCAAAAATGTTTTCACCAGTTTTAAAGATGCACTCTGGGCACTTATTATGCCATTTATTATCATTGGCGGTATTTTAGCAGGTATTTTCACTCCAACAGAAGCTTCAGTAGTAGCTGTTATTTATGGTTTGATTGCCGGTCTTTATATTTATAAAGAGCTGCAGTGGAAAGATATACCCGAAATTTTAGTTAGCTCAGCCATTACAACTTCTACAATTATGTTTTTAATTGCAACTGCTACAGGATTTGCCTGGATATTGACAAGTGAACAAATTCCTCAACAAATTTCAACCCAGCTTTTGAATTTAACAACAAATCCAATTTCATTATATTTTTTAATGATGGTAATATTATTAATTATGGGTACTTTTGTTGAAACATCTGCCGCACTAATTGTAATGGTTCCAATATTTTTTCCTATAGCACAACAGATTGGACTGGATCCGGTACATTTTGGAGTAATGTTTGTAATTGCCTTAGCAACAGGAATGTTGACACCTCCTTTAGGTATTTGTCTATTTATTTCCTGTAATATAGCGAAAATTCAGATGTCTGATATAATTAAAGCTATAGGACCATTTGTCATAATGATGATATCTTTAATGGTTTTATTGATTTTATTTCCGGGAATAGTAACATTTATTCCAGACTTTTTTATGGGTTAATTGTTAATATTAGTATCTGAGTTAAGATTATTGATCAGAAAAATATTAATTTTTTGCGGTCAGAGCTTATAAGAATATTATTAGTGTTGATTTTATTAAGAGAGAAAAAATATTAAAAAAATAAAACTAAAGAAAATATTAAAAAAATAAAACTAAAGGAGGATTGATTAAATGAGTGATATTATTAACGTTCCCTATGGAAATGAATCTTTAAAAATTGATGTCAGTAATATTAACATAAAACAAGTTATTACTCCAAAAGATGTCAATTTACCAGATGACCTAGAGTTTGAAATACAAAAAGCTTTAAATAATCCAATAGGGTCTGGGAAAATTAGTGATATTGTTGCTTCTGAAACAAAAAATTCGAAAAAAGTAGAAAGCACAGAAGAACTTGATGTAGTTATAATAAGTGATGATAATACACGCTTAACTCCTTCAAATTTAATTTTACCACCTATCTTAAAAGAGATGGAAACTGCAGGTATATCTAGAGATAAAATAAAAATTGTTATGGCACTGGGAACCCACCGTGATATGACAGAAAAAGAGATGATTGATAAAGTGGGTAAGTATGTTTATAATAACTACAATATTGTTAATCATAATTATTATAATAAAAATAAACTGGAAGATTTAGGAACAACTGAATATGGTACTCCAATATTGATAAATAAAGATGTTTATGAAGCTGATATAGTTATAGGTATTGGCAGTATTGTTCCTCATCATATACCGGGTTTTAGTGGGGGAGCTAAAATTATTCAACCAGGGGTCTCAGGGAGTCTTACTACAGCTTATACTCATCTGCTTAGTGTAAGAAAAAGAAGATCATTTTTAGGATATATTGAAAATCCTGTCAGAGAAGAGATGGAAGATATCGCCAGAAAAGTTGGCGCTAATTATATTTTTAATACTGTTTTAAGTAGAGAAGGAGATTTCTATAAATGCTTTTTCGGGGATGTTGCTGAAGCTTTCAGGGAGGGAGTTAAGGCCTCACAGGAGGTATATGAAGTTGAGATTGATTCCACTTCGCCAGTTACTTTAGCCGGGTCATTCCCCTGTAATATTGAATTCTGGCAGGCTCATAAATCATTATATCCGGGAGATATGATTACAGAAGACGATGGTATGTTGATTGTTTTAACTCCAGCCTATGAAGGTGTTTCTGTAACTCATAGTGGAATGCTTGAATATACATCTTTAAGACCAGAAGTAATAAATAAGATGGTAGAGAATGACGAAATTGAAGATAAAGTTGCTGCTGCTCTTGCGATGGCATGGTCTAAAATTACTGACCGACTTGATGTTGTACTCGTATCTGAAGGGATTAATAAAGAGACAGCTGCAGCTCTTAATTTTAAATATGCTGATTCTGTTGAAAAAGCTCTAAAAATAGCTGAAGAAAAATATGGAGAAAATTTTTCAATGAATGTTCTAACACATGCTCCTGATACTTTACCAATTTTAAATAATAAATAATTAAACCCAGTGGCCGGGATGGATTGTCAACCATTTTTAAAATAATTTTTTATCGAACATTAAATATCTATATTCAATAGGTGTTAGATAATCTAACGATCCATGAATTCTGTGGTTATTATGCCAGTTAACATAGGTTAGATCACTGACAACAACATCATAGTTGAAGCTCTGGATAAAGAACTGCTGGCTAAAAATACTGCCTTTGATAAGGAAATTCTGCAAAAGGTATTACCCAGGATCCAGGGTAGTTCAGCCATCATTAAAGAAATACTGCTGGAATTATTTGATTTTTTTAGTGGAAGCAGCTTCAGTCAAGAAAACGGTCAGCTGTCTAATAGAGTCTGGAATTATTATCAGGCAAATCAGGAAAGCTTTAAGTATCCGGAATCAGCAGAAAAAACAGCATATATGCTGCGGCGCTTTGAAGAAGATGGTTTTACTTCTTACTGGTTGTAAAAAATATATTTGTTCTTCTCATATCACAACTGCTGAGGAAAAAAATTAAATTTCAAAGTGTTTAATGCTTTGAAGTAATTTTCTGGACATTGCAGCTAAACTGCGGGTTGATTCTGTTATTTCATGGGTGGCAGAGCTCTGTTCCTGGCTGCTGGCTGCGATTTCTTCAGCAGAACTGGCGGTTTTTTCGCTAACCTCAGCAATATCTTTAATTGAAAGCTGCACTTCCTCACTGTTCTGACTCATATTGAGGGCGGCCTCAGAAATTTCATTAATTAATTTTTTCAATTCAACAGCTGCTCTATCAATTTCTGCAAATGAATTTTCACTGTTCTGGATAGCCTGCACGCTATTTTCTACAGCTTCTCTGGTAGCATTCATATTTTCGACTGTATGTTTAACACCACCCTGAATGTCAGTAATTAATTTAGAAATTTCCTCTGTAGCCTGGGAACTTTCCTCAGCTAAATTTCTTATTTCATCAGCAACTACTGAAAAACCTCTTCCAGCCTCTCCGGCTCTGGCAGCTTCGATAGCTGCATTTAAAGCAAGCAGATTAGTCTGGGAAGAAATACTGCTGATTAATTGGATTATATCTCCAATCTTATCTGAAGATTCTCCCAGTTCATTGACTGTGTTTTCAACCCGATGGGATTTTTCTCTAACATTTTTTATTTCTTTAATTGAATTCTTAATTGAGTTATTTCCGTTTTCAATGTTATTTATCACAATTCTGGACTGCTGTTCCATATTAACACTCTTATTATCTATATTTTTTATTTCCTGGCTGAGTTCTATTATATTAGCTTTAGTTTCATCTACCTGAGCTGACTGTTCTTCCATTGCTGCTGCCATCTCATGGGTGGAATTCCCAACCTCTCTGGCTGAAGTTGATATTTCTTCACTATTATCCTGGAGTTCATGACTGGCTGCTGACAATTGTTTTGAGACATGAGAAATACTGTGGACAATTTTATCAAGACTGCTAATTAAGTTTTCGATTGAACGAGAGAGGATGCCAATCTCATCAGTTCTATTTAGATATTTTTCTTTCACTGTTAGATTTAATTTACCATCTGATGTTTTTTTGATAATCTCAACTAAATTAATAATTGGTGCTGTGATTTCTCTGCTGATTATGTAAATTACTATTAAGGCAAAAATAAAGGCGGCCAGGCCAATGTAAGTGGTGTATTGTTTAAAGATTTGAAGCTCAGATAGTATAGCTGATTCTGCTGCAGTTAGTGCCAGGGACCAGTTAGTTGTGTTTATTCTGGCAGCGGTAATTATGTTATTTTGATTATTAATCTTGAAATTACCTGTGTATCTATCATTTTCTCTAATTAGATCTAAAACTTTTTTTAATTCTGAGCTGGAGTTTTGATAATAATCCTGGGCTCCAATTAGTTCTTTTTCTGGATGAGCTAAAAGTTCTGACTTCTGATTTAAAATCATGCCATAACCACTGCCATTTAAATTTAAATCGGTTATTAGATTCTGGATATCACTTAATTTAAGCACTCCCACTAAAAATCCCTGTAACTTATCATAGTCATCTGTAATTGGAGCTGCAACTGCAAAAACACTTTCTTCAGTAAAGAAATCAACATAAATTTTTGAAAAAACACTTTTTTGCTGCTCCAGAGCCTGTTTAAAATATTCCTTTTCAGAAATATCACCAAAACTACCTGAAGTGGCTTTAAATCTACCATTCTCTTCAACTAACATTATATCCATAAAATTTGTTTTTTCCTGAGTTCTTCGTAAAATAAGCTGGGCAGAATTCCAGTTTAACCCCTGAACACTGTTGATATTGGTCAGTGTTTCTAGTAAGAGCTGTTTTTCTTTTAACCACTGATCTATATTGTCTGCATTATCTTGAGCAGACTTTTCTGCTTCCTCAATTATTATGTTTTTTAAAATTGTTTTTGAGCTGTTGTAATAAAGAAACGAGCTGACAGAAATTATTATTAGTACTACTACTGAAACTGTAAGCAGCAGCTTGTGCTGAATACTTTTAAATTTAATCACATTAAATCCTCCCATTTGTCTATTTTATTGGATCAATGTCATTTTAACAGGTTAATGTTTCTAAAAGATTAATTTTGTGTTAACAATAGCAAAAAAATTGAAGATTTTAGTCTAATAGTTGATCCTGATAATAGTATAGCTATTCTGGATGAAGTAGAACTGGAGCAGGCGGAGATTATTGATTTCAAAGGTGAAAATTTTGTTCAGTATCCTTTTTAGGGGGAAAACTGATTGGAAAAATTATTAAAATATATAATCCTGTGGAACTTTAAACTGTTTGTTTAAAACCTCTTTTTGAAAAGAAGTTTTGGCCATTTCAAATAATTCAAGCTGTGATTCATAATTATTACCATCATCAATCTTTTTGTATTCCCCGTTACTCTGGAGCAGATGTGCTTTTTGACTGTCATTTAAAACTGTTTTAAGCACATTAATTACCTTTTCTTTTTTCTCTGGGTCTTCAATCGGAAAAGAAATTTCTACCCGGCGGTCAAGATTTCTGGGTCGCCAGTCAGCACTTGATAAAAATACAAGCGGCTGATTGTTATTATAAAAATAGAAAATTCGGCTGTGTTCGAGCAGTTTACCAATTATACTTCTCACAGTAATATTTTCACTAACACCTTTTATTCCAGGAACAAGACAGCAGATACCTCTGACAATAAGCTCAATTTTTACACCGGCCTGAGATGCTTGATATAGTTTTTTTATTATTTTACTGTCCACAAGGGAATTCATTTTGGCAATAATCTTTGCTTCCAAACTATTTTTAGCATTATTAATTTCACCCTCAATTAATTTAAGAAAATCATCTCGTAAATCAAGAGGTGCAACAGAGAGAAGCTTCCACTCAGGTGGTTTAGAATAACCTGTCAGCAGATTAAAAAGTCCTGCAATATCACTGGCAAAATTGTCTTTAGAGGTCATTAGTGCCATATCTGTATATAATTCAGCTGTTTTATCATTGTAATTACCTGAACTCATATGAACATAACGTTTGATACCTTCTTTTTCCGCTCTGACAATTAAAAGAGCTTTGGCATGTACTTTTAAACCCTTGATTCCATAAATAACATGACAGCCGGCCTCTTCAAGTTTCTTGGCCCAGGCAATATTCTGTTCTTCATCAAATCTGGCTTTTAACTCTACCAGGACAGTTACCTGTTTACCATTTTCAGCAGCTGTTGTTAGATGTTTAATCAGGGGAGAATTACCACTTACCCGATATAAGCTCTGTTTGATAGCAAGCACTTTTGAATCTGCCGCAGCTTTTTTTACAATTTCAATTACAGGATCAAAACTTTCAAAAGG
This sequence comes from Halanaerobium congolense, assembly GCF_004366375.1. Taxonomy (GTDB): domain Bacteria; phylum Bacillota; class Halanaerobiia; order Halanaerobiales; family Halanaerobiaceae; genus Halanaerobium; species Halanaerobium congolense. The sequence goes on from NZ_SOEF01000007.1 coordinate 17,197, forward strand.
GTGGTGTAGAATAACATCTTCTTCTTTTAATAATTCAAATATATCATCAGCGTTATAAATTTTAGGATTGGGCTGAGGTATAATTTTTTTAAACTTCAGGTGCTCATGATTGTCAAGTTTTGAAGCAAAGTCCATAAAAGAACCAGGGTTGACAGGTCCATTGACTTTATAGATGTCATCTTGCTCAAGATTTAGTTTATCTTTAAGAAAATTTAAAATATAATTATTATAATTTGAGTTGATTTCAAGCCTTACAACAAATCCCCAGCGTCTTCTTTTGACATATCTTTTCATTTCTGAGAGAAGATTTTTGCTTTCTTCATCAAGAATTACTTCTGCATTTCTTGTAATGCGAAAGGTATCAACTGCTACAATCTGATTACCACTAAATAGCTGGTCAAGGTTCGCCTTAATAATATCTTCTAGATAAATAAAAACATTTTTCTTGCCTGAAGAAGGTAACTTTATGAACCTCTGTAGATTTGATGGGACTTCAACAACTGAAAATATCTGTTTTTCTTTAATATTGGAAAAGACGTTTTCATCTTCATTTTTTTGCAGGAGTATACCCAGGTTTAAACTCTTATTTGAAATTAGTGGAAAAGGATGGCTGGGATCAATTGCTACAGGAGTTAAGACAGGCAAAATAATTTCATTAAAGTATTTTTTTGCATATTCTTTTTCTTTATTCTTTAGTTCATTATATTTTTTGAAATAAACTTTTTCAGTTTCCAGTTTTTTTATTGTTTTATTAAAATACTTATATTGGTTATTATAGATTTTATGAATGGTTTTAGAGATCTCATTAAATAATTCTTTTGGTCTGTAACCGGATTTATCTGCCTCATTAAAACCAGATTCAATATCATCTTTGATCCTGGAAACTCTCACCATAAAAAACTCATCCAGATTTGTAGCAGTAATTGCTAGATATTTTAATTTTTCTAAAAGTGGTGTTTCCTCTTCATCAGAATTTGCCTCTTCTAAAACTCTAATATTAAATTTTAACCAGCTCAGCTGTTTGTTAAAATAAAATTGTGGATCATCAAAATTCATTATTTCACGGCTCCTTAAAGTAAAGTATTCTTTTTGTTTAATGAAACGTCAATGCCAAATATCTCTTTGAAGATTCTTGATTTATTACTGAAGGCCCATTTTTCCAAAAAGATATCTTTTTCTGTATTAATTATTAATTCAAGTTCATTTTCTTCAAGATTTATTTCAAGCTCAGAAAATGGCTCTTTGTGGCTTTTATCGAGAGAATCTGCAATTTTTAAAATTGCAGTTAATTTGGCAATTAGAACTCTATCCGAGTGATTTTTAAGGGTATTATCCTTGATTTTGAGGTTTGTAGTAGAACTCTGACTGTGATTTAAGGATATATGAGCAATAATATTTTTATCATAAGAATTTAAGTCTGCAATATCACTATTCCTTATTAAATAATAGGAGTGTTCATAGTGTTTTTTTAGATTCATATACTTACCAATATCATGGAGTATCACAGCTGCCTGAAGCAGAACTCTTTCTTTTTCTGAGAGCTGAAAACGCTCTTTTAAAGCATCAAAGATATCTAAAGCTATTTTTTCTATAGTTTCTGCATGTTCCTGATTATAATTATATTTTTTAGCTACTGAACGTGATGAAGCTATAATATTTTTAAAGCTCTGTTTTTTTAATTCTCTGTGCCGATTATCAAAAAGCATATTTCTAATCACTTCTGTTTCTATAGTTACAGTACTGCCAATTATTTGGCTGCTCTGAGTTAAATTCATTAGGTTTTTATAAATTGTCATTGAAGGCAGAAGTGTTTCAGCTGCAGCTTCACCCAGATCGTATTTTTCCAGCAGTTGTTTGGGAGTTTTACTTTTTACATCATTGTAGAGCCGATAAAAAGAAGCTCTAGAAATATTAAAATTATTTGATTTTCTAGTAATTCCAGCAAGTTTTGCTATCAATTCTATTTCTTTTCCAGAAGCATAAAAGTTATTTATATTAAGTTTTTTGATAAAGAGATCAAGATTGTAAATATAACCACTTAAATACCCATCGATTACAATGTGAAATTCATCAGTCTTGTGCTGGAGCCCTTTTAAGATCTCATTTATTTTTAGAGAGCCCAAAGTAATGCTTTGACTTTTAACTATATAATTTTGATTAGTGACTGCAATACCAAGGCTGCCGGTTCCGATATAGGCAAAAAGGTTATCGCCTTTGAGGTTTTTGTTTGTATTTCTGATTCCTTGATAAATCAGCTGATGTTCTTCAACATTACTAAAAATTTCTATATTTAGGTTATTATTGTTTTTAATTTGATAGATGATATAATCTTTATTAAGGGCTTCTCTTAAGGCAGCTGTTGCAAAAACCTTTATTTTTTCTACCTGATATTCTTCGGCAATTTTTTTAAAATTATTAATAGCCTGATTTAAGTTTTTTATTTTTTCAAAAGTAACAGCAGAACTGGAAAATGTATCATGGCCCAGATTTATTGGATAAAATAACTCTTCTAAGATCATTACTTCTTTTTCTTTTTTCTCAGCAATTTTCATAATAATGTCACTGGAAGCAATATAAATAGTTGCAACTCGATTAAACATTCTTAACCACCCTATTTTAAATTTATGTAAATTTTCTTAAAACTGCTTTACTATACTTTAATTTTAGCATATGATAAAAAAAAAGGACATAGATTTTACCTAAAATTAATCTAAAATTTACATAGTGGTGTTTAAAATCACAAAGCAGGAGGTAACTAAATGAATAAATTAGCAATAATGGATATTGGCTCTAACTCAATTAAGATGATTTTAGTTGACTATAGAAGGGATAAGTCATTTCGAATAATAGATGAATTGAAAGAAACAGTGCGTCTTGGAGAGGGAATGCATAAGAATTCTTATTTGAAAGAGGATAGAATTCAGAAAGCCCTGCAGACTTTAACTTTGTTTAAAAATTTATGTGATGCTGTTGAAGTTGATGAGATAATTGCAGTAGCTACGGCAGCTGTGAGAGAGGCAGCTAATCAGCAGAAGTTTTTAGATCGGGTATATAAACAGACTGGACTTGAAATAAGAGTACTTGCTGGTAAAGAGGAAGCTTATTATGATTACAAAGGTGTTGTTAATAGTTTTGATTTAGACTCAGGATTGATAATGGATGTTGGTGGTGGTAGTGTAGAACTTGTTTTAATGGAAGATAGAATGGTTAAGAAAAGTGTCAGCCTTCCTTTTGGTGCTTTAACTATCACAGAGAAGTTTGATCTTTATGATGAAAACAATAGAGATAAAGATATTAAAAAACATCTACATCAGGAATTTTCTAAGCTTGAATGGCTGAAGAATCTAAAAAACATTCCTCTAATAGGTGTTGGGGGGACTATCAGAAATATAGCTAAGATCTGGCAGAGAAAGAATAATTATTCTTTAGAAATTCTGCACTATTATAATCTTAATGCAGAAAATGTTAACTCAGTCTATAAAAAAGTTTCGAAAAAGAGTATTGAAGAAAGAAAGGAGATACCAGGTCTTTCCAGTAAAAGAGCGGATATATTTATTGGAGCCAGTGGGCTGGTGAATTATTTGATGGATTTTACAGGGATTGAGAATTTAATTATTAGTGGTAAAGGAATTAGAGAAGGTCTGGTATATGATTTTTTACTTGAGGATAAGTTACCTGTTGCTGATGTTTTAGACTACTCAATTAAAAATTTGCTTCATAATTTTGACTTAAATGAAAAGCACGCTGCCAGGGTAAATGAACTTAATAAAAATATTTTTTACCAATTAGAATCTGAGTTTTCTTTCGCCTTTGATGAATTTCCAGATCGAATCAGCAGAATAATTAAAACAGCAGCCTTACTGCATGATGTAGGTACTAATATAAACTACTATGATCACCATGAACATTCTTTTTATGTGATTTTAAATGCAGATTTATATGGATTAACACATAGAGAGCTTCTTTTAGCAGCTTATATTTCCGCCTCTCACCGCCACAACAAATACAGTCTGCACAAATATAACTTAAACCGAAAAAGTTTTAAAGATATTATTAGCCGCAAGGGTAATGATAAAGAATTAATCCGTAAAAGTGGTATTATTTTAGAAATTTCTGAGAGTCTGGATCTTAATCGAAAAGGGCTGGTGCAGCGGGTCGAGGTAGAAAGCAAAGTGGATCATATTCTGTTTAAAGTTTATTCCAGCTATGATTTGCGCCTGGAAATTGAAGATGCGAGGGAGGCTGCAGATGGCTTTGAATCTTTATTTGGTAAAGAGCTGAAATTTAAATTGTTAGATGTGTAAAAAACTATTTATAAATGATGTGTCCACAAAAAGGGTGTTTGCGAAAAATGAGTTAGAGACGCAAATAACTAATGAGCTGTTTCTTTAACTTTCATTTTAGCAGCTGCTGATATATAATAAAATTAAGTACAAAGAAAAAGGAGGCTGCTCAAAATGTCCAGAATACCATATGGAGTCAGTAGTTTTTCTCGTCTACAAAAAGATAATTATATCTATATTGATAAAACAAAACACATTGAAACATTAGAGAGTTATGGTGAGCCATATATATTTTTTTTAAGGCCGAGGAGATTTGGAAAGACACTTTTTCTATCAACCTTAGAGCACTATTATGATATTCAGGAAAAAGAAAATTTTGCTGAGCTTTTTGGAGACTTATATATTGGCCAGAACAAAACTGAGCTTGCCAATAATTATTATATACTTAAATTTGATTTTTCTGGGGTTGAAACTTCAGAGCCAGAAAAGATATATGATAACTTTAACCATTTAATTCTGGAAGCAATCAGTACTTTTATTAATAAATATCAAATTGAAGTTGAATATCGAGAGGCACCGGGGAGTGCAATAGCTACCCTATCAAGTTTTTTAGAAGCAGTACAATATGAAATTGACAATAAAATATATCTTTTAATAGATGAGTACGATCATTTTGCCAATGAAATTTTAAGTTTTACCTCAATAGATAGATTTGAAGATACAGTTAGCAAACAGGGATTTTTACGTAAATTTTTTGAGGTCATTAAAAAGAAAACCGGTTCAATAATTGATCGTCTTTTTGTTACCGGTGTCAGTCCAATTACCTTAGACAGTATGACCAGCGGTTTTAACATAGCTAAAAATAAGACTATGGACAGCAATTTAAATACAATGATGGGCTTTACTGAAAAAGAAGCTCGCTGTTTGATTAAACAGACTCTGCCTGATTATGATCTTGATTCAATGCTGGAGAAGTTAAAGGAATACTATGACGGCTATTTATTTACTCCCCGGGCTAGTAAACGGGTTTTTAATACAGATATGCTTTTATATTATGTCAGCGAATATCTAATTGATAATACTGAGCCTTCAGATTTGATTGACAGCAATATTTCGAGTGATTATTCCAAACTGCAGAATCTTTTCAGTCTTAAAGATAAAAAACAAAATTATGAAATCTTAGAAGATATTCTGGCCGGAAATGATCAGAGGGGAAAGGTAACAGTGGAATTTAACCTGCAGCGGAGATTTACCAAAAAGGATTTTTTATCTTTATTGTTTTATCTAGGGTTTTTAACCATTGATCGAGAAGAGGATGGATTTATTTATTTTAGAGTTCCCAATTATGCGGTTAAAGAGATCTATTTTGATTATTTTAATTCTATAATCAGCGAAGAAACTTCATTTGATTCCCTGGAGATTGAAGCGTCAGTGGTAGAAATTCTAAAAAATGGAGAGATTAATCCGTTTATTGAGAAAGTCGAAGCCACTCTGGCTGCACTTTCTAACAGGGACTATATTAAATTTGATGAGAAATATATTAAAGTTTTAATTTTTTCCTATCTTAATCTAACCCAGCTTTCGATAGTTAAAAGTGAGTATGAGGTAGCAGAAGGATATCTGGATTTAGCTTTACTGAGAAGAAATACGGAAAAAGGTAATTATGATGCTTTAATAGAGCTTAAATATATTAAAGCTGCTGATTATAAAGAAAAAGGAGAAGCTTTAGTTGAGCAAAAACTCAAAGAAGCTTCTGCACAGCTGGAGCGTTACGGCAGAGCAGCTGAGTTTAAAAATAGAAAAGATTTAAAGAAATGGGCACTGGTCTTTGCCGGTACAGATGCAGCTGCGGTAGAAGAAATTAAATAAAAAATTAAGCCTTCTTTTAGTTATTTTAACACATTAATTTATGTTAAATAACTTCAAAGAAGGCTTTTTAGATATTAAAGTACATTATCCGCAAAATATTCAACAGCCTGAATCACGGCCATTTTTTTAACTTTATTATCGTTAATTTTTTCTGATTTATAAAGTTCCAGTGCACAGTAGAGACCGGTATAGTAATGTGGATTCCAACTGGGGTTATAATATTCGGCAAATAAGCGGTGGAGATAATTGACAGTTTCCTTATAATTCTGATCCAAGTTATAAAAAAGAAAATCTAGCTTATCCTTATAATTTGCTGGAGAAAAATTATCTTTAAACTGCTGATAACTTTCTGCGATTTGAGTTTTTTCTTTATTATTTGAATCAACAAGTTTCAGGCGTTTTTGATCAATGTTTTTACTGCTAAAGTAATTTTCCAGGATACGGTAGGGAGGAATTTGCTGATAAAATGAGCTGTCTTCCAGCATAAAAAAGGTATAATAAGTGATCATATGGTGCAGATTAACTATTCCACTACCAGAAGCTGCTTTTAATCCTAAATCCTCTAGCTCTTCCTGAGATAGTTTTTTGCGTTTTTCCTGATCAGAATTATATTTACCCTGGTAGCTGTAGCGGCAGAGATACATTATATAACTTAAAACACCAGTTGCTGAAACATCTTTGTGATGATTGACTAGATCGCGCATAACTGGGAAAAAACAGCTTACACTGTGGCCCAGACTATCTGGAATTCTTTCCATACCAAGGTTAAGTAGATATTCTTTTAGCTGCTCCGGCTGCTTTTCCAGAATTCCAAGAGCATAATAAAAGGCGTTATGAGAGTTCCCATTATTAATTTCTTCGCCCAGTTTAGTATAGGTTCTTTGATTAACCTCTTTTTCTTTATAGCCACTGCTGTCTGCTTCTAGATTAATAAAATGTCTTTCAGATAATCCAAGCACTACAACCCCTGCAATTTCCAGTTCTGATTCTCTGCTAAAATAATTCTTTTGCGAAAGTTCTCTCAGAAAAAGACTCATTTTTACAAAGTGAAAAGATCCGTAGCGCAGGCTGCATTCCATCAGCATTAATGATAGTAAATCTTCAATTAATGAGGCCAGCGAAAAACTGTTGTCAGTTTCTAACTTTTTGAGATATTCTTCGATCTTTTCCTGCTGGTGATTAATCACTGCTTTTTTGAGTTGGGAATCCATTGTTTGTTCACTCCTTATAATAATTAGTTTTTGACTTTATATTAATATTCTATCATATCTACTCCAGAGATTAAATTCCCAACTTTTTAAGCAGTACAATCATTAGCCGTCTTAAAATTCACATTTGATTGTAATTATTTCTCTAATTTAAATCTTAAAATCTGATCATCATTTTCTCGCGGTCTCCCTCGGCCATCACGATTATTTGTTAAAAAGTAAAGATAACCATCAGGGCCCACCACTGCTTTTCTAATCCGACCATAAGCTGTATTACCACTGCCGTCATTGAAGAGATGTTCAATACTTTCCACAGTATATTCATCGCTGTTTCTATTAAGACCAATTCTGACCAGCGATTCGCTGCGCAGGGTTCCCACATATAAATTACCCTGATAAAAGCTCATTCCAGAAGGAGGAACAGCATTTTCCCACATAATGAGTGGATTTGCATATTCTCCATCTTCAAAATAACCAATTTTATCCGGCCAGCCGAAATTACTTCCTGCTTCAACAACTTTGATTCGATCCTTTGCTCTTAGACCATCTTTCCCAGAAGGACCGTGGTCAGAAATAAAGAGATCTCCTGTTTCTGGATGCCAGGCAATTCCCTGTGGGTTGCGGTGACCTAAACTGTAGACAGGCGAGTTTTCAAATGGATTATCAGCAGGAATTATACCCTCTGGAGTAAGACGCAGAATTTTTCCTCCCAGATTGTCTAAATCCTGTGCAATTTTTCGGGTAAAAGTTTCTCCAGTTGTAATATAGAGCATTCCATCCGGTCCAAAGGCAATGCGTCCTCCATTATGGTTGTTCCCGGCAGGAATCTGATCAATGATAATTTCTTCTTCAACTGCCTGGTTCCCCTGATCGGTAAATCTAGAAACTCTGTTATATAACTGGCCGTTACTGCTGGTATAGGTATACATCAGATAAATATATGGTGTTTCTGGAAAATCTGGATGATGGACCATTCCCATTAAGCCACCTTCTCCTCGAGAATCAATATCTAATTCTAGATAACTTTCACTTTTTAGATTTCCGTTTTCAACCTGCAGTACTCTGCCATCTCTTTCGCTAATTAAAGCACGATTACTTTCTGGCAGAAAAACTAACTCCCAGGGGACATCAAGATTCTGCAGCCAGGCTTCAATTTCAACAGCATCCGGATTCAGGACATATTCATCTTCTACATTCTGTGGAAACTGACCGACTCTAATTTGCGCCTGAACTGAAAGTGATAAAGTAAGCATTAAAATTAAGACTATTAAAATTACTTTCTTTTTCATATCTATTACCTCCAGATTTAGGAATTAAAAATCAAATTTTTTCTGTCTTAATTGTACTATTTATAGGAGCTAATTTCTAAAAACCGTTTAACATTTTCAGAAAATTATTTACAGACTGTTAATTTCTAATTTACACTATCGTAATAATAAGGTGATATGATTTAATTAATAAGAAAAAAAGTAGGTGATATTAATGAAATCAATAAAAATAGGAGATATTTGTAGTGAGAATAGAGTAGTAACAGTGCCGGTTTCTACTAAGACAAAAACATTGGTCGATATTTTTAACCGCAATAATATTCAGAGTATAGTTGTACTTAAAGAAGAGCAGACAGCCGGTCTGGTTATGCGGGATAAGCTTTTTTATCGTCTGGGCAGCAGATTTGGCTATAACCTTTATATGCAGAAAAATGTGGAGGCAGTAATGGATTCAGAGCCGCTAATTATAGATTTTGAAGAGTCTATTTTAAAAGTTTCAAAAATAGCGATGAAACGTCCACAGGAAAAGATATATGATTCAATAATAATTACTAAAAATGATAAATATTACGGCATTTTATCGATCAAAGATCTGTTAATAGAAGTGTCAGAATTAAAGATAGAAACTGCTAAAAATGCCAACCCCTTAACTGGATTACCTGGCAATTTAAGCATTGAATCCGAAATTAAAGAAAGAATTAGAAGAGAAGAAAAATTTTCTGTTCTTTATCTGGATCTTGATAATTTTAAAGCCTATAATGACAGCTATGGTTATCGTAAAGGTGATCAGGTAATTAATTACACAGCAGAAGTGCTTAATAATTGTGCTCAAAAAATGGTGACAAACACATTTGTTGGCCATATTGGCGGAGATGATTTTGTAATTATCACTGCTGCCGAAGATGATCAATATCTGGCAGAAGTGATTATAGAAGAATTTGACAGGGGGATTCGTAATTTTTTTAAAAACAAAGATTTACTAAGAGGTTATATAGTTTGTCTTGATCGGCAGCATCAAATAGTTAATACTCCTTTGACTTCAATTTCAATTGCAATAGTTTCGAATAGTGATAGAAAGTTAAAAAATCATCTAGAAATTAGCGACCGAGCTGCAGAATTAAAGAAAAAAGTAAAAGAAATGCCGGGGAGTAATTTTATTAAAGACAGGAGGATGAAAACGACAAATGGAGAGTTTGAGTTATGCTAAAAATTTAAAATTTGATTACAGTTATTCCAGTCTTTTGAAAAAGATGATTAAGGAGGCTGATTATAATACATATTTGCACAGTCAGCGTTTAAAAGCACCAGCTTTGTTACTGGGGGAAGAACTGGAGCTTGAAAACGACAAGCTGGAGGATCTAATGCTGCTGGCTGAGCTTCATGACCTGGGAAAAATAATTATTTCGAATGATATTCTGGTTAATGATGGTCCTTTAAATGAAAGTGAGTGGCAGCAGATTAAAGAACATCCGGTGACAGGTTTTCAGATTGCCTATACTTCTTTAGATATGGTCGATGTAGCAGAAGGAATATTAACTCATCATGAATGGTGGGATGGGAGTGGTTATCCTCTGGCTTTAAAAGGAGAAGATATACCTCTGGCAGCCAGGATAATTGCCGTAGTTGATGCCTATGATGTAATGAAATATGGACGAAATTACAAACCAGCAATGAGTGATCAAGAAATTATTGAAGAGCTAACGGTAAGTTCTGGTATTCAATTTGATCCACTTTTAGTGAAAATATTTATTGATTTAAATTTCAACTGATTCTATTAAAAAAAAATAGAAAAAGATATAAACTTAAGACAGTTTCTATTTTTAGATGCAGCTGTTTTTTTGTTATTGATAAACTAACAGCCGATATTTTTACTAATTGAAAGTTGACCCTGATAAGCAAAAAATAATATTAATTTAATTAATCCACCTTAGTCCTTTTTATGAAAGGATTTATTTGATATAATTAAGTTAAGAAATCAGAGAAAGGATGAAACTAAATCTAAACCCCAAAAGCTTTTAGAAGATGCAAAGATTCTTTATAATATAGCTTTTCTGGTTCAAAACTTTAATTATTTTTTAATTAAAGTTATTTATTTAGGCTTTTTGGGACCAAACCAACTAAAATAAATGGAGGAGAAAATAATGGACAAAAAGCAAATTGATTTAATGAAAAATGGCAGAGGTTTTATTGCGGCAATGGATCAGAGCGGTGGTAGTACCCCAGGAGCTTTAGCAGATTATGGTATTAAAGAGACTGAATATGAAACTAAAGCAGAAATGTTTGAGCTTGTTCAGGCAATGAGGACCAGGGTCATCACAAGTCCTTCTTTTAGTTCAGATTATATTTTAGGGGCAATCTTATTCAAACATACCATGAATAACAAAATGGAGGGCAAATATACTGCTGAATATCTCTGGCAGGAAAAAGGAATACTGCCGATACTTAAAGTTGATCAGGGTACAGAAGAAAAAGAAAATGGAGTTCAGCTGATGAAGCCAATGACTGAACTGGATAATCTGCTCGAGGAAGCAAAGAAGCATAATATTTTTGGAACTAAAATGAGATCTGTGATTCATAGTGCAAATCCCAAAGGAATTAAAGAAATTGCAGCACAGCAGTTTGAATATGGTAAAAAGATCTATGAAGCCGGATTTATCCCAATTTTAGAACCAGAAGTAAATATAGAAAGTGATGATAAGCTTGAATCTGAGAAAATTTTAAAAGAGGAAATCTTAAAGCTGCTTGAAACCTTAGATTATGAGCAGTATATATTCAAACTTTCAATTCCAAGTCAGCCAGATTTTTATAAGGAAATTATTGAACATCCAAATGTAGTTAGGTTGGTAGCTTTATCTGGTGGTTATAGTCAGAAGGAAGCTGTAGATAAGCTTTCTAAAAATCATAATATGATTGCAAGTTTTTCCAGAGCTCTACTTCAGGACCTGAAAGTTGATCAGTCAGACGAAAAATTTAATCAGGTGCTTAAAGATGCAGTATCTAAAATCTATCAGGCTTCAATAACTTAAGCGGAGTTTAAAAACGCTTGTTTGCGACATAAAGCTGATAAAAAATAACGCCGGGAAACCGGCGATTTAAATTTGTCTAATCTTCATATTTCAATTCTATTTATTTTATTAGAAAGTTTCTTTCCTAATTTAGAAAATTTTTTTAAATTCTTCTTGAAGTGCTGGATGACGAGGATATTTTTCAAGAATATTTTGGATATAATCTTCCCATTTTGATGAAGATTTTAGAATTTTTGTATATATTTCTTTTATAATTAAAGCAATTTGGGCACCGCTTTGGTAACTAGAACGGTTTTTGTTATTTATATAACCTTGTACTTTCTGACTATAGTAATCTATCATTTCGTGTGGGAATTTATTGATTAGTAATTCACTGAAATTATCAGGATATATTTTGTTGGCCATTACTAATTTTAGTATTTCTTCGTAATTTTTTTGAGATTCATATATTAAAGCAAGCTCATTATTATATCTGGAATATTTACTTTCTTTTAAATAACTTATTAAATCATTTTTTATCTGTTTTTTATCATCTTTTTTGCAGTTATCCAAAACAGATAGATATTTTTCAAATGAGGGGGACTCTTTATATTCTTTGATTAGATATTCCAGAGTTTTCTGGTAATTATTTTGTTTCTGATAATATTTTTTCAGGAAAGTAATATTATCTATAATGCGTCCTTCTCCCTCTTTTTCACCTTTTAAGGCAATTTGAACTGCTTTTTCTTCCTGGTCAATATCTTGATAATAGCAAGCTAACTTATAATAATCCATTCCATATTTAAGTTGTTTTTTTCTGAGTTTTAAATATTTTTCTTCATTATGTAATTTATTCAAATATATTTTCATTATTAATTCCTGATCATATCTACTACCAGATTTTTTTAGATGCTGAATTATTAATTCCCAGTCATCTTTGTTCCGGGCTGTACTATATACAATATCAAGGGTCGGGTCATCTAAGCCAGAATTACCTATTAAATATTCTCCCATAAATTCATTGATAATTTCATGTCGTAAAGAAGAAGGGATATCTAATTTGTTAATTAATTTCTCCATTTCATTAATAAACTCAAAAAAATTATTTTCTTCGTTGATAGGACCTCCACCATATTGATTGAACTCCATTAGAATAGCAAATGCCTGGTTTTTTAAACTTTTAAGCTTTTCAAGGTATAATTCATTACTCATTTTACCCTTATCCTGAATAAAATTTAAAACTTTAGATTTAGAATTATCATTTTCATAAACAAATTCACCAAGCAGTTCTGTTAGCTCTTCTCTAGTTAAAGACTTAAAAAGCCGATCCAGTTCATTTTTTAATTTGGCTTTTTCTTTTTTAACTTTCCGGAAAGCTTCTTTATCATTGCACCAGTATAACCCAAGGGCAACCAGGTGCTTGCAAATTCCACCCCAATCATAAGGACAGCTGCAGTGATTACTGGAAGGATCATCAATATTCATTTCAACATCATATAAAGAAAAACTGCTTCCTGATACTTCAGCTTTAATAGTGTTTCCGTCAATAAGTGGATTATTAACTAGATTCATTTGGTAATAGTTTATTCCTTTTTGAAAAGACTGCTCTGCTGCCATTTTTTCTAAATCTTCTATCGAAAGACTCATATAAATCACCTCTGTTATATTATATAAAATTAGATTTATATCAGCAAGTTATATTTTGCTTATCAGTCTGTTTAACTTTCATTTAAGTTGTTGATAATATATAATTGAGTTAGGTATTAAAGAGATTGAATATCTCTGGCAGAAAAAGGAATACTGTCGATACTTAAAGTTGATCAGCAAGAGATAAAGTCTGAGCTTGAACGTTATTTTTAATATATCAAAAAAATAATTTGGAGGGTTAATTTTTATGAAAGGCAAATGCAAAATTTGTGCAAATGAATATACTCAATCAGGAATGTCCAGACACTTAAAATTATGTCTAAATAAGAATTATGAAAAGATAATTGAAGAAGGTCAGTCTCAGGAAATCAAATATTATCATATTTATGTCAAGGGTACAAATTGGTCAGACTACTGGCTGCAGCTGCAGGTTAAAGCAGACGCTAAGTTAAGTGATTTTGACAAGTTTTTGCGTGATATCTGGCTCGAATGCTGTAATCATCTGAGTGAATTTGAAATTAATGAGCAGCACTTTACATTCAGTGGACTTAATATGAATCATAAAATCAAAGATGTTTTAAGAGAAAAAACTAAATTTTCATATATCTATGATTTTGGTTCTTATACTAAATTGGATTTGAATGTAGTTAATGTATTTAAAGCAGAGGAAAGAGAAGAAAAGATCAGTGTTCTGGCAAGGAATCACCAGCCTGAGATTAAGTGCAGTCACTGTGATAATCTTGCTGAATTTGTCTGTTCAAGTTGTTATAATGGTGGTTGGTACTGCAGTGACTGTCTTGATAAACATGAAGAAAATGACTGTATGAGAGGAACTGATAATCTACTGCCGGTTGTTAATTCTCCCCGAGTTGGAGTCTGTGCTTATTCTGGAAGTTAAATATTATTTCTCAAGGATTTTGCAAAGGAGTTAAAAAAGATAGCTAGAGAAATCTTCAAAAAATATAACAGCTATAACATGGAAAATCATTTTGATTATTTTCAAGAATAGAGGTGTTAAAAAATGAAACTTAAAGTTGATTTAGAGGATGTATTAGAAGCTTTAGAACTTAGAACCAGAGAGAGCAATTATTTTTATTATAAAAAAACTGGTGAAGTTTTCATGATAATGGATGATGAATTAAGAGCTGGAGAGGAAGATCCTGACCTTGATAAATTTCCAGAATGGCAGCGGGAGAATATTAAGGCTGCAGTTGATATTATCTCAACTGATGACTATATAAGACTTCCGGATGACTATGAAATTGATGACTATAGTATTATGGAAGATTTTTGCTATTCAATCGAAGATGAAGAACTAAGAGAGGAACTTCTTTATGCTATTCGAGGAAATGGTGCCTTTAGAATGTTTAAAGATAAGATTTATCAGTATGATATAGAAGATCAGTGGTATGATTATAAAGATCAGAGATATAAGGATATAGCAATTGAGTGGTGTGAAGAAAATAATATTGAGTTTCGAGAAAATTAATTATGATATTAAGGTGATAAAATGGCTGCTAAAAAGATAGATTTGATCACAGTTAAAAATGATAAACTTTCTTTAAACATCAAGGGTAAACCTCTGCATCCTGATCACGAAAAAGAATTTCCGGAGGCAAATAAAGCTCAGGCTGTCTGCAGCTTCAGCTCAACTTTAAAAGAGAACTTTGATTTTAAATATCACGATCCAGAAATAGATCAGCTCAAGTTGAGCCCTTATAATTCTATTAAAAGCTATCCCCTCTTTTTTGAATATCAAAACTATGATTTTTATCTGGAAGCCGAAATGCCGATTGAGATCTACCATCCCAATCGCGAGATCAGAGAATCTCTGTCACATCCTAATGATAATCCCAATGTGCTTTACGGCAGCATCAACTTCGGCAGTGATATCGGTTATTCTGAGTTTGAAATTCGCAGTAACTCTCAGGTGGTTTTAACTTTCAAACTGGAAGTTTTTCCGAGTAAAATTGACTACCAAAAGGACTACAGTCAGCTTTTAGAGGAAGTCAATAAGGAAGTATATAATTTGGCTTATGATTTTTTGAGAAAGACCTACCAGCAGATGAAAATTTCCGAAAAGCAGAATATCACCGAAGCTGAATTTTTTGTAATTATTGAAAATATTTTTGAAGATTTATTTAAAGCACTTAAAAGAGTAGAAGAGTCACCACACCACAGGATTATTCGAAAGCGTAATGTTAGGCCTGCCGCGAGAGTCAAAAAAGTGGGTCGACAAAGCCTCAAGTGGTTGAATAAAAACAGCCGCCATTATGACCAGGAGCTCAAGCTGCCGGAAAAGATGCTGGCAGTTGAGAAAAAGCTGAGCTATGATAATTTTGAAAATAAGTTTATCAAATGGAGTTTCTCAGAGCTGATCAAAAGGCTTAAACATTTTAAAGTAAATTACCGCAGTTCCAAGCTTAATCCGGATCAGGATTTGATTGCTGAAATCGATAAGATGATCAGAAAGCTTAAATTAAAACTCAAGCATTCATTCTTGGCTGAGGTGGGTGAGCTGCAGAAGATTGATTCGATTTCTTTGGTGCTGCAGATGGCCCCCGGCTACAAGGAATTATATAAATATTACCTGATGCTTTTAAAGGGGCTTTCTCTGAATGGCTATATCTTCAGGCTTTCAATTAAGGAACTCTGGCAGCTATATGAATACTGGACTTTTCTTAAATTAAATAGTCTGCTCCAGGATAAATATAGGATGGTTAAAAACAACATCATTGAGCTGGATTACAGCGGCATCAATGTTACCCTTTCTCAAGGAGCTTCGGCAGAGGTCGAATATCAGAATCCAATCACCGGGGAGAACTTTACTTTAAGCTATAACAGAGCAAGCGGAGATTCTATTACCACCAATCAGAAGCCGGATAATATTCTTTCACTCAGCAAAAATGATTCTGACAATCAGTATAAGTTCATTTTTGATGCTAAATACAGGCTCAATAATGCAGAAGAAGGTACAGGATATGGCAAAAGGTACAATGGTATTCCTGGCCCGGAAGAATCAGATATCAATACCATGCACCGCTACCGGGATGCAGTAGCCGCAGAAATGGGAGAAGACTACCGGCGGACAATGGTTGGGGCCTATGTGCTCTTTCCCTACCACGATCAGGAAAAGTTTAAAGAACACAAATTCTACCAGAGCATTGTTCAGGTCAATATTGGAGCCTTTCCCTTTTTACCCGGCAGCACAGAACTGCTAGCTGACTTTTTAGAAAATATAATTGACGAATCAGCTCAGAGCAATTTTGAGCGCAACCTGCTGCCGGCTGCTGCGGATGAATTCAGACCTGAGCCTGAATTTAAGGTTGATCTGCTGCTCGGATCACTGCGCAGCAAAAAGCAGCTGAAGTATCTGCTTGACAATAAACTCTATTATCTACCGCTGCAGCAGTCAGTATTAAACTATAATTTAGAGTACATAGCTATTTTTCAGAGTAAAGCAAAGTTTGGCAGAGAGAGTGGAGTCCGCTATTACGGCAAAATTAAGAATAAAAAAATAATCAAAAGAGAAGAAATTGATTTTCCTTCCAACAGCAAAAATTCTGATCAGGATTATCTGCTTTTTGAAGTTGAAAGCTGGCAGCAGCTCGGTAAAAAAATTAAAGCAGAGGGTTATGGAGTCAGCGGCAGCCATATTTATTCCAACCTGATGCTGCTCAAAAAAGCAGATACTCTGCCTGAACTTAGCATCCGCTCTCTAAAAGAGTGGCGGCTCTGGTTGGAGTTGAAGCGGCTCAAGGAAAATATTAAGCTTAAATTTAAGAATAATAATTTAGATCAAAATAAAGAGATTGAAGGTTTTAAGATTGGAGAAGTAACGATTAAGTTCAAAGAAGATAAACTACTGGCTAAATTAAAAACAAAACGGCTGGAGTTTTCTCAGTCAGATTTTTTGCAAAATCCAAGAGCCATTTTGAATAAGATTATGGGGCTTTTTGAGGCAGAAGCTGACGATTAGCATCTGCAAAAGGCTATGTCCACAGTGATAACTATTTTGAAAGGATTGATATCATGCTGATAATCAAGAATTATATATAATAGAAATTAGCTAATTTAGGAGAATTATAGATGAATATTAAAAAGGATAAAAACATAAAAAAATTTGGTTTTTATGGACTCTTAAAAAATCTTAAATTCTTTGAGCCATTTCTCTATATATTTTTCTTAAGTCTCGGATTTTCATATTTTCAAATTGGAAGTTTAATTTCGATTCGAGAAATCACAAAAAATATTTTAGAAGTACCTTCAGGTATTTTTGCTGATAACTACGGCCGCAAAAAAAGTCTGCAGATATGTTTTGTTTTCTATATTTTTTCATTCATTCTTTTTTACTACAGCAGTATCTATTTAAGCATTGGTCTGGCAATGGTTTTATTTGGGATCGGAGAAGCTTTTAGAAGTGGAACTCATAAGGCAATTATCTTTTTATATCTTGACCAAAATAATATTGCAGAAAAAAAGACAGAGGTTTATGGGAGAACAAAATCGTACTCTTTAATCGGCTCAGCGATTTCTGCAGTAATTGGGGGCTTGATAGTTTTTATTGAATCAAATTACAGATTAATCTTTTTATTTTCCATATTACCTTATATACTGGATTTTATTCTAATTTCTACCTATCCTGATTATTTAGATGGAAAAACTACTAATGTTTTGGATTTAAAAGTTTTTCTCCTTTCTGGATTAGAAAGTTTTAAAAAACTGATGCTTCAGTTGAAGGATTTAAGAAAGGGAATTATAAATTCTGGAGTCTATGATGGATTTTTTAAAATTTTAAAAGATTATCTGCAGCCTGTATTAAAGCTTGAAATTATTTCACTGCCGCTGCTGCTCAGCTTTGCAAAAGAAAAAAGACTTTCAGTCCTGCTTGGATTATCATATGCAGTTATTTATCTGATTAGTTCTTATGCGAGCCGCAATGCTTTTAAGATAAAAAATAAATTTAATGAAAGCAGTAAAAGTTTAAATCTAACCTATATCCTAACAGTTTTCATAATTGCCATCATTGGTTTAATGATTAACAGCGGTTTTACCTATCTAATTATTATTCTCTTTATAATTTTTTATGTTATTCGAAATTTAAGAAGACCAATAATGCTTGATTATATTGCTAATATAATTGAAGAAAAAGAACGAGCAACCATGCTATCAATTGAGTCTCAATTTAGGACTATATTTATTGTTGCTGCCGCTCCGATAATTGGATATACAGCTGATCTGTTGGGGTTACGAGCAATGTTTTTCTCAGTTTCATTAACTATGATTATTTTAAGAAGCTTATTAAAATTAGTGAGTATAAAAGAAAATTGAGGTTTTTAATTTTGCAAAAAAACCCTACTGAATGAAAATATTATTACAGTAGGGATAAAAGTTTTTTGTTTAATTTTTATTGGATTAATTTATTTTTTAACCAGTTCTACGCGGCGATTTTTGGCTCTTCCATTTTCAGTCTCATTGGTTGCTTTAGGAGCCAGGGGACCAACTCCAAAGGAATTAAGTCGGTTTTGATCAATATTGTAATTATTAACAAGGAATTCTACCAGAGATTCGGCTCTTCTTTCGGATAGATCTATATTATAGTCTAAATTACCGGTGCTATCTGTATGACCCACAACATTGAGATTAAGATCAGGATTTTCTTTTAAAAGCTCTGCAATTTTGTTAATTGTTGGTTCTGATTCTTCCTTTATCTCAGCACTATCGACATCAAACTGGATACCATAAATAGCCGCCTTACCTTTACTATTAATATCCTGCATAACACTTTCAACATTGATCAAATCTGTCTCAAGATTTGTTTCTTCAATAATAACCTGGAAGACTGCAGGCTGTCCGTCTGGCCACTTTCCTCCATAAAATCCATGTTTGGCAGTGAAAAGAGAAATATAAACATCACCTTCAGCTCGGCTCAATTTTGCTGCCAGATAGCGGCCACTTTCTTTATCTGCCCACACTCCCTCAAAGTGGGTTTCAGAAGCGTCTTTAAAATCTATCCCGTTATAAAGTGAAGTCTTAAAATCCTCATCAACACCTCCACTTTTCCTGGCTATTATTTCAAAATCTTTCCCCTTTAATGCCTGTTCATAATTTCTGAAAATTTCCAGTGAAGAATGATTTTTCGGAACAACATAGAAATGCTGTGTCATTTTACCTTCAACTCTCAGCCCTTTTTCAGTAAATTCTTTGTATTGATCACCAAATTCTGCCTTATTCAGTTTATTTAAAGGCAGAGTGAATTCATCATAATCTTTGCTTTCATAAAATCTAATATAGGAGCCTGGAAAACGGGAAATTAGAGGATGATCTATACTCCCTGTAACATCTTTATTTGGTGTGTCTTCAGGAAATGCCAGCACCGGGGTCAGAAACATGAAAATAAGAACTGTAGTTATCAAAACTGTAGAAAATAATTTTCTCTTACTTTTACACATATTATTAAACCTCCCTTTTAATTAAGAATTCTTGACCGGTAGTAAAAGTGATTCTGAAACTTTTTCTTTACATTTCCTGATCTTTTGCTGTTATAAAATTTATCGTAATTCAATCCCAGTAACTTCAAATAAAGCTTCGTCATATTCTGCTTCAGCTTCTTCTAGAGTTAAATAAGTAAAACCTACTGTCATCATAAATTCCTCAAAATCTGCCAGTTTTACAGACCCTGATTCCAATTCAGACTCTGCTAGATTGTCTGATTCTATTTTAATTATATCAATTTCTTTTTCATCTATCATTTCCTGTGTTCTGGTAACTTTAGCTTCAGAAGCAATTTTTTTAAGGTTTAATTCCTCAAAGTGATAAAAAGGAAAGAAGATAGATTGCAGAAATTTATTCTTCATTGAGTTAGCTATTGTAGCAGGAATCTGCTGTTTATCCTGTATCAGCTTTACAATTTGACCATCATTTAACCAGAAAGTCATCTGAGAAATCTGTGATGATTTATTTGTTGAACTTTCAATAAAAATTTTATCTGTCTGAAGATTATCTACCTTTTCTTTACCCTGATACTGAAATTTAACGTTTATTTGTTGAATTTTTTCTCCTGCTTTGAAAGATGAAAACTTATATTCAAGTTTGTCAAAATTATTAACTATATCCTGTAATTTGGTAGGGGTTTTAAGCTTGTCAAAAGGAATGCCAGAACTTTCCTGAGCTAGAATTGAAATCGAAGATAATCCCAAAATTAAAATTAGTAAAGCAGCAAAAACCAGCGATTTCTTTAAATAAGTCATTTTTATCCTCCCTTCTTATTATATAATTAAAGAAAAATAATTTTTTTCCTTTATATTTGATTGAATTATATAAAAATTATGACATTTATAAAAACTTTGAAAATATATTCGATTATGTCTATTTCCTGGTTTTAAAGAAGAATAAGTATCTTCGCAGTTAGCCTTAGTCTATGTTATAATAAAAATAAATTACTAATTAAAACTTAGGTGATCTTAAATGAATAGAACCAAACTTTCAAAAACTGTTTCCTATATTTTACGCCACCATCCTGAGGACTTTGATTTAAAACTGGCCGCTGATGCTTCTGTTAAAACTGATGAACTTTTAGCTGCTTTGCAGAGGAAATTTAAAGGTATCACTAAAGCTGATCTGATTGAATTAGTAAAAAATGATGACAAAGGCCGCTTTAGCTTTTTAGAGGGGCGAAAAAGAATCAGGGCCAACTACGGCCACAGCATAGAGGGAGTTAATCCTGACTATCAGGCTGTAAAGCCGCCCGCGATTCTCTACCACGGAACAAGGCCAGAAGTTCAGGCTAAAATAATGAATGTCGGACTGAAGCCGATGGGGAGAAATTATGTTCACTTAAGTGTTGGAGTCAAAGAAGCTGAGAAAGTGGCCGTAAGGAGAACCAATCAGCCGGTGATTTTTAAGATAGAAGCTCTCAAAGCTCATCACGATGGTCAGAACTTTTATAAAACTGCAGAAGATATTTATCTAACAGATCAGCTTTCTGCAGACTATTTATCATTAAACATTTGCTCCTAGAAGAGTAGATGGAATTGATCAGATTGGGTCTTTAATCTTCAGGGAAAGGACAAGCTATCCTTACAGTGATAATTTAGATAAATTTGCAGATCATTTTGTTTTAAATTTAAATATAAAAAGAGAAGGGAGCTGGATAATGCTCAAATCAATATTTAAGGGTTTTACTTCAGATAAATCAGGTAAACTGTATTTGATATCAATACTAATTTTAATAATTTCTAATATAATAATCAGTGTAAATAGTAATTTATACCTGGTCGGAACTATTTCTGTTATCTTTTATGTTATTGCACTGGTCTATTATTCCAGATATATGGAACTAAAGCTCTGGGTTACTCTTCTTTTAGTTGGTGTAACCTTAGTGCCGATGGGTATCTGGATCACCTTATTTTACTTTGCACGCAAAAATTATTATATTTATCACTCGGAGGACTGATAGTATGCTGACAATAAAATGTGCTAAATGTAAGACCAAACTCTTTAAATATGAAAAGATTGGCCAGGGGAAAGTTCTCCGCTGCGGGAAAAACAAAATAACAAGACTTTATGATGGAGCAGGAGTTAAACTCAGACGCTGTAGGGTGAATTCACCTTTGAACTGCCGGCAGATTTTAATGCCAATGCTTTTTTAATTAGAAGAGCCGATTGCCTGGGGGGCCCAATTGTAATGAACAGCAGGGAAGAACTGGCAGCAGCTTCCAGAGAGCTGGATAATGGAAGCTTTATTAAAAATAAAAAAGATAAAAATCCAGAGCAGATTAATAAATTTATATTTTAGATTAGTTAATTTCAGGTTTTTTATCATATTTTAATTTGAATTTTCTGTATTTTAGTAATATAATATATCTGATAAAGACAATATAATGGAGGTGGGAGAATGAAAAAATTAGTTTACTGTGATGAAACAACTGATATTGTTGGTCCTGGAGTAGAAATGATTGATACACTGGTTTCTGGAGGAAAATTTATCACCAGAACCAATCCTGGCTGCTGGGGAAACATGATTACTCCTAAAATTAGAAGCTGGCACGAAGTTGGTAAGCCAGTTGGAGTAGAAGGAGCAGAAGTGGGCGATGCAGTGGCAATAAAAATTGAAAATATAAATGTTTTATCCCGTGCAACCTCTTCTGGAACTGACGAGGCTCAGTCAGATTATTTTGAAAGTGATCCAGGAATTGATAGTTACTGTCCTAACTGTGGCACTAAAAATCCAGATACATATTTAGATGGAACTGGAGAAAATGCAGTTAAATGTAAAAACTGTGATTCCCCGGTTGTTCCTTTTAAGATGCCTCATGGCTATACAATGTATTTTGATCGAAAAAGAGAATTTGGAATCACAATTGATGAAAATTTAAGCAGTGAAATTTCTAAAAATGCTGATAAATACAGCAATTTAACTCCAGAGGGAATGCAGCATTCAATTAATGCATTTGCCAAACATGATATGCCGGGAGTTCCTGCCCGAGTAATTCCAATGGTAGGAAATATTGGTACAGTGCCGGCAATGGATATGCCTTCTTCTCATAATGCAGGTGATTTTGCTCAGTTTTTATTGGGGGCGAAACACGAATTTGCCTGTACTGAAGATGAGCTTGATAATAGAACTGATGCTCATATGGATGTTAATGAAGTTCGGGAAGGTGCAGTTGTTATTGCTCCTGTTAAAACAAAAGGAGCTGGAGTATATATTGGTGATGTTCATGCAATGCAGGGAGATGGAGAAATTGCCGGACACACAACTGATATTGCAGCAGAAGTAGAAGTTACTGTTGATTTAATCAAAAATTTAAATAATCTCGGGCCAATTATACTTCCTAATATTGAGGATTTAACCCCTTTAACTAAGCCCTATACTGCTTCCGAAAGAGAAAAAATTAATAAAGATGCTCAGAGTATTGGTCTGGATAATATTGAAGATGAAATGTATCCAATCCAGATGATCGGAAGCGGTGCTGATTTAAATTCAGCGGCTGCAGATGGTTTAAATAAGCTGGCTGAACTTTTAGATTATTCTCTTGATGAAGTAAAAAACCGAGTCACAATTAATGGAGATATCAGCATTGGAAGAGCTCCGGGGGTAGTTAATATAACAATGCTGACCCCAATTTCTAAACTTGAAAATATAAATTTAGCTGATTTAGTTAAAGAACATTATAACAACTAAAAATAAAAATATTTATAAATGAGCAGCCTCGATAACAATTTACGAGGCTGTTTTTTGTAATAAATCTTTTTTAATGGTAAAATTAAAGCAAGGAAAGTTAAAGCTAATAATGAGTTTTAGAACATCAGAGGGAGATGACTATGGAAATTAATAAAATAGGAGAAGTTAGAAGTAAATATAAAGAACCTGTTGGACCGGATGAGATGAGAAAAACTAAAAGCATTATTGAGGTTGAAGCAGAATATGTAGATGGCCTTGATCAGATAGAAGATTATGAATATCTGCAGATTCTTTTCTATTTTCATAAATCAGAAGGCTATGACCTAATCAGCAAAAGAAGGAGGGGACCAGAAAGAGGTCTTTTTACCTCGAGAAGTCCCCGCAGACCGACACCAATTGGAATTACTACAGTAGAATTATTAAAAAGAGAGGGTAATAAACTGCATGTCTATGGTCTTGATGCGATAGATGGAACTCCAGTTATTGATATCAAACCTTACGCTTCTTTTATGGATCAGCCGACATTATCTCTGCAGAAAAAGACACCGCGCTATAGGATTAATAAATTGATAAAATATCAGAATCAGCATGATCTACTGCTTAAAGCGGGGGAACTGCATGGACATTACTGCCCCTATCTTGCTCTGGGAGTGCTGGCTGCTGCAGATGTACTAAAAAGATTTGGAGCAGAAAATGATGGGATGGAGGATCTGCTTGCTGTAGTGGAAACCAACAGCTGCTTTAGTGATGGGATCCAATATACGGCAGGCACCACTTTTGGCAATAACTCACTTATCTATCGTGATTTTGGAAAAACAGCAGTTACCTTTGTCAAAAGAGGAGATTCGACTAAGAATCTGAGATATTATTTTAAGGACTCTGATTTGATTGAGCGTGAATATCCAGAAGCAGCTGAATTATTTGAAAAAGTTGTAGCAGATAGAAATGGGAGCAGAGAAGAAGAGGAAAAAATGAAGGAACTCTGGCAGGAGACAGCATTTAAAATAATTGAAGCTGATCCTGATAAATTATTTAAAATTGAAGCAGATGTTGAAATTGAGCTGCCTGATTATGCACCTATTTTTGATAACAAGCAGTGCAGTAGGTGTGGCGAAAAGCTAATGGCTGCAAAAGCTGTTCAAAAAGATGATAAAGTCTTGTGTAAGGACTGTGCTGGAAGTAGTTATTATCAGTTAGACGGCAGCGGCATAGTAGAGAAATAAGGAGGCTAATAATGACCTGCAAATGGTATGCTGCCTGATGGTAAAAATAAATTAACTATTCCAGATATTTTGGCCAACAATGCCTGTTACTCAACAAATAATAATTATCAAAATATAGAGGCTGAAGAACTGGATAAACGTTAAAATTGCTGAAATTATTTTAAATTATGGAAGCAAAAAAAGTGATATTACAGCAGAGTTATTAATAAAAAATGGGATTGAAGTCTTAACCATAGAATTTAGTTTTTAAATAAACGGTTATCAATAAGGAGCAGAAAAATGACTGATTTTAAACTGCAGCATTTAATAACAACCGGTGTCAGAGAAGCAGAGATGATAGAAGCGCTGCTTAATGACAATAATATAGAAGTCATTGTTCGTCATGATGAATTTGGCGGCTACAGCATGATCTATATGGGTTATTCTGCCTATAATATTGAACTATATGTTGCAGAAAAAGATTATGAGCAGGCTAGAGAACTTTTAAAAGATTTAAATTTAGATGCTGAAGCTGAAATTGCGGAAATAGAACAAGAGACAGAAGAAATAAAGAGCAGTGATCAGGTTAAAAGTTTTTCTTTTTATCTGGCTCAGATAGCAAAAATAATAATAATTTTTTATCTGCTTTTAAATCTGATTACTCTAATTTTTTAATATAATTTTGGGTAGACAATTGGAGGTGTTTTCTGATGAAAACTATTTTAATCACTGGTTCAACTGATGGCATTGGCAGGGACTCCAGTTTATCTTGCCTTTTCGAATCAAGTTAAAGGTGAAAGCGGGAGTTATTTTGTCAATAAAGATAAAAATACAGCCAGAAATTGATTACAGCCTAAAGCAGCAGAAAGAATGCTGGAAAAGATTGTAACAGAAATCAGGTGCAATTTTTTCTTGATCAGATGCAGGAATGGTTTTAAGAGGCTGTTAAGAACCCCCATTTTTTCTAAAAGTCCACCTAAAAGCACAGCAAAAATTATTAAAGAAATAAGTTCTAGCATACTTGTCAAACCACCTCGGTCCAGAATATTATCTATAAATACGATTTCTGTTCTATTATTGAAACCTCTAAATATAATATTTAAAAGTTCTGACCAGCCTCTTTCTGTAAAATAAATCCCCATTAATAAAGAAAATAGAATATTTAGGGCAATGTTGATAATAGTGGGTACTTTTAAGACTGCCAGCACAATTATTAAGATTGGAGGCAGCAGCAGCCAGAAAGAGATCTGAAAATGTTCATTCGCATTTTACTCAATGATTCTAAATTAGCTATATTTGTAGTACTGGAAAAATTTTTTAAACCAAGAAAGAGAAATCCCAGAGCAGTGAGCAGGTATGGTAAAATAGCTGTTTTAAGCATATGATAAATCATATCCATCAGGTTTGCACCAGAACTGTGAGCTGTGATAATGGCAATAGAAGAGACCTGTGACATTCTGTCTCCTACATAAGAGCCGGAGATAATCGCTCCTGCAGCTAAAAGTAGACTGAGACCTATCGTCTGAGCAATGCTGATTAAGGCCAGTCCAATTGTACTGGCAGTTCCGACAGCAGTTCCAACTGCCATGGAAACTAGAGATGTTGAAATAAATGCCAGGATAAAAAAATATTGAGGACTAATTGTCTGCAGTCCGTAAAAGATCATTGTAGGTACTGTACCTACAGCTATATTACTATATAATCAATTATGAACATATGTCAAACTTTTATTTTTCTTAAAATTAATTTATAAAGCTGTACAAAGCAAAAAACTGCAACTTACAAATGATTTTATTATGCTAATTTCTGTGATATAATCAAAATGAAATTAATGTTAAAAAGGACTAACAGCCATATAATTAGGTAGTAGGGAGGTTTTAAGAATGCCCAAAAAAACTTTCGCTGAGTACAGAAATAATAAAAAAAATAAACAGTCCAAAATGAGAAAGGTAAGAAACTATTTAAAATCTGCTAATAAAAAGACCTCAGAAAATCAGTTATCTGACATAAATGAAAGGAATAATTATCGTAGTGGATCCAGAGAAAGAAATCCAGAGAAAGAAATGTTTTTATTTAAAATGATGATTAGATCCCGGGAAAATAAACTTAAAAAAATAGGGAATAGAAAATATAAACTTAAAAATTGAGGTGCTTTAAATGGATTATAAAAAAGAAATAGATATCATTTTGAATGAAGATATTGATAATTTTTCTAAAAAGATAAAGATAATAGCCGTTTTAACTTCCGCTATTAAAGAAAATTTAAATCTTACTCCAGTAGTAGTTGGTGGCCAGGCTGTCGAATTTTACACTGGTGGGGGATATGCTACTATGGATGTTGATATGGTCTGTGAGACTTCTACCAAAAAAATAGGAGAAATACTAGAAAAATTAGGTTTCTATAGAGATAATAAATACTGGATTCTTGATTCAAATAAGTTAGATTTAGCTGTTGAGACTCCATCAGGACCACTTGCGGGAGCAGATGATAAATTAATGGAGCTTGAAATCGGCCAGCACACTGCTTATTTTATTGGGATTGAAGATATAATAATTGATAGATTAAATGCATATGTACACTGGAATGAAAAGTGGCAGGAAGAATGGATCCTTGGTATGATGGTGACTAATTATGAAGATATAGACTGGGAATATTTAAATAAAAAAGCATATCAGGAAAGAGTTAATGATTCATTAAAAAGAATGGTTGATAAAACAGAAAAAATTATTAAATTTATGTAAAAATCACCTCCATACAGTGATCTATATGGGTTATTCTGCCTATAATATAGAACTCTATGTGTCAGAAAATGATTATAAAAAGGCTAAAGAACTACTCAAAAGTTTAAATATAGATGCTGCTGAAGAATTTAATGAAACAGCTCAGAATCAAAAAACAAAAAAAGATGTAGATAGAGAAAAAAGAAATTCTTTTTATTTGGCTCAAATTGCTAAATAGTTATTATTATCTATCTAATTCTAAATTTAATAGCTTTAATTTTCTGATTCATTTTTAAAAAATGATATTTTAGTTCAAATTATTAATAATTTCATCTTCGTCTGATATTTATATAAAATATAATGGAGGTCATAAAAATGATTAAACATGTTGTAATGTGGAAATTTAAAGATTTTGCTGCAGGAAATTTGAAAGAAGAAAATATTGAAATAGCAGTAGAGAAACTGCTTTTACTTAAGGATTTAGTTGATGAAATTAAATTTTTAGAAGTAGGCAAAAATATTAATGAAAGTGATGCAGCCTATGAGCTGGTTTTAATTACTGAATTTGAAAATCTTTCTGATCTTGAGCAGTACCAAATCCATCCAGAACACGAAAAGGTTAAAGATTTTATAGGAAAAACAGCTGCTAAAAGAGTTTTAGTTGATTACGAAAAATAATTAAACTAGAATTTTAGAACTAAAAATAGTGAGGTGTTAGCTGATGAAAACTATTTTAATTACCGGCTCGACTGATGGAATAGGGAGAGAAACAGCAAAAGAGTTGGCTGATCCGAGAATAGCAAATTTTTCTTCAATGGTTCATGCTCACAATTTAGATGTTGATGACATCTGGGATCCAATTAAATTTAATGGCAGCCAGTCTTATTCTGATTCTAAATTAGCAATGATCTTATTTACTATTAAATTGGATAAAATTTTAGAGGATATATCAGTCAACTGTCTCCACCCCGGAGTAATTAATACTAAACTGCTTCGTAAAGGTTGGGGAGCTGGAGGTTCTTCTGTTAAAAAAAGTGCAGAAACACCGGTTTATCTGGCACTATCTGATGAAGTTAAAGGAGAAAGCGGTGGCTATTTTATCAATAAGCAGAGAAAGAAACCGTCAGCAGCTGCATCTAAATTGGAACTGCAGAATCAATTGTGGAATAAAAGTATTGAGATGATCAGATATCAGGGAATATTAAATAAGATTCCTGAATGTTTTTTGGAAGCTTAAACTCAGTTTAAACTTAACTTAAACCCAAATAGAAAAGAGGTAGATCTATGTTTTATCTATTATTAATAGTTACCTTTCTGGTTGCCTTATTGGTCTGTTACATTGTCAGCAAACTATTTAATGATTCGATTTATAAAATTTTACAATTAATTGTTCCAGAAGCGATCAATGAAGCCTGGCTTAAGTATATTAAATTTGCAATCTATATTTTAACAGCAGTTTTTCCTGTGGGAGCAGCTTAAATCTCGGAAATTGAGATCAAAGGACTGCAGAAAAGTGATACCAGCCTTGTAGAAAAACAGCTCGATTTTGCTGTAGGAGAAAAATTTGAACAAAAAATTAGAAATCCTGCTGGAATAGGAATAATATATTATTCTTTTTTAGGACCTGTTAGAGCTGATATTGGTTTTGATAATCTAAATTCTGATCCAATTTTTAATATCGGTTTTGGTAACTCTTTTTAGATTTTGAAACTAATTTAAATTAAAAAGGAGCAATTACTGTGACTTTTAAAATTTATGAGAAAAGGCGTTCTTTAAAAAGTTTTCTCTTTGAAAAATATCTTAGATATACATCTAAAACAAAAGAAAATCTATCCAGCCGAGAAAAAACAAAAAAGATGGTGGCTTTACAGGCGGAGAAAAACAAAAAAGATTATAAACTACCTGAAATGAAATTTAAAACTAAGATTGAAGAAGATAACTACCAAAATATGCAGGTTTTTAGTCTAAATAATAAAAAATCCAAGTAAAGACATTATTCTACTATCACCTTTAGTTGATATGGTCCTGGATAATCCGGTTATTTTTGATTATGAAAGAAGAGACCCTATGCTGGCTTCCAAAGGTTTCGATGTGGTTAGAGAAATTTGGTCAGATGATAAGGATTTAAATGATCCAATCATAAGTCCTCTCTATGATGATTTAAAGAATCTGGGCAAAATATCTATTTTTACAGGTACCCATGAGGCTCTGTTTCCTGATAATATGAAGCTGGATCAGAAGTTAAATGAACAGGGGGCTGCTCACAATGCTTATGTTTATCCTAAAATGAACCATGTTTTTGTATTAATGCCGCTTCCAGAAGCAAAAGATGCTCATCAAAAAATAATGGAAATAATAAAAAACTAAAATTAACCATCAGATTTAGTCTTAAAATAATTAAAACTTTGAAAACAGAATCGAGCAGCGAGGTGAAATATTAAGCTTATGTTGAAAAATAAATTAAAAGCAGGAATTATAGGACATTTAGTTGGTGATGCACTTGGAGTACCGGTAGAATTTAAGAGCAGAAAAGAATTAAAAAAAGATCCTGTAAGCGATATGCAGGGCTATGGCACTTATAACCAAGTTCCAGGTACCTGGTCTGATGACAGCTCTTTAACTCTCTGTCTCTTAGAATCGCTTCTAAAAGGGTATAATTTGAATGACCAGGCAGAAAAATTTATCAGCTGGCTTGATGATGCTTATTGGACGGCAGGTGGAGAGACATTTGATGTAGGTAATACAACCCGGGTTTCAATTGCCAAGCTAAGGCAGGGAATAGAACCAACAGCTGCTGGAGCAGGGGGAGAAAGAGACAATGGGAATGGTTCTTTGATGAGAATTTTACCACTTGCTTTTTATTTAATAGATGTAGATTCAGCAGAAAAATTTAAAAAAACTAAAGAAGTTAGCTCACTCACTCATTCTCATCCTCGCTCAATTTTGGGCTGCTATCTATACCTCGATTATGCTCAAAGACTTATCATGGGTGCTGGTCTACAGCAGTCTTATGAGCAGACAGTAAAGCATGTAAATCAATTTATAGCAAAAGATAATTTTAGTTCAGAACTAAAATGTTATAATCGAATTGCCGCTGGAAACATTAAGGACTTAGCAGAAAATGAAATAAGGTCAACCGGTTATGTAGTTGATACCCTGGAGGCAGTATTCTGGGTTCTTTTAAACAGCAATTCTTATCAAGAATCTGTTTTAAAAGCAGTCAATTTAGGTGAAGATACCGATACTGTTGCTGCAATTACAGGGGGCTTAGCCGGTATATATTATGGATTTAATAGTATTCCAAAAAAATGGGTTAAGCAGCTGGCACGTTTAAATGATGTATTGGAATTAATCAATAACTTTTGCAAAAAAATATAAAATTAATCAATTAGTAAATTTAAGGAGTGTTTTAGTTAATGACACAGAATTTAAAAGCCAGTTTAGTAATCGGAGAGGGATATAATCCCTGGTATAATCTGGCGGTAGAAGAATATCTATTAGACAATTTAGAAGAAGATGAAATAATACTTTATCTCTGGCAGAATGATAACACAGTTGTTATTGGACGTAATCAAAATGCCTGGCAGGAATGCAGAGTTAGTGACTTAGAAGCTGATGGAGGAAAGTTAGCCCGACGTCTTTCTGGAGGTGGGGCAGTTTTTCATGACTTAGGTAATCTAAACTATACCCTTTTAATGCCCAGAAAGGAATATGATCTAAAAGAAAAGCTGAAAATAATTTTGAAAGCTCTGCAGAATTTGGGTATAGCTGCTGAGTTTTCTGGACGCAATGATATTATATGTGGTGGAAAAAAGATATCAGGTAATGCATATTATCTCGGCAGTAAGGCCGGCTATATTCATGGAACAGTTTTAGTAGATAGCGATCTTGAAAAATTGGTTTCTTACCTGAATGTCTCAGATGCTAAAATAAAATCTAAGGGAATCAAGTCTGTCAGATCTAGAGTTATGAACTTAAGTGATACAGAGGCAGAAATTTCGATAGCAGAAGTAAAAGAGGCTATTAAAAATAGTTTCGCAGATTTATATAATCAGGGTCAGCCTTTAAATAAAATTAAAATCGAAGAAAATCAACAGCTGCAGGAGCTAAATAAAAAATATTCTTCCTGGGACTGGAGACTGGGCAAAACCCCGGATTTTGATGTTTCTTTTAACAACCGTTTTCAATGGGGAGAAGTAGAATTAAATTTAAAACTTGCTTCAGGAACTATTGAAGAAGCCACCTTATATTCTGATGCGATGTACAGTGATTTAATTCCAAAGCTGTCTAATTCTTTAACCGGAAAGCAGTTTAAGCTAGAAGCAATACTGGCTGGAGCAGACACAGTACTTAATAGTTATAACTGGCCTGATCAAAATAACGGTGAAGCTGTTAAAGAAGAATTCTTGGAGTGGTTAGAAAAAGAATTAAAGGAGATAGTATAATAATAATCGAAAAAGTCGGTTTAGGCCGGCTTTTCTTATCTATCAACATTATATAATACCAGGAAATTATACCTGATGGTTTGTTGTGGATAATATTTATAGTTTCATAATTTCCGCTATCAACAAAAGTTAACCTTGACAGTTTTGGCCATCAAAAATGATTTAGAAGAGTTGGATTAACTATTTTAATAGCTGGTTTTAAATCATTTTAAATTAATAAATAAATTTTTTTAGGCAGGAATAATCTATTTTATGTCTAATTTTATATATAATAGAGATAGTTTATGTTTTTAATATTAATTTTCTCAAAATTCAAATAAAAAGGGGGTTAAACAAATAGGCAAAGTATTTTCTTTAAAGCAGCTTTAGTTGGGATTAATGGTAAATTTAAATTATCACGGGGGGTTATATAATGAGTACAAAAGTTTCGATCAGTAAATTTGATTCTTTGAAAGGAAATGAAGAATTTATCGGTGGTAAATTTAAGCGTTATGAAGAAGATATTTCAGCAATCAAAGAAAAATTACGTGAGGTAATCGAAAAAAGTGTGGGCAGTATTGATAAGCTGATTAAAAATGGTGATAGAGTTTTGATTAAGCCAAATTTGGCTTTTTTGGCACCACCCGAAAGTTTTTCTGTAGTAGATCCACGGGTAATTGAAGCTCTGGTTGCTCTATTAAAAGAAGAATCTCAAGCAGGAGAAGTCTGGGTGGGAGATAATCCTTCCTTAGGTAAACATGTTGGAAGAGCAAAACCGGCCTTTAAAGCGGCTGAAATGGAACAGGCAGCATATAGAGGTGGAGCTGATAGAGTATTGTACTTTGACGAAGAAGCTTCGGTAGAAGTTGATATTCCAATGGCAAAAGTTTTTAAAAAGGCTTCAGTTTTTAGACCAATTCTAGATGCAGACGTGGTTATTAATCTGCCTAAGATGAAAACTCATTTAGGTGGAACTGTTACTTTAGGCTTAAAAAACTGGCAGGGTATTATTCCAAATGTGCATCCATCTGGACAGCAGCAGGATACTCATAGAATAGATCTTGACCAAAAAATAGCGGATCTTTTAAGGATTAGAAAAGCAGATTTAACAATTATTGATGGAATTATTGCTATGGAAGGTCAGGGACCTCATGAAGGTACACCTTTAGAAATGAACCTCTTAATTGCAGGCGAAGATACTGTTGCAGTAGATGCACTTACTTCCTACATTATGGGTTATGAGCCTCATGAAGTACCTTCAACTCAAATTGCCTTTTCTGAAGGCCAGGGAGAAATGAATTTAGATAAAATAGAGGCTGTTGGTGTTGATCCAGATAGTGTAAGAACTTTCTTTAAGCGTCCGGCCAGTAATCCAGTTGGGCTCATCCCAGGAATAGATGTCTTGATTCAGCAGACCTGTCCCGGCTGTTATAAGTATATTCGGGGATCATTAGACAGCTTCAAACAGAGTGTGGATACTGATAAATTTATAGAAGAAAATGGTGAAGTTATGGTAATTGCTGGTGGAGTTCCTTCTCTGGATTTTAATGATGCGGCTGGCAAACACTTATTTGTTGTTGGTGACTGCTGGAAGAAATTTGAATCAAGCGCAGAAGTAGAAAAAGCAATGGAAGTTGCAGAAACTGTAACTGAATATCCAGGTTGTGCTCCAATTTATGTATTTGCACAGTTGAATACTGATTTGTCAGCTATGAATGCTTAAATAAATAATAATTCCAAAATAAAAATATAAATTCTAAGAGGATGCTGATAGAGCATCCTCAATTTTTTCTGTATTCAAAATAGCTGACCAAAAGATTGAAAAGAGGCATTAATAAAGGGAAAAAAGCACAAGGAAGATAATCCATTCTGATCATAGTTTTCACTATATAATTTTACAAATTTAGCTGTAAGTGATAAAATTATATCAATTTAAAAATTATACTTTTATTTTTTATAGTAGAAAATTAGCGAGAAGTAGAGAAAGGGAGGATTTCATGAATTTTGTATTTTTATCACCTTATTTCCCGAATAATTTTTATAATTTTTGTGTAGGTTTAAAAGAAGCAGGTATTAATGTTCTGGCAATTGGCGATTTACCATACGAGGAATTAAGAAGCGAGCTTAAGGATTCACTGACAGAATATTATCGAGTAGATAATATGGAAGATTATTCTCAGATGCTTAAAGCCTGCGGCTATTTTACTTTTAAACACGGGAAAATTGACCGCATTGAATCAAATAATGAGTACTGGCTGGAGACAGATGCCAGATTAAGAAAAGACTTTAATGTTCAGGGCCTAAAACCGGAAGATATTGAGACAATGAAATATAAGTCAAAAATGAAAGAAGTTTTCAATCGCGCAGGTCTCAATACAGCCCGCGGTAAAGTAATCGATCAGCTGGCAGAAGCAGAGGAATTTATCGGAGAAGTTGGCTATCCAGTTGTTGTCAAGCCTGATAATGGGGTTGGAGCTGCTGATACACATAAGCTAAATAACCATCAGGAATTAGTAGATTTTTACGAAAATAAGTTGGACCTTGATTATATAATGGAAGAATATATTCAGGGTAAAATTTATACCTTTGATGGTTTAACTGATCAGGACGGTAATATTGTTTTTTCTTCTTCAATGATTTTTAACGATGGGATTATGGAGACTGTAAATGAAGGCCTGGATATGTTTTATTATATTCCCCGTCAACTACCAGAGGACATAGTAGAGTCCGGTTTGAAAACAGTAGATGCCTTTGACTTAAAAGAAAGATTTTTTCACTTTGAATATTTTAAAATGGACGATGGGAAAATAGTTGCCTTAGAGGTTAATGTGCGGCCTCCTGGTGGTTTAACTCTTGATATGTTCAACTATGCAAATGATATTGATGTTTATCAAGAATATGGTAGAGTAGTTCGTTTTAACAGCTTTGAATCAGATATCAGCAGAAAATATAACTGCTTCTATATCGGACGCAAAAACTTTATTAATTACAAACATTCACTAAGCGAACTGCTTAATAATTATGGAGATTATATAATTAGGCACGAAGAAATATCTCCCATTTTAGCACCGGCAATTGGAGATTATGGAATTATTTTGAGAACCAAAGATCTGGATAAAGGTAAAGAAATAGTTCAATATGCGATAGAACATGCTTCGAAGGGAGTATAAATTAGATGAAAATAGAATATAGAAATTTTTACAGTTCAAATTTAAATCAAAATATGCCCTTTAAAATTTATGGATATGCCGGTAAGCCGATGCTTGTTTTTCCATCATCTGGCGGCAGTTTTCATGAATATGAAGACTTTGATATGATCGATGCTATTTGGACCTATATTGAAAATGGAGAAATTACTGTCTATACAGTCAGCAGTATCGACAATGAATCCTGGCTGAATCATGATCTGCATCCACATGATAAAGCGGTAATCCATAACAATTATGATAGATATATTATTGATGAGATGCTGCCTTTGATTAAATATCATTCTAACTGGCAGGGAGGAATAATTAGTTCTGGCTGCAGTATGGGAGCTTACCATGCTGTTAACTTTTATTTTCACCATCCTGATGCTATTGATACCTGTATTGCCTTAAGTGGAATTTATGATGCTAGATTTTTTACCGGAGGTTATATGGACCAGGAAGTTTATCTTAATTCACCGGTAGATTATTTAAAAGAACTGCAGGATGAATGGTATTTAAATCATTACCGAAAGAATGACTTGATTATCTGTGCTGGTCAGGGAAGATGGGAAGAGGATACTTTAAGGGATACCAGACTTTTAGATACAATACTTGCTGAAAAAGGTATACCTTCCTGGTTTGATTACTGGGGTTATGATGCTGATCACGACTGGCCCTGGTGGAGAAAACAGATGCCTTATTTTTTAGAATTATTAAAGGAAAAAAATATTTTATAATTAGTTAAAAGATAGTTTTTCCCTTCATTATAGTAGTTGTGTTTTTAAATTAAGATAAAATCTCAGTTTACTCAAATAAAATTTACTAATTAGGAGTTCATTGATCTTGAAAAATAATATAGAGATAGAAATTATTAAAAACTTTAAATCAAAAATTTTGCACAACAAAAGAAATATCCGGGTTTATCTGCCCCCCTCTTATTCTGCTCAAAATAATAAATTTTATCCAGTTTTGTATGTCCACGACGGCCAGAATATTTTTACGGCTGAAGAATCATATTCCGGGGAGTCCTGGCAGCTGCATCAGACAGCAGAATATTTGATCAGAGAAGAGATGATCGAAGAAATAATAATAGTTGCTGTTGATAATATGGGTTCAGAGAGATTAAGTGAATATGCACATCAGGATGGAGTTTTTCAGGGAGAAAAAATTAAGGCTCGTGGTTTAGAATATGAAAACTTTTTTATCAAAGAGCTGATGCCCTTTATAGAAAAGAAGTATCGGGTAAAAAAAGGGCCTGCTGATACAGCTCTAATGGGTTCTTCAATGGGAGGCTTAGTTACATTTAATATGGGTTTAAGAAGGCCAGATTTATTTGGTAAACTTGGAGTTATGTCTCCTTCACTCTGGTGGGGAAAAAGTGATGCCGCAGAAAAATTAAGATCATATAATTATGACGGCTTGGAATCTCAAATTTGGCTTGATACCGGTGATGCTGAAGGGAAATTCATGTCATTTTCAGAAAGTGTTATTGCTGAGCTGAAAAAAATTCAAAGCTGTGAGCCAATGGATCTTGTCTATTATCAGGCAGCTGACGCTCACCACAGTGAATCAGCCTGGGCAGCTCGTGTGCACTCCCCTCTCTTATACTTTTTTGGAGAAGTTGGAGAAATTGAGAAGATAGAGTTAATTGGGAGAGATCTTACCAGTCTCAAGGGACCTAAAATTAGAATAAATCCGGTTCTAACTTTTGCTAGTTCCTTTAAAATGACAGCCCTGGAAGGGGAATTTAGATCCCTAAGACCTAAATTATTAAAAGTAAATGAAAATGGTGTTTTAAAGCCAAAAAAAATAGGTTCTGCAGTAATTGAGTTTAATGTTTTTGGTCAGCAAGCTCAGAAGAAGATTAAGATAGTTAAAGAACTAAGCAGCAAAGTTAATATTGATATCTATCTTCAGCTAAAAAAGACAGCTAAAAAAGAAGCTGGAACTGTTTATCTTGCAGTAAATGATGCTCAGGAATTTGAGATGGAGCACTTAGATAAATCATATTATAAAGCTGCTTTAACCTTAAAAAGAGATGAAATTTTAAACTTCAAATTTACTTTAGGCAGCTGGGAAACTGTAGAAAAAAATAGCTGGGGTCAGGATATAGACAGCCACTTTATTAAGGCTGATGAAGATAAGAGCTTATATTTTGAAGTTGAAAGATTTTCTGAGTGAAAATAGACTGCAGTATTTAATTCAATTATAAAATTGTCTTAATTTGACTCTACAGGTAGTTTTGAATATGTTGAATCAGGATCTGTTGAAAATCATTGGATTATTTAAATAATTAAAAATTAATTTAGCTAAAAAGTCGAGAATTTTCTCTCGACTTTTTTTCATCCTGCTTATCATATGCTATAATTAATATAGTGAAGAAGATGAAATGGAGGTAAAACTATTTTGAATAACAAAGAAATTGAAAACTTAATTCAAAAATACCTTTTGATTTAGGTCTATCAGATGTCTGTGGTAAGTGTTCAGTGGGACTGTCCTGTACTTTTAAATCTCCACTTTAAAGTAATAATAAGTCAGATTTGAAAATTATGGAATGATCAAAAAAGGAATCTTAAATTAAAAAGAAAGGGTGAGCTTATGAATCTTAAAATCAGAGGTAATTCGGCGATAATAACTGCTTCCAGCAGTGGTTTAGGGAAAGCTTCCGCTGCTGCTTTAGTCAGAGAAGGGGTTAATGTTGTAATTAATGGGAGAGATCAGCAAAAACTTGACCAGACTTTGGCAGAATTAAAGGCCTTAAATGGTGGTGAGGTAATTGCCTGCCAGGGAGATATTACCAAAAAAGAAGATATAGAAAAGCTGGTAAAAACAGCAGTTGATAATTTTGGTAGAATTGATCATTTAGTAACTTCTGCCGGAGGTCCACCTGCCAAAAGTTTTGTAGAAACTACTGAAGCTGATTGGTATAATTCCTATGACTTACTTGTGATGAGTGTAGTCAGGTTAGTTAAAGAATCATTAGAATATTTAAAAGCTGACGGTGGAGGAACAATTATAAATATAACCTCCATTAGTGTTAAAGAGGCTATCAATAATTTAGTTCTTTCTAATTCTGTCCGGATGACTGTTATTGGTTTAATGAAAACCCTGGCCAAAGAACTGGCTCCTGAAATTAGAGTAAATGCTGTGCTGCCGGGATCACATGAAACAAGCAGAATTAAAGAACTGATTAATTCTGAAGTTGAAAATGGTTTATATGATAACTACCAAGAAGGATTGAGTGCTAAAAGTAAAAGTGTGCCTTTAAATAAAATAGGTGATCCCGAAAATCTGGGTGATCTAATTGCCTTTTTGTCATCACCCAAATCAGCTCATATTAACGGGGATTCGATTGTAGTTGATGGTGGAGCCAGTAGTTCTAACCTATAAGCGGGCATAAATGAAGTCTTCAACCAATTGTATTCCGTGCGTATCTGCAAATTCTCTGATTTCATTACTTCTGGTTTCAGGCTGCACATTTAAATTCTACCAGGAGTTCTTATCATGTCAAAAAGAATCTGGCTAGTAGAGTTGAAAAAGTAACAGAAGCCGCCTATCAACTCTATGATGATTTCTGCTGTTTGGCTTTATATACAAGTCTAAAGGGGATTGGCACTCCTAACTCCTACTGCTGAAATTGGTTATGCTCTATTTGCCTATGATGCAGTCCACAGAGAAGGTAATTTACATTAAGATATAGAGCTTAAAAATTTACTAATAAAATTTTTTAAACTAAAAGATATATTTATTTTAAACTAAGTAATAGGGGGATTATATGAATAAAGCAATGCTCTGTACTTTAAAAAGGTCTAAAGAGGTAAAAAATGTACTAATAATAAAAAATAAAATTAATCCTGCAGAATATAATTTAGCTGTTGACTATCAGCTGCAGGATACTGATCCTAGTATCCAGCACCTTATAAATTCACAGACTGGCCAAGAAATTAAGGTTGAGTTTTTAGATGGAGATCAAAAATGGAAATTAAGCAGTAAAAAGATGTATATTTCAAATTTTGATTATGCTTATGATTTATCAAGTCTCAAAGATTTTATTGATTCCTTAATACTTTTTAAAGCAGATGATAGAGAGATTGATTTAGAAATTATTAAAATGTTAAAAGATGATATTTTTACTGCGGCTGCTTTCTGGGAAAATAATAATATAGATCAGGATTTAACTGCAGAATTAATATTAAAATATTGGGATTTAGAGGCCATACCTGCTTATCCAAAAAATGATTATTATAAGATGCTGCTGCAGTTTGCAGACAACAAAATAAAAACAATTGATCAAAAAACAGCCGATTTTTGGTTTGATATTCCTGCTGAAATTAGAGATAAAATTACTAAGCTAATAAATAAAGGAAAGATTAATTTTAAAAACTATGCAATCTATCTGCAGACCAGGAATCAGAAGATTCTAAACACAGTACTTTTTGATTTTATAACGGAAGCAGCAGATGAAGAAGAAGAAAGTCTTAATAATTTGTTTGAAAAATTTCACTATGAATTAATAGATGAGCTGACAAAATATGCTTTAGAGAAAGACAATGCTATTAATCTAAATCCTGTTATTCCCCACGGTGATTCTGCAAGAAGCGATTTATCACTTCAGGCTGAATTAGAAATGAATAATTATTCTTTGATTGAAGTTTTTGATAATTATTCAATTGCAATAGACTTTGAAAACTTAAATTTATTTGAAGAAAGTCAATTTAAATCTTTAGCTGAATATCTAAAAAGTTTGGGTTCTCAGATTGAATATTTAAATCAGATCAGAAAAAAATTAAGATGTGATAGCTGTGGTCAGATTATGGACTATGAGCTTGAATATTTGCAAAAAAATGCTGTTTATAAAGTTAAAACAGCCCACTGCAGTAATCTAGAATGTGATAAATTTGAGCAAGAAATTAAATTTAAATAGAGGTAACAGGAGGAGATTTAATGTTATTAGATTTTTTTAAAAATCTTTTAGGAATTGGAGTCAAAAAAATTACAGTTGAAGAACTTAATGGAAAAAAGATTCCTGTAATTGATATTAGAGAAAAAAATAAATATGATGAGGAACATATACCGGGAGCAATTAATATTCCTTTCAGAGAATTTGATATTAATAATCCAAAAATTAAAGAAGTTAACAAGAATAGAGAAATAGCAGTTTGCTGTGTTAGCGGTATCTCAAGTATTAAAATTGCAAGAATTTTAAATGAAAATGGTTATGAAAAAGCAAAGAGTCTCAAGGGTGGATTTGTTGCCTGGAAAGCATTTAAAAATTCGAAGAATAATTAGTAAGAGGTGTTTAAAATTTTGAATAAAAATAAAGCTAGAATTAAAATAATAAAAGATGGAGCTTATTGTGTTTTTGGAGCGATTCCTTTAAAGGAGAAAATAATTACTCCAGTTGGTGCTCACTATGAGTACCGAGAAGGAAGGGAACTTCCTCAATCAGAAAATTATTCTCTCTGCCGCTGTGGTCAGACAAAAACCCCACCTTTTTGTGATGGTTACCATCAGGAAATAGATTTTGACGGCACAGAGACAGCAGCTAGAGACAGCTATGAGGCTAGAGCTGAACTGCTGAAAGGAAAAGAAATAGATTTAATGGATGATCACCGCTGTGCTTACCTGCGTTTTTGTCACACCGAAAAAGGTACAACCTGGAATTTAATCGAAGAATCAGATAAAAAAGAAAAAAAAGAACTAGCAAAAAAATCTGCTGAAGAATGTCTTGCCGGCAGATTAACTGCTGTCTCTAAAAGTGGAGAAATTCTGGAAAAAGATTTTGAACCTGCTGTTGAAGTTCTTCAGGATCCAGAAAAGGACTGCAGTTCAGCAATTATAGTTAAAGGGAATATTGAAATTGAAGCTGCTGATGGTGAAATTTATGAAACTAGAAATTCTGTAGCTCTCTGCAGATGTGGAAAATCGGAAAACAAACCGTTTTGTGACTGTACTCATTATCACAATGGATTTAAAACAGATGACTAAGTAATTAAACTTTTATTAGGTATTTTATTACTTAGCTATTTTATTACAATGATGCAGGTTGAAGAATAAATACAACGAAATCTCAAAATTATTATTGGGCTAAGAGGTGTAAAAAATGGTTTTAAAGATAATGCATACTGGTGATATTCATCTGGGAATGAAATTTAATCAATATCCTCAAATTAGTAAGCAGCTTGAAAATGCAAGATATCAGGCTTTAGAGAATGTAATAAAAGAAGCAAACAAAAGGAATACAAATCTGCTGGCAGTAGCCGGAGATCTTTTTGATAAAACAAATATCAGCAGTGCTGATCTCAAAAGAACTATCGATATTTTAGATAGCTTTGCAGGAGATGTGGTTCTGGTACTTCCCGGTAATCATGATTATAGTGATGGAATAACTAAACTTTGGGATAAATTTAGAGAAAAACTGACAGGGAGGATACTTATTTTGGATGAGAAAAAGATATATGAGCTTCATGATTTTCAAATTCCAGCTGCTGTTTATCCCGCTCCCTGTGAAACAAAACTTTCTGCTGAGAATAACTTGGGCTGGATTAAGAATTTAGAAAGCAGAGTTAAGGCGGATTATCAAATAGCTCTAGCCCACGGAGCCCTGGCAGGTTTTTCACCTGATTTAAACGACAATTATTTTAAAATGAGTCGAGAAGAATTATTAGACATTGAAATGGATCTCTGGCTATTGGGACATTCTCATCTTTCCTATCCCAATCAGGACAAAGTTATCAATCATAAAATATTTAATAATGGAACTCCGGAGCCAGATGGAATGGACTGCAGCCACCCAGGTTATGCCTGGTATATTGAATTAAATCAAACAAAGGAAATTAAAGCAGAAAGAATTTTAACAGGAAATTATCATTTTTCAGATTTAGAAAAAGAAGTCAATAATCAGGCTGAACTGGAAAACTTAGTTGAGCAGATTCTTAATGAACAGCCAGAAACTAAGATTTTGCGGCTGCAGCTCAAAGGAGAACTGGCTCGAGAAGAATTTGAAAGGAAAGATCAAATCCTCAGAAAACTAAGGGACAGCTGTTTTTACACTAAAATCGATCAAAGTAATTTAGAAATGAAAATAGATCGAGAAATTATGAGAGAAGAATTTTCTGAGAACTCATTTCCTTATCAACTTTTAACTGAATTAGAAGACGATAATCAGGCTCTGCATTTAGCCTATAAAATGCTGAAGGAGGTTCAGGAGTGAAAATAAAAAGTTTTGATCTCGAAATATTTGCCGGTATAAATAATAGAAGCTATCAGTTTAAAGATGGCTTAAATATTTTATTAGGAGATAATGAAGCAGGTAAAAGCACTATTATAAATGCAATTTATGCTTCTTTATTTATTCAGCCCCAGCTGAAGTTAAATACAAAAGAGGGAAAAGATTTTGACGAAAAATTCCTGCCCTATCCAGATGGAGATTTTGCAGAGGCTCAATTAAAAATTGAAGCAGATAATTCAGAATATAAATTTTATAAAAAATGGAGCAATAGTAATTATGCTGGCTATCTTGAGTTGGCTGACGGTAGGAGAATAGAAGCTCCTGCAAAAATTGCTGATTATAAAAAAGACATTTTACCTTATGCTAAAAGCACCTATAACAATATTGTTTTCAGCAGCCAGCAGAATATTAAATCTACCTTAGAGAGAATTAATTCTGCGGAGAACCCTGAATTAATTGATACCATTAATTCTTTTTTAAGAAAGGCTGTAATGGAATTAGATGGTGTTTCTATTGATAAGTTTCGCAGCCGTTTAGAATCTGAGCTTGAGCAGCTGACAAAAAAATGGGATTTAGCATCTGATTCAATTGAAAATAGTGCTCGAGGAGTAAATAATCCCTATCAGGTTGGAACCGGAGAAATTTATAATAGTTATATAGCTAAAGAAAAGTTAAGACAAAGACTAAAAGAAAGTAAGATTAATGAAAAAAAATTTGAAAAATTAGGATGCGAAATAAAAGATCTAAAAGCTGAAGAAAGAGAATTAATTGAAAAAATTGAAGAGCTTTCTGCACTAGAAGCTGAAATTAATCAGCGGGCAGCAGTTGAATTAGAATTAAATAATTTAAATGAAAAAATTCAAAAACTGGCTAGAGACGCAAAAAAATGGCCTGAATTTAATAAAGAACTTGCAGAAATCGAGAAAAAATCAGCTGCTAAAACAGAAAAAATGAAAGAATTAGAAGCTGAAAAGAATAGAGCAGAAAAATTAGCAACAAAACAAGAGTTAGAAAAAAGAACTGCTAAAATTAAAGAACTCAATGCTGAAATTAAAACAATGAAAAAGACAATTTCTGAGGCAGTTATTAATGATGAGATAGTTAATAATTTAGAAAAATATAAGAATAAAATTGCTGAAAGCAGAGCAGCTATTAAAGCTTCCAGATTGAAAGCTAAAATTAATTTTTCAGCCTCAGATAATATCAAAATAATTACCGGTGTAGATGGTGAAAAAAATATTGTTGAAGGAGAAATTATAGAAGCAGATGGTTATTTGCGAATTAAAACTGATCAGTTT
The DNA here is from genome assembly GCF_004366375.1 of Halanaerobium congolense. Lineage (GTDB taxonomy): Bacteria > Bacillota > Halanaerobiia > Halanaerobiales > Halanaerobiaceae > Halanaerobium > Halanaerobium congolense. The sequence goes on from NZ_SOEF01000007.1 coordinate 60,727, forward strand.
GACATTGAAATTGAGTCTGCTGAAATAGATTTTTCTAAATTAAAACAAGAATATGAAGCTAATAAAAATAAATTATCACAGCTTAAAGATAAACTAAAAATTGAAGGTTTAGCTGAGGCCAGAACAGAACTGGCAGAATTAAATACTTTAAAAAGAAAAATTGAAGAAAAAGAAGATAGAGTTGAAGAATTATTAGCAGCAGATAAATTGGAAGATTTAGAAGAGAAATTGCAAAACTTAAATAATATAGAAGCTGCCCGAGACTTAGAAAAAATAAATAAAGAGCTTGAATCATTAAAAAATGAGACTACAGAATTGAACACTGAAATTAAAATTAAGAAAAATAAAATTGAAGAATGGAAAGAAGAATACCAGAGTTTGGACGAACTTAAATTAGATTTAACAAAGAAAAAAGAAAAAAAAATAAAACTTGAAAAAGAACTCGAAAATCTTTCCTCTTTACCAGAAGCCTATCAGAATGCTGATGAGTTTATAGATGATTTGAAAGATAAAAGAGAAAGAAGAGAAAAGATAAATCAAAGTTTAAGAGAAAAGTTAGAAGAACATAAAGGTTTGGAAAACAGCTTACCTGAGACCAGCAGCAGAGAAATGGAAAATGAATTAAAAGAGTTGGAAGAAAATTTTATAAAGTTAAAAAATAAAGCAGATAGTTTACTTAAAATTAAAGAAATTTTTGAAAAGAAACTAAAAGAGATGGATGAAAATTCATTTGAGCCTTTAGTCAAAAGTTTTAACAGCAATTTAGAGCAGCTGACAGCTGGAAAATACAGTCAGGCTCTAATAGAAAAAGATTTTTCAATAAAGCTGCAGTCCAAGCAGAGGAGAGAACTCCCTGGCAATCTAGATCTCTTATCATATGGAACCTATGATGCAGCAGCCTTAGCTTTTAGATTTGCGATTTTTGATAATTTATTTGCTAACTATGGTGGTTTTATAATTTTAGATGACTGTCTTGTTAATTTAGATCCAAAACGCAGGAAAAATGCCATAAAGATTATTAATGAATATCAAAAAAAATATCAAATAATATATACAACCTGTGATCCCAAAACAGCAGCTGAACTTAAAGGAAATTTAATTCAAGTAGAAGAGTAAATTAACATAAAAAAATCGCATATATATATATGCGATAAATTGTGAATTTATTAAAATTTGATATAAAAAAGTCAAGGTTCTGACGAATCTTTCTCGATCTCCTGTTTACAGTTTGTTTTTTTACTTTTCTTATTTTTTCGTTTTATTTTAGATTTAGTCCTCCATTACTATCTTTGATTTACTTAAAGTTATCATTAAAGAAAGCGATCCCTTAACAATTTCTTTTTGCTTACCATTAATAGTAACTTCTTTGGAATTGATCATTATTAAACTTAATTAACACTTGATCAATTTTAATGTTCCTTTGAACTTCTACTAAATCTTAAATAAAGTTACTTAAATAAGAATTTCAAAACACTACTTGTAAACATTTAATCTTAGGACTTCCTCAGAACCTTGTAAGTACATTATAGACTTCTTTACTCTAAAACGCAAGGTCGAAAAATGTCGATTTAATAAGATTAAAGCTAAATATCTTCCATTTTTAAACAAATACTAATTATAGCGTTAATTTTCAGAAAATAAAATCTTTTTTAATTAATGTTAATTAAATTATTTACAGTAAATTATATTAATGCTACACTAATAATACACTAGTCATAGTAGAACAACTTTAAAAAGGGAGATAAATATCTGGTTATACACAGTGGTTCTGTGGTTCTCGCAATTTTGGGCTGCAGGTCTGCAATTATCATCAGTAGTGTGCTTATAAATACTTGAAATTTTAAGACCTTTATCTAACTTTAAGTCTAGTTAAATTAAAATTAACTTCAGAGGAGGAATTATAGTGAAGAAAATTGGGTTAATTGGAGGAATGAGTTGGGAATCTACTGCTCTTTAATACAACTGAGCTGCATGCAAAAAAGGCAGTTGAATTTGCTTTAAGTTAAATTATATGAAAAATTTAATTTTATTATGTCTGAGAGGTGGTTTTATGTACGCAAATAAATTAGTAGCTCGAGCAATGGAATATGCTGCTCAGTATCATCGGGGTGGGACGCGCAAAGGTGGAGATATTCCTTATATTGTTCATCCTTTTGAAGTTGCAATGATTTTAAAAGAAAATTCTTTTGAAGATAAAGTAGTAGCAGCTGGTCTACTGCATGACTTATTGGAAGATACAGAAGTTTCAAAATCAGATTTGAAGGAAGAGTTTGGAACTGAGATTTTAGAATTGGTTATCTCCGCTTCAGAAAAACTGAAAGGAAGAGAAAAAAGAAGCTGGCAGTCAAGAAAAGAACAGACAATTAATTATCTCAGTCAGGAAGCGAGCTTTATCAACAAAGCAATTGCCTGTGCAGATAAATTAAGTAATGCACGCAGTATTTTACGGGACCTTGAAAAAGATCCTAAAGATTTCTGGCAGAGGTTTACTGCTCCCAAAGAAAAACAGCAGTGGTATTATGAGTCATTAGTTAAAAGTCTTAAAGAATTGGAAGGTTTAAAAATGTATGCTGAATTTAAAGAAGTTATTGCTGAAATTTTTTCTTAAAATAAATTAAATATATTTAAAAAGTATAGTACTTTACTTGACTTAGTTAGAAAAAGTTATATAATGTACTTACGGTTAATATAAAACCTATAATAATTCTATAAGTTTATAAGAAAGGGTGATAATCATGAAAGAAATCATGAAAAAATCTGCAGGTGCAGGTGCAGCCGTAGGTGCTATATCAGCATATGGTGCTTTTCTAGTCCAAATGTGGTCATAATATAGCAGCACTTAATAATTAAATAATTTAAGACCTTAAGGCCCGGCATTTATTTGCTGGGCTCTTTAATTTTTAACCATTTTCAATCTCTATTTTCTTAATTGAACTTAGAGATTTTTTGTTTAAAAAAGGAATTTTAACTAGGATGTTGAATTATTAATAATAAAGTACAACTTTCATTTAATTGGGGGCAATTGCTATGGCAAACAGGAAAAAAGTAAATGAAGCAGTTAAATGGTATCAAAAAGAAAGATCTAAATACATAAACTTAAAAGCAGAGGTAGAAAAGATTCTAAAAGAAGCGTTAAATGAAAATGAGATAATTTTTCACAGTATAGAAAGCAGAGTTAAGTCGGTGAATAGTTTTAGAGAAAAAGCTCTTCGCGAAAAATATGATGATCCAGTAACTGAAATAACTGATTTAACAGGGATTAGAATTATAACTCTTTTTGAAAAAGAGATACATCAAATTAGTGATATTATTAAAGAATTATTCAAAATTGATTATGAGAAAAGTGAAGACAAATCAGATTTACTTGATGCTGATAAAATGGGCTATAAATCAATCCATTACATTGCAGAACTAAGTCAAGAAAAAATTTATGCTACAGATTTAGAAAGTTTTTCCGGAATTAAATTTGAGATCCAAATTAGAAGTATTCTGCAGCATGCCTGGGCAGAAATAGAACATGACCGCAATTATAAGTTTAAAGGGAAACTACCAAAACATTTACAGCGGAGATTTTATGCTTTAGCAGGTATGCTTGAGATTGCTGATCGAGAATTTAACACATTATCAGAAGAGGTTGAAAAATTTCGTCAAAATAAAAATAATTAGAGGAAGAAGGAATTTTAATGTATAGAAAAATTAAAGAATATTTTAAGGGTCGAGAAACAAAAGATGGAGCTGGTGTTAAACTAAGACGCTGTTTTGGCTATCATCAAATTCCTGATTTTGATCCGTTTTTAATGATGGATTTTTTTGATTCTACTAATCCTGATGATTACAGCAAAGGATTTCCCTGGCATCCACATCGAGGCATTGAAACTGTTACTTACTTAATTAAAGGGGAAATTGAACATGGAGACAGTATTGGCAATAGTGGTGTGATTCGAGATGGTGAATGTCAGTGGATGACAGCTGGTTCGGGAATTCTGCATCAGGAACTACCTCAGCCGGCCGAAGAAATGCTAGGAGTTCAAGTTTGGTTGAACTTAGCAGCAGATAATAAAATGACTGAACCTCAATATGGAGATATTACTTCAGATATGATTCCGGTTTATCAAGATGAGCAGAAAAAAATTCATATTATTGCTGGAGAATATGACGGTTTAAGTGGTGACATTCAGAGAGCTGATACAAAACCCACTTTTTTTGATATTGAATTAGAACCAGAAAGTGAGTTTATATTTGAGTTACCAAAAGAATTTAATGCTTATGCTTTTTTAATTCGAGGTGAAGCTAATTTTGAGCCTAAAAAAGAAGATTTTCGCAGTTATCCTCAAGGGGTATTGTATGAAAATGGAAGCAAAATCAAGGTTAATACTGCAGCTGAAAAGGCTCGCTTTTTGTTTTTAGCTGGAAAAAAACTTGAAGAGCCTATTGCCTGGGGTGGACCAATTGTAATGAACAGCAGAGAAGAATTAAGGACTGCTTCTCAGGAACTTGATAATGGCACTTTTATAAAAAATAAAAATGAGAAAACTATTTCAGAAATCAACAAATTTTATCAGGAAGATTAAATATTAAAAAGCAGGTTTTTACCTGCTTTTTAATTACTCTGAAATTTTTTCATATATTAATCAATTTCAACTTCTTCTATTTTGGAATCAGCATCATTTTTCTTAACAGATTCAATTTCATTTAGACAGCTTTCCTAACATTTATATTACACATATCTAGAAAAATTATCTAAAAGAAAAAAATCTAAACAAGCTAAATGAAATAATAATTAAAAGAAAGGAAGATTTATTTATGAATAAAAAAGTAGTTTTAATAACCGGTGCCTCAAGTGGTATTGGACGTGCAGCAGCTAAAAAATTTATTGAACAGGGCTATATAGTTTATGGAGCTGCTAGAACTGAATTAGATCTTAAATATTTAACTGATTATCAGAATGGTCATTATATTTTAATGGATATTACAGATGCTGAAATGAGAAAAAATTGTATAGATCAAATTATTAAGAATGAAGAGAAAATTGATATTTTAGTGAACAATGCTGGTTATGGAGCCTATGGTGCAGTAGAAGAAGTACCTCTCGAAAAGGCAAAAGCCCAGTTTGAAGTAAATATTTTTGGTTTATCCGAGCTAACTAAATTAGTGATTCCACATATGAGAAATGAAAATCAGGGTCGAATAATTAATATATCTTCGATTGCTGGCAAAATTTGGACTCCATTAGGAGGTTGGTATCATGCCAGCAAATTTGCCCTAGAAGGATTGAGTGACTGCCTCAGAAATGAATTAAGAGAATTTGGAATTGATGTGGTTTTAATTGAGCCAGGTGCAATTGAGACTAACTGGGCTGAAACAGCAGGGGAAAACTTAATTGAAAATTCTGGGTCTGGAATCTATCAAAAACAAGCTCAAAGAAAAGCTGCAAAATATGAAAAAATGTATGGTGAAGGTGGAATGGCTGCTCAACCTGAAAGTGTTGCTGATGCGATAGTCAAAGCTGCTCAGAGTTCACGACCCAAAGCCAGATATGCAGTTCCAGCTCACGCTAAACTAATTTTATTTTTCCGCTGGCTGCTGTCAGATCGACTATATGACTTTTTTACCAATAAGTTTTTTTGATAATTCTTTCATTAATGATATAATAAATAAGTGAGAGAAATTTAAGAAGGAGCTGTTTTTATGGACGAAGACAATATTCAAAGACTTGAGTATGAGGGAAAAGAGATTATATTAATTCCTACTGCTCATATTTCTAAAAAAAGTGCAGAACAGGTAAAAGAAGTAATTGAAACTGAAGAACCTGATAGTGTATGTGTAGAATTAGATGAACAAAGATATAGTTCTATTAATGATGAAGATAACTGGAATGAAATGAACATCTTTCAGGTCGTCAAAGAAAAAAAGTCTCTTTTATTACTGGTCAATTTAATTATTAGTTCATTTCAGAGTCGAATGGCTGAAAAACTGGGGATTAAATCAGGAGAAGAGATGCGCCAGGGAATTAAGTCAGCTGAAAAGATAGGAGCTGAACTGGTGCTTGCTGACCGTAATATTCAAATCACATTTAAAAGAGTTTGGGCTGGACTTGGTCTCTGGGAAAAATTAAAGCTTATTTTTCAAATTATAACTATGCTTTTTGTTGATGAAGAAATATCAGAAGCCGAATTAGATGAATTGAAAAATGAAAATGCCTTAAATATGATGTTGAAGGAAATGGGAAAGAGTTTTCCTGGAATTAAAAAACATCTGCTTGATGAAAGAGATCAATATTTGGCAAATAAAATAAAGAATGCTCCTGGAGAAAAAATTGTTGCTGTTTTAGGTGCGGCTCATGTACCCGGCGTTCAAAAAGAAATTTTCAAAGAACAAAATTTAGCAAAGATAACTAAAATACCTCCCAAGCCTAAATGGGGGAAAATTTTTTCCTGGGGAATTCCAACAGTAATTTTAGTTATTATTATCTCTAGTTTTATCAATAATATCAGCACCGGTATTAAAGTCACTAAAGCCTGGATAATTTGGAATGGATCTTTATCTGCTCTAGGTGTGCTTTTAGGTAGGGGTCATATTTTGACTATTATCACAGCTTTTATAGTAGCACCATTAAGTTCTTTGAATCCTGCTTTAGCAGCCGGATGGTTTGCTGGTTTAGCAGAAGCTTATCTTAAAAAACCACAGGTAAAAGACTTTCAGAAATTATCTCAGGGAATTACGATTAAAGAAATTTATACAAATAAAGTTACTCACATTCTTTTAATTGTTATTCTTGCTAATTTAGGCAGTGTAATTGGAACTGCTGTTGGTGGAGCAAGTGTAATTAGAACTTTCTTAGAATTTTTTAGTTTTTAAACTAAGTTTAGTTTAAAAATAAATGATTGCTGATAAAAACTCTTCTCATAATATTCGAGAAGAGTTTTTGAGTTGTAATTTAATTTTGTTAAATATAATATACATTTGTCAAATACAATTATCAATAATAATAACTATTTTTGATAATTGTATTTCAGTAAACAAAATTGCTTAAAAAATGAATATAAATTTTCCTAAATGTTCGACATTTAAGCAGCTTATTGATATAATATTTAGTAATGCAGAAGCTAGAAGCAAGCAATATAAGATTACAGGAGGGTATAAAATTGCTTAGATTAGGAATTTTAGGATTAGGAACAGTGGGTAGTGGAGTAGTCAAGATTTTAGAGAAGAAAGCTGAAAACATAAAAAATAAGGTTGGAACAGAGGTTAAAATAAAAAAGATACTTGTTAACAACCTTGAAAAAGAAAGAGACATTGAAATTAATAGGGATTTATTAACTAATAAGGTTGAAGATATTATTGATAACCCAGAGATTGATATTGTCGTAGAATTAATAGGTGGTGAGCAGCCTGCTTATGATTACATTATTCGATCTATCGAAAATGGTAAAAGCATAGTAACTGCCAACAAACTTGTAATTGCTAAATATGGTAAAAGAATTTTTAGAAAAGCAGATGAAAATAATGTTCAGGTTTGTTATGAAGGAAGTGTAGCTGGAGGATTGCCGATTATTAGACCTCTGCAGAATTCACTGGCTGCTAATAGAATAGAAAAAATTTATGGTATTTTAAATGGAACTACAAATTATATTTTAACTGATATGAGTAAAAACCAAAAAGATTTTGATGAGTCTTTAAAAAATGCTCAAAAACTAGGCTTTGCTGAGGCAGATCCCAGCTCAGATATAGATGGTCATGATGCAGCTTATAAAATAACTATTTTATCTTCTCTGGCTTTTGAAAGATTTGTGGATGTTAGAGATGTATATGTTGAAGGAATCAGAGAGATTAAAAGTGCTGATTTAGAAATTGCTCATGAAATGGGATATGTAATTAAACTGCTGGCTATTGCTAAAAATGGTCTTGATGGTGTTGATATTAGGGTCCATCCAGCTTTTGTTCCTGAAGATCACCCAATTTCTATGATTAATGGAACTTATAACTGTGTTTATTTACATGGTGATGCTGTAGGACAGGTAATGTCAACTGCCAAAGGAGCCGGTCAAATGCCTACTGGAAGTGCTGTAACAGCTGATATTATTCAGGTTGCAAAAGATATAAATCATGATCAGCGTGAAGTTCAGCGAATGGAATCCTTTTTAGAAAGCAATGTAACTGATATTGATGAAATCGAAAACAGCTTTTATTTACGTTTTGAAGTAAAGGATAAGCCAGGGGTGCTGTCTCATATCACTAAAATTTTTGGTGATAATAACGTCAGCTTAGCTTCAGTTCTTCAAAAACAGAAAAATAACCCGATTGTACCCTTAGTTTTTATTACCCATCATGTAAAAGAAAAGAATCTTAAAAAATCGCTAGCAAAAATTAAGGAACTTGATGACGTAATTGAAATCAACAGTGTAATTAGAGTTGAAGATGATATTTAAAGTATATTTTAATCAATAAACTGAATTAGTGGAGGTGAATATCAAGCAGGTCTAGAACTGGCTGAAAAATTGGAGGCTTATAAAGACGAGTTAAATTTTTATGTGATTATTGGTAAAGATACTTATTCCACTGGAATCCTGCATGCTTTAAATTTTAAATATAAATTAAATGCGTATTTAGTTGGATATCCAACTTTAACTAAAATAAATCATTTTGGAGGAGCCAAAAATTTTAGCCTTCCAAATTCAAAACTTAAAATAAGTTATTCTACTAAATATTATAGAATACTAGAAAACAGTGATCCTGATTCTTTATATCCAGATATTATGGTAGAAAAAGAGTTTGAAGATTTTTTAAATGGTAGAGATACAGTTATAGAACTAATTAGTTCTATAGATTGAGTAGAGGAGTGAGAATATGAATACTAAAGATTGGTTAATTCAAGATTTAAAAGAAGATTGGCTAGAGGATAGAGCAGTAAAAGCAGAAAAAAATAACAAAATTGATAAGGAATTTTATAAGCAGTATGATATTAAACAGGGGCTCAGAAATTCTGATGGAACTGGTGTTGTTGTTGGCTTTACTAAAATTGGTTCTGTCCATGGTTATACATATTGTGATGGTATTAAAACTCCAATTGAAGGCAGACTATTTTATAGAGATATAGAGATTGATGATTTAATTAAAAATGCAGGGAAATTTGGTTTTGAAAGCATTGTTTATCTCTTGTTGTTTGGTGAATTCCCTGATGAAGAGGAATTGGAAAAATTTAATGTTATTTTAGATGGTTTTAGAAAACTACCTCCACATTTCACCGAGAACACTATTCTAAAAAGTCCAAGTCGAGATGTAATGAATAAATTACAGAGGGCAATTCTTGTCCTTTATTCTTATGATGATTACCCTGACTCACTTGATATTAATAAAATTTTAATTCAGAGTCTAAAGTTAATTGCTAGATTTCCAACAATTATTGCATATGGCTATCAAGCTAAAGCACATTATTTTGATGAACAAAGTCTTTATCTCCATAATCCTGTAGATGGTCTGGGTACAGCAGCTAATATTCTGCATATGATCAGATCTAATAATAAGTACACTAAGCTGGAAAAAGATACTCTGGATCTTTTATTAATCTTACATGCTGAACACGGTGGCGGTAATAATTCGGCTTTTACAACCCATGTTGTTTCTTCAAGTGGTACTGACACTTATTCTGCTGTCGGAGCTGCTGTTGGAAGTTTAAAAGGTCCTAAACATGGTGGTGCTAATCTAAGAGTGAAATCAATGGTTGATAATATTAAAGAAAATCTTGCTGATTATTCAGACAAAGAAGAGTTAAAGAAATATTTAGAAAGAATTTTAATGGGGGAGGTTTTTGATCAAAAGGGCTTAATTTATGGAATGGGACATGCAGTTTATACTAAAAGTGATCCCAGGGCTGTAATTTTAAAGGAAAAGGCAAAAGAATTAGCTGCAGCTAAAGGAAGAATGGAAGAATTTGAACTTTATAGTAATATTGAAAGCTTAACTAAAGAAATTTTCAAAGAAAAAAGAGGGGAAGACTGTATAATCTGTGCAAATGTGGATCTTTATTCCGGTTTCGTTTATCAGTTATTAAATATTCCGAAAGAATTATTTACGCCACTATTTGCAACTGCTAGAATTGCCAGCTGGTGTGCTCATCGAATTGAGCAGCTGGTTAGTGACCATAAAATAATTCGTCCAGCTTATAAGTCGCTAAAAAATGAAGAAAAATGTACAATTAGATAAATAGAATATATTTTAGAGGTGAATTTGATGAATAAATACATAACAATCAAAGGAGATATAATTAAGTCTAAAACTATTGATAATTTTGCGGAGGTATTTGCAGAAAAGATAAATCAAATTACTCATCCTGAAGCAGTAATCAGCAAATTTGAAATAGTTAAAGGAGATGAGATCCGAGGAATATTTGCTCAAGATTTAAATATAATTGACTTTTTAAGGGAATTAAGAGCAGTTTTATTGCCATTAAAGATTAGACTTGCAATTACTATCACTGAAGTTGACCCAGGTGACTATCCAGATAATAAAGAAAAGTTATTCAAAAAAGCTGATGGTATATTAGACTTTATTGGTCAAAATAGGCAGTTTAAAACTTATATTTCTACAGATAATGAATTAATTAATAAAAGCTTAAATACACCCCTGCTCTTAATTGATAAAATTAAATTTTCATGGGAGCAAAATGACTGTTTATTATATAATACTTATACTAAAAATAAAGATTTAGCAGTTTTAGCAGAAAAATTTGATTATAAAAAAGAAGAGCTTGAAAAAACAGCAGATGATTTAGCATTTGATGAGTTATATATTTCTGAGCATAATTTAATGCAGATCTTAAGCATATTTATTAATAATTAGATGTCAGCAGCCAAAATTAAATTAATGGAGGTTTTAAAATGAATAGACAAAGTATAGATCAAAAAAATCTAGAAGATTTTTCAGCCTATTTTAAAAAAAGAGAAAATAGTGAGATTATTGCTAATGCAGTCATTAAAAATGGTATTAATGACACCGCCTTGAATAATGAGTCTGTTAAAAATATGCATTATGATTTTTCTGAAGAAATTGATGTTGGCAAAGTTACAAATCAGGAAAAAAGCGGCCGCTGCTGGATGTTTGCAGCTTTAAATAATATTCGCTACAGTATTTCTAAAGATTTAAATATTAAAGATCATGATTTTGAATTATCTCAGTCATATACAATGTTCTGGGATAAGCTGGAAAAGGCAAACTACTTTCTGGAAAATATTATTTCAACAGTTGAGCTGGACCTTGACAGCCGTCGGGTAATGTGGCTCTTAAATGAACCAACAAGTGATGGTGGTCAGTGGGATATGTTTACCGCTTTAATCGAGAAGTATGGGATTGTGCCTAAATATGTAATGCCTGAGACTTATCACAGCAGTAATTCCCATTATATGAATAAAATATTAAGTTTAAAACTAAGAGATTTGGCAAAAATTCTAAGAAATGATTTTAAATTAGGTGCAGATAAAGAAAGTTTAAGAGAAGAGAAAGAAGCTATGCTAGCTGAAATTTATTCTATTCTAGCTTACTTTTTAGGAGAACCTCCACAAGAATTTGATTTTGAGTATAAAGATAAAGATGGTGAATTTTATCGTGACAGTGGTCTAACTCCGAAAGAATTTTATAATCAATATTCTAAAGTTAAGATGGCTGATTATGTGAGTATCATAAATGCTCCAACTAAAGATAAACCATTTGACCAGACTTACACAGTCGAATTCCTTGGTAATGTTAAAGAAGGTCAGCAGATCCATTATTTAAATCTTCCTATTGAAAAATTAATTGATTACAGTATAAACCATCTAAAAGATGGTGAACCTGTCTGGTTCGGCTGTGATGTAGGGCAGTGGTCTAACAGAGATTTAGGAATCATGGACACAAATTTATTTAACTATGAATCAGTTTTAGACACTAACTTTTCTTTGGATAAAGGTGAACGCCTGCAGTATGGAGAAAGTATTTTAACTCATGCAATGGTCTTTACCGGAGTCAATCTTGATGACCAGAATCAAGCTGAACGCTGGAAGGTTCAGAACAGCTGGGGAGAAAAAGTTGGTGATGAAGGATTTTTCATAATGAGTAATGACTGGTTTAAGGAGTTTAACTATGAGGTAGTTATTCATAAAAAATATTTATCTGATGAAGATCTTAAATCATATCAAAAAGATCCGGTCATCCTAAAACCATGGGATCCAATGGGTTCTCTGGCAAAAAAATAATTAAATAGAAAAAGGCTGAAACTAACCGTTACGGGTTATTTCAGCCTTTTTTTCTTCAAGTTTAGTTATTTAAATATCCTTTTAACTCTTTACTGCGGGTAGGATGTCTGAGTTTTCTTAAGGCTTTAGCCTGAATCTGTCTAATTCTTTCTCTAGTTACGCCAAACTGACTTCCAACTTCTTTAAGAGTCCTTTGACGACCGTCTTCAAGACCAAATCTTAATTTAATAATTCTTTTCTCTCGATCTGTTAGAGTATCTAATACAGTTTCTAACTGATCTTTTAAAAGTTCGGAAGAAGCAAGCATTTCTGGTGCAGGTGCATCTTGATCTTCAATAAAATCTTTCAAATGGCTGTCTTTTTCTTCGCCAATAGGAGTGTCTAAAGAAGTCGGCTGTTGATTCATGACCAGCTTCTGAATTTCAAGTACTTTTTCCGGCTCCATATTCATTTCTTCACCAATTTCTTCTATAGTTGGCTCCCTTTCTAAATCTTTTTTAAGTCGTTTTTCAATTCTTCTTAATTTATTCATAGTTTCTACCATATGCACAGGTATTCTAATAGTTCTTGCCTGATCAGCAAGAGCTCTGGTAATCGACTGTCTGATCCACCAAGTTGCATAGGTACTGAATTTATAACCTTTTGTATAATCAAATTTTTCTACTGCCTTCATTAATCCTTTATTGCCCTCCTGAATTAAATCCAGAAAAGACATACCCTGTCCTATATATTTTTTGGCAATACTAACTACAAGTCTTAAGTTAGCTTCAGTCAGCTGTGCCCTGGCTTCCTGATCACCCTGTTCAATTCTTTTTGCGAGTTCCACTTCTTCCTCTTTGTCAAGCAGATCAACTTTACCCATTTCTTTTAAATAAACGCGAACGGAATCATCAATACCGGCTCCATCAGGTATGGAAAGATCTAATTCATTTTCTTCTTCTTCAGTACTGTCATTCTGGTTATCATTATTTTCGTTATTATCTTTTTTAACCATTTAAATTCCTCCTCAATGCATAATGCCTGACACAATCATTAATTGTAACACAAAAATTTCAAAATTTAAAGCTTTTAATAAAATTAATTTAAAAAGTTTTCAAATTTAAGTTTCTCAAAACTATTTTTTTCCTGTTTTTTAATTTCTTCATAGAGTTTCTGCAGTTCCAAATCTCGAAAAATATATTGAATTTTAAAATCTTCGGCCAAATAATTATTTTGATAAATATCCCAAACAGAAATATTTTCTGCTTTTACAAGGGGAATGAAATTTCCAGCTTCTGTTTCAGCAATAAATTTTTTTTCCTTTAATTTTTCGATTTCAAATTCTATATCTTCAGCCGGAAGATTAATCTGATCAATCAAATTAGAAAAGGAGAGAGCTTGGGTATCCTTCTGTTTATAATTTTTAAATAAAACTAATAAAATAGCTGTTGGTATTAACCCCCTCAAGCCCTGATTAATTATCTTGCGGTTTAGCATATATTTCAGGCTGCTTCGATGCTGAAAAACATAAGAAATTACAGCTCCTAAAAGCACTATTAGCCAGATCAAATAGAGCCAAAGCAAGAAAATTGGAATTATGGATAACGGTCCATAAACCTGATTGTAAGTTATCATATTAGAAGTATAAATTGCATATAAATTTTTAGATAAAATAAATAAAAATCCACTAAAAAACCCAGCAAAAATAGCGGCAGCAGGTGTTACTTCTGTATTTGGTACAAAATAATAGAAAATAATAAATACTAAAAAATTGAAAGAAAACAGAATATGACTAAAAATACTGCTCTGGCTGATTTGTTCACCACTCAGCCATAACCCCAAATATCTTTCTGCAAAAAGCAGACTTAAAGTCAAAAGCATAGTTATAGTAAAGGTGCCTAAAGTGATAAAAGTCCAAAATGAAACAAATCTTTTAAACAAATCACGATGTTCTTTTACATTCCAAATGTTGTTAAATGTCATTTCTACTCTGGCCAGCATAAAAACAATAATAAAAATTAGAGAAATAAAACTAATTATACCAAGCTGTTCGATATCGACATTTAAAATATATATTTCTAAATAATTAATAAGGCTTTCTCCAGTACCAGCTGCTAGATTATTTAAAATGAGAGCCTTTATTTCATCAACAATAGTATCCATTTTACCAAAAAAATTAAATAAAGTCATTATATAAAAAGAAAAAATCAAAAAGGGAACTATGGATAAGATTGTAATGTAAACCATTCCCATGGCATGAATGAAGATATCATTTTCTCTGGACTTCTGGTAAACTCTTTTTATAAATAATAAAATCAGGTCGAAAGAGATCAGCGTTTTTGTATTTTTTAAGAATTTATCTATATACCTCATGGGCGCCACCTCTTTTATTATTTTTTCTTCTTACTATTATATTCTTTAAATAAAAAAAATATCCTTCACTGAATTAAAAATAAATATTTGCTGAATAAATAATTTTTGTTATAATTAAAGTGTATATAGACCAAAAAAGGGGAGATAATATGGATAAGCTTAAATCAGGGATTTTATTAATAACAATTGGAATTTTTATGCTGCTCAACACATTTGATTTAGTTAGTGATAACATTTTTCTTTATTTATTAAGTGCTGGATTTTTAATCAGCTACATTTTATTAGGGGGCAGGAAACATTACAGAAATATCGGGTTTTTAATGCCTGCTTCGATTCTAACTTCTATAGCTTTAGCTACCGATCTGCAGAGAATTGATTTTATCAACAATCTTGGTGGTGGAGTTTTTTTTATTCTTCTGGGTATGTCATTTTTAATTATCTTGATTCACAGCAGTGCTTTTGAAAATTGGGATTGGCCGCTGTATCCTGGAGGATCATTAATTATTTTTGGTCTTTTTGTAATTTTCATAGATAACAGTCAGTTTATGCAAAACTTAAATTATTTAAATTATTTGATACCTATTGTTTTAATAGGAGTTGGAGCACTTTTAATTTATTTCAGACAAAATAAAAGATAATTCAAAAAATTAATAATATAAGCTTTAATTAGATATTAGTTAAGAATTGTGGTATACTTTAATGGAATATAAGTTAATTACTAATTTTTATCAGTTTTTAGGGAAAATTCTCTAACTGAAAATAATTTATTAATAATTTCTACCTTATCTATCTGGGTAGAATTTTATTAAATATAAATACTTTCTATCATTAAAGAATTAAAGAAGGGAGATTAGAGAATGTCGAAAAAATTTAAGAGAGTTTTAGTGGCCAATCGTGGGGAAATAGCAATTCGAGTAATTAGAGCCTGTAAGGAGTTGGGCATTAGAACTGTAGCAATTTATTCTGAGGAGGATAGAACTGCCCTCTTTAGAACCAAAGCAGACGAAGCTTATCAGATTGGAAATAATAAAGGACCAATCGAAGCTTATCTGGCAATTGACGAAATTATTGATTTAGCTATTAAAAAGGATGTTGATGCAATTCATCCCGGTTATGGATTTTTATCCGAAAATCCAGAGTTTGTTAGACAGTGTGAGGCGGCTGGAATAAAGTTTATTGGACCTGATGCAGAAGTAATGGAGAAGTTAGGAGACAAGATTAAGTCTAAGATTTTGGCACAGGAGTTTGGGGTGCCGACTATTCCTGGTTTAGAAAAGCCGATTAAAAAAGAAGAAGAAATCAAGCAATTTGCTGAAAAACATGGCTATCCCCTAATCCTCAAAGCTGCCGCTGGTGGTGGTGGACGGGGAATGAGAATAGTTCGCTCTGATGATGAATTAATTGCTCAGTTTAGAGATGCTAAGGAAGAAGCCCGTAAAGCTTTTGGCGTTGACGATATTTTTGTAGAAAGATATCTTGAAAATCCAAAACACATAGAAGTTCAGATTCTTGGAGATGAACATGGAAATCTTGTCCATTTATTTGAAAGAGACTGCTCAATTCAGAGACGTCACCAAAAACTTGTAGAATTTACACCTGCAGTTGCCTTAAGTGATGAGAAAAGACAGGCAATTTTGAAAGATGCTTTAAAATTATGTGAAGGTGCTGGATATAAAAATGCTGGTACAGTGGAATTTTTAGTTGATAAATATGACAACCATTATTTTATAGAAGTTAACCCCAGAATTCAGGTTGAGCATACTGTCAGTGAAATGGTTACCGGAATTGATATCGTCCAGAGTCAGGTTTTAGTTGCTGAGGGATATAGACTTGATTCTGAAGAAATAAATATTCCTAATCAGGAATCGATTAAAGTTAATGGATATTCTATTCAGTGTAGAGTTACAACTGAGGATCCTGCTAATAATTTTATTCCTGATACCGGACGTTTAGATCATTATCGGACAGGCTCAGGTTATGGAATCAGACTTGATGGAGGTAACGGCTATACAGGTGCTATAATTAACCCCTATTATGATAGTCTGCTGGTTAAAACTATATCTTGGTCCAGGACTTTCCCTGATGCAATCAGAAAAGCAATGCGCTCAGTTGAAGAAATGAAAGTCCGTGGTGTTAAAACAAACGCCTCATTTTTAATTAATGTTTTAAATCACAAAGAATTTCAAAAAGGAACCTGTGATACTGGTTTTATTTCCAATAATCCGGAACTGCTTGATGTTAGACCCGGTTCTGACCAGGAACAGAAGATTTTAAGCTATCTTGGTGAGAAAATTGTTAATGAAACAAGAGGTAAAAAACCGAATTTTGACGTGCCTAAAGTACCAGAATTTGAAAAAATTAATGGTCTGGAGGGTACTAAACAGATCTTAGATCAGGGTGGAGCAGAAGCAGTTGTAGAGTGGATTAAAGACAAGGAAGAAATTCTTCTAACAGATACAACCTATAGAGATGCTCATCAGTCACTGATGGCAACTAGAATGAGAACAGTTGATATGGAAAAAATTGCGGAAGCAACATCTCATTTAGCTAAAGATTTATTCTCACTTGAAATGTGGGGAGGAGCAACTTTTGATGTTTCTTATAGATTCTTAAAAGAGTCTCCCTGGGAGAGGATTGAGCGTCTGCGTGAAAAAATACCTAATATTTTATTCCAGATGCTTTTAAGAGGTTCAAATGGTGTTGGATATAAAAATTATCCGGATAATGTAATTCGTAATCTGGTAGCAGAAGCTGCGGATGCCGGCATAGATGTTTTTAGAATTTTTGATTCTCTAAACTGGCTGCCTGCAATGGAAGTTTCTATAGATGAAGTAGTTAAACAGGGTAAGATTGCTGAAGTTTCAATGTGTTATACCGGTGATATACTGAATGATAAAAGAGATAAATATGATCTTGATTATTATTTAGATTTAGCTAAAGGAATAGAGGCAATGGGTGCACATATTCTGGGAATTAAAGATATGGCAGGACTTTTAAAGCCATATGCTGCCTATGAACTAATAAAGGCTCTAAAAGCTGAGATATCTATTCCAATTCACTTACACACTCATGATACTAGTGGTAATGGTGGAGCTACTTTATTAATGGCTGCAGAAGCAGGAGTAGATATTATTGA
The DNA here is from genome assembly GCF_004366375.1 of Halanaerobium congolense. Taxonomy (GTDB): domain Bacteria; phylum Bacillota; class Halanaerobiia; order Halanaerobiales; family Halanaerobiaceae; genus Halanaerobium; species Halanaerobium congolense. The sequence continues at coordinate 78,442 of NZ_SOEF01000007.1, forward strand.
TACTGCCTTTAATACAATGGCAGGTTTGACAAGTCAGCCACCTCTGAACTCAATTGTGGCAGCTTTAACCAATACTTATCGTGATCCCAAAATTAATATTGAAGATATTCAGAAAATCTCAAATTACTGGGGTGCTGTAAGACCGGTTTATTCTCAGTTTGAATCTGAGTTAAAGTCTGGTACTGCAGAAATCTATAAATATGAAATACCCGGAGGCCAATATTCTAATTTAAAACCACAGGTAGAAAGTGTTGGTTTGGGTCACCGTTTCAAAGAATTTAAAGAAATGTATCGTAAAGTTAATTTTATGTTGGGTGATATACCAAAGGTTACTCCTTCTTCTAAAATGGTAGGAGATTTAGCAATCTTTATGGTTAAAAATGATTTAACACCTGATAACATCTGTGAAAAAGGCAAAAATATGGCCTTCCCAGATTCGGTAGAGGCTTACTTCAAAGGAATGCTCGGTCAGCCTCCTGGAGGTTTTCCGGAAGATATACAAAAAATTGTTCTAAAAGGAGAGGAACCAATTACTGTCAGACCTGGCACCTTACTTGAGGATTATGATTTTGAGACTGCAGCTGCAGAACTAAAAGAAGAATATGATTTTGAGCCGACTCAAAAGGAACTTTTAGCATATGCTTTATATCCCAAAGTATATAAAGATTATTTAGAATACCTTGAAGAATACGGTGATCTTAGTCATATGGGAAGTGATGTTTACTTCCATGCACTGCGTGAAGGGGAAACCAGTGAGATTAAAGTTGAAGAAGGTAAAACTTTAATTGTTAAATTACTTGAAATTGCTAAGGTTGATGACCAAGGTTTCCGCAGACTTGTTTTTGAGGTTAATGGTTTTAGAAGAGAAATCAAAATCTATGACGAAGCAAGTACAGCTAAAGTTGATTCTGCAGTTAAACAAATGGCTGATCCTAAAAATGAAATGGAAATTGGCGCCAGTCTCCCCGGTAATATAGTAGAAATTTTAATTGAAGAAGGGGAAGAAGTTGAAGAAAATCAGAGTCTGGTGATTATGGAAGCTATGAAAATGGAAACAAATATAACTGCCCCTGCAGCTGGAAAAGTTGCAGCGATTCATGCTCAGGCAGGTCAGCAGCTTGAATCAGGTGAACTAATCTTAGAATTAGAATAATCTGATCTTGAATACCCGTTTGTAGTCTCAATCTTAAAGAGCGTACAGACGGGTTTTTTATTTAAAATTTACTACTTTTTTAATTTACATTATTATGTTAAAATAGGGTTAGAAGAAGTTAAGCAATATTTTATAAACTAAATAAAAGAAGGAAAGGGGGAAGAGATATTATCTAATTAGATAATCATCTCAAATTTATGTATCACAAAAAAACCAGTCTCGGTCTGGATGAAAATATTGAGTCAATTTTAACCTATGCAGGTATTTGGGTCACAGGTTTGATTTTTCTATTTATTGAAAAGGAAAATAATCATGTCCGTTTTCATGCTATGCAGTCTTTAATCACCTTTTTTTCCTTGTTTATTGCATCTTCTTTAATTTTAGTAATCCCTGTAATTGGAGTTATGATTTCTTCTTTAATAACCTTTATTGGAACAGTTCTCTGGTTTTTATTAATGTATAAAGCCTATAATGGAGAGATATTTAAACTGCCTTTTATAGGTAATTTAGCAGAGGAATTAACTTTTGGTGAAAGTTTTGAAGAAAAAAATAAATAAGAAAAAATTAATATGGACATTTTTTCTTATTTATCAACATTATATAATACCAGGACAAATTTAACATTTATCAGAGTCTAAAATAAAAGCCTGTAGAGAATTTAATTTCTACAGGCTGCTTTAATTTTATTTAAAAATATAAATTTACAGGATTTAGTTTATTTATATAGAAATATAAATAGTGAGTAAAAAATAAAGGGAATAAAAAATAAAGAAAAAGGGGAATAAGATGCTTAAACCGTCTAAAAAGTTTGTTTATTTTACAATACGCTTTATTCTAGTTCATATCTTAGTTTATATTTTCATAGGGGTTATCTTTAAAAATTTTGAAAATTATGTTGGGACATTGATTAATGTAGATACTTATTATGATTTTAAAGCATCAGAGCCTGCCCTTTTTAGGATAGCATCAGTTTTTCAAATTTTTAGAGGTGCCTTTTTCGCTTTCATTTTATATCCTTTTTATGACACTATTATTAAAAGTGAATATGCCTGGCAAAAATTATTTTTTATAATCTGGGGTTTTTCTTTTATCGGAGCAGCGGCTCCAATTCCAGGCTCAATTGAGGGTTTAATTTATACTAACACCACTTTAGTAGAACATGCAATTGCATTTATTAAATATACAGTTGAAATTTCTGTTTTCAGCTGGTTTTTTGTTAAATGGGAAAATAGGACTGAAAGAGATTACAGCTAATTTTGGAGGCAATTATGGCAAATGCTATCAAATTTATTCATACAGCAGATATACATTTAGGTAAAAAATTAAGCTGTAATACTACAGCTGATATGAAGGTAAATAAACTTTTATTTAATGCTACTGAGCAGGCTTTTAAAAATTTAGTTGAACTGGCAGTTGAGGAAAAAGTTGATTTTATTTTAATTGCGGGTGACCTTTATGATCGAAAAGCTAGATCAATTAAATCTAGCCGCTTCTTTTCAGAACAGGCTGAATTTTTAAATAAAAAGGGTATTACAATATATATTATATCAGGCAACCATGACCCTGCAGGAGTAGAAAATGAAGTTTTTGAGCTTCCTGAAAATGTAAAATATTTTTCTAGTGAAAATGTAGAAACCCTAAAATTTAAAAAAGACGGTAAATTAGCAGCTAGAATTTTAGGCCAGTCTTACAGACAAAAATTTGAGAATAGAACAATGTATAATTATTATACGGTTCCCGATAATTCCGTTTTTAATATTTCTTTACTTCATACTGCCTTAAATAAGGATAATAATCGTTATGTACCAGTAAATAAAAGTGAACTCTTAACTAAAAGCGAAATTCATTACTGGGCTTTGGGCCATATTCATCAATATCAAAAACTTAATCACAAACCTTCGATAAATTTTTCTGGTACTCTGCAGGCTCACAATATTAGTGAAGAGGGTAATAAAGGGGCACTTTTAGTAGAAGTAGATTCTAATTTAAAGGTTAAAGAAAATTTTATTCCGCTGGCACCTGTCGTTTTTAATGAAATTGTAATCAATCTAGATCAATACGATGAGCTTGATAATCTGACTGAGCTTAAGCAGCTGATAAACAGCCGCCTAGAAAATTATAATAAAAATATTAGATTCGAAAACAAATCAAAAAAATTTAAACTTAAGGTGCTTGTACTTCGTTTAAATATCAAAGGTAGAACTGAACTTCATCAGTATGTAGAAGCCAATAGAGACGAACTTGAAGAAACACTTTTAAAGGATCTCAGAAGTAGATTTAGAGTAGAAAGTCCGACTATCTGGCTGCATTCTATAGTCTTAAGAACCGCTGCTCCTATAAAAAATTTAGAAGCACTTAAAAAAGGCAGTGAGCTTTACCAAAATATTGATCAGTTAATAAATGATATTTTAGCTGATTCAGAACTAAAACGAGAGTTAATAGCTGAATGGGGACAGATTTGGCAGGGAGATCAGAATCCTGAAGATAGAGAAAATCATAAATTTTTTGCTGATAAAAAAACACTGGCAGATATCTTAGAGGAATCGGAAAAAATTATTATATCTGAGTTACTAGAAGGCGGAGATTAAATGTTTTATAAAAATATTTATATTCGTGATTTTGGAATATTTAGTAATCAAAATTTAAAAGATATTTCTAAGAAGCTGGTTGTTATTGGAGGTCATAATAGAGCCGGAAAGAGCAGCTTTTTAAAGCTGCTGCGTCATCTGCCTTTTGGTTTACCTCAGGATAGTTCAATACCTCCTGCTAGTAACCAATATTATATTGAAGCTGAGATGAAACGGGAATCTAAAAGTTACAACTTATTTTTAGAAGGTTATGCCGCCCCCAAAATTTTAGATGAAAAACAAAATAAAATTAAAGCAGCAGAAATTTTTAATTATTTAGATCAGCTTAGCTATCAGCAGCTTTTTACAATTAGTCTGGATGAACTACAGCAATTATCTAAAATTACTAAAGGAAAAAAGAAAGAAAAACGCTTATTTTCTATTTTGCTGGGAGCTGGTCTATCCGAATTAGTTAAAGTTCCGGAATTAGCAGATAAATATTATAACTATGCTAAAAATATAGGGGGTACTTTAGGTGACCCTTCAGTTGCCTCATTTAAGCCCTATTTTAACGAGATTCAAGAGGCTGAAGCATTAAGAGATCAAGCATTATTAGAAATTAAAGAATTTAATCTTAAAAAAGAAAAGTTAAATACAGCAAAGCAGAATTTAGAAGCAATAAATCAAAAAATTATTGGATTTGAGAATGAGATTTTTTTACTTGATCTGCTCAAAAATAATTATTCTATTCTTGAAAAAATAGAAAATTTACAGGTCAAACTGGAGCAATCATCAGTTCAGGATCAGGACTGTAATAATTATTTCGAACTTGATCAAATTGTCAATTATCAGCAAAATTTTGATAAAATAAAAAAAGAACTTAAATCTAAAAGAAATGATTTAAATAAGTCAGTAAAAAGCAGTTATTCAAAAAAATTCTTAGAATTTATTAAAAACAATAAAAACCAGATAAATAATCAGCAGCAAAAGATAGATTTGCTTAATGAAAAAATAAAAAATTTTAGAACTCAAAAAATGAAAATAACTAATGAATACCAGACTTTAATTTTAGAATTAGAAAATCTAAATTCTAACTGGCAGCAGCCTTTGAAAAAATTAGAGACAATAAATTTAGATTTAATTGAAGCAGAAAAGTTTAATAATTATTTAAACAAAAATGAAACATTAAAAGCGGAGGTCAAAAGTATAACAACAGAAATTGATAAATTAGGAAATGAAATCAAAAACATCGAAGCTGATATCAGCGCTTTTGACTATAAAACACCAAATTCAATTTTGAAAACTACTTATTCTATTTTAATTTTATCATTTTTTGTTTTGAGCAGCTCTTTCTTTATCGATTACAATCAAATTAAATATTTTGCTCTACTAATTGCCGGGGCCGCCTTTATTTACTATAGTTCTAATTATAAAAGTTCTAAATTAGAAAAAGAAAAAGCTGATAAATTAGAAAAGGAGCTCAGCCAAAAGAATGATAAATTAAATTTATATAGAAAAGATCTGACCCGAAAAAATAAAAATTTAAAAAAAGTTCAAAATAATTTAAGTGATTTTTCTAACCTCCTGGGACTGGAAAATATTGAAGTTAATGGGAATTTAAGTTATTTAAAATCCTATTTTTTAGAAATCAAAGCTAAAAAAAGAAGATATAAAAAGCTAAAAATAGAGGAAGAAGAGAAATCTAAGCTCAAAGATGAAATATTACTTGATTTAAAAAATATATATGATTTAATTAAAGAAACAGCTAATTACTATAATGACCAATTTATGCTGAGTTCTGTCCTAGAAACTAAAACTTCTGATTTAATTTCTAAATCACAATTTTTATTTAAAGAGTTGAATAAATTATCTGAGATGAAGGAACTTGCTGAAAAATATTTAGACAAAAAAAGAGAATTTGAGCTTTTACAAAATCAGATTTATGAATTCCTAGGTGATTTTGAAAGAGAAAATAAATTAGAATTAAGATTAGAATCTTATCGAAAAAAGGCAGAGGCAGCTGCTGAATATAAAAAAAATAAAAAGAATTATGACAGTCAAAAATCTCAAATAAAACATATTTTAGCAGCTTCAGATAAAACTAAAAAAATTTTAAATCAAAAGGATTCTGATAAAAATTATTATCAGCTTTTTCTAAAATTATATCGCGATTTCTCTTCCCTAAATGCAGTTGAATCAGAAAAGAAGTCTTATGAAGAACTGCTGTTTTCATCAAAAAAGAAAAAGAATAAGCTAGAAGAAAAAATAATTACTCTTAAAAATAAAATTGAAGAGCTTGCAAGTTCTTCAAAAATTGAAAATGCTCAAATTAAGATTGATCAGGCTCAAAACAATTTAGAAAAAAGAGCCCAGAGGTATGCTGTAAATAAGAGTGTTTATTTTATTTTAAAGAAATTAAGGGAAAGAATGGTAGAAAAAGCCGAAAAAGAATTACTGAAACCAGCCTCTAATATTTTGGCTGAAATTACTGATAATTATTATAATAAATTAGAAACTGGATCTGATTTGGAAGCTTCAGAGTTTCAGGCAGTTACTAAATCTGGAAAAAAATTCAACAGTGGAGAACAGTTAAGTCAGGGCAGTCTGGAACAGCTGTTTCTAGCTGTCAGAATCAGCAGAATTAAAGAAATCAAACCACCTTTACCACTTATACTAGATGATTCATTAGTTAATTTTGACAGTAAGCATTTATATAACACAGCTGAAATAATTTCTAATTTATCAAACAACCATCAAATTTTTATTTTAAGCTGTCACCCTCATTTAGTTAAATATATAAGTGAAATATCTAATTCTGCTCAATACTGGAAGTTAGAAGTTGGTAATTTTGAATTAAGCAGCAGTCAAAAACTAATTTCTCATTTAAGTCTTTAAACAGTTGTTTAAAAAACTATAATAATACTTTGCAGTTTAAATGCTGATAAATAATATTAGAAAGAGGTGATCAGATGGAGAAAAAAATTGAAAATATTAAAAAGGATATCAATAATTACTTAAGTCAATCAAAAAATATTCAGGAAGAATGGATCGAAGATAATCACCCAATAGATATTGCTGAAGCACTATCTGAGTTAGAAGCCTCAGAAATAAATAACTTCACTAAATTAATAGAAACTGAAGACCTTGCAGATATCTTTGAAGAATCTGAAAAAGAACTTCAGATTGATATTTTAAAATGCAAGAGTTCTCAAGAAATAATTGAAATTTTTTCTCATATGGCAGCTGATGATATAACTGATATATTAGGATTACTGCCAATTCAGAAGCGAAAAAAATTACTGCGCCATATGAAACAGGATGATGCTTTAGTAGTTAAAAATCTGCTGGGATATGATAAAGAATCTGCCGGTGGAATAATGACCACCGAATATCTTCTATTAAATAAAAATTTAACGACAACTGAGGCTTTGAAAAAATTAAAAAATATTGCACCTGATACTGAAATTATTGATACTATTTTTATTTCAGATGATAATAAAAAACTTGTAGGAAGTGTTGACTTAAGAGATATCTTAAGTTCTGATGATAATAAAATTTTAGAAGAATTAATGGATGACAATATTGTCAAAGTTACAGCAGATGTTGATCAGGAAATAGTTGCTCAACAGGTAGCAAAATATGACCTTACTGTAATTCCAGTAATTAATAACAGTGGGATTTTAATTGGAATTATCACAGTTGATGATATTATTGATGTTATTGAAGCAGAAAACACCGAGGATTTATATAAAATGCATGGTGTGGATGAAGAAGAAAGTTCTGATGCGACTTTAATGCAGTCAGTTCAAAGCAGATTACCCTGGATGTTTATTAACCTAGCGACAGCGTTTTTAGCAACCTTTACTGTAGCCATTTTTGAAGATGTGATTTCTCAAGTTGTTGCTTTAGCAGCAGCAATGCCGATAGTTGCAGGAATGGGTGGAAATGCCGGTACTCAGACTCTTTCTATTGTAATCAGAGGTATAGCTTTGGGAGAAATAGATTTTAAGGATAATTGGAAGCTGCTTTTTAAAGAAGCTATGGTTGGAATCATCAATGGGACTGCTACTGGATTAGTTACTGGACTTATCTTATATTTAATGTATGGCAATTATTATCTAGGACTTATAATTTTTCTAGCTATGATCTTAAATCTGCTGATTGCAGGTATGTTTGGCTTTTTGATTCCACTCTCACTACAGTCACTTGGAATTGACCCTGCTTTAGCATCAGCTATATTTGTAACAACAGTTACAGATGTTTTTGGTTTCTTTGTCTTTTTAGGCTTAGCTAAAACTTTCTTAATCTATTTAATATAAGTTAAACCTTTTTGAATTGGAATAAAATATCAATATGTGAATATAATAAATATATAAACTTTATTTTTTAGAGAATAGGTAAAGGATTTTCTGCTTAAATCTTGAAATATTATTAGGGACAGCAAAATAAATATACAAATGAGGTGCTATACTAAAAGTGGAAGATAAAACAATAACTAAGATACCATTTGGGCAGCTGGGGATTATTATTCATGAGAGCTGTAAAGAGCTGGGAAAAAAGGTTGATGATTACATTGTTGAAAGAAGAAAAGAGGAATTTGCCAATAGCTGTAGTGAATATCATTTAGAAGAAATTAAAGAGTCATATATTATTGATAATGAGATCATTCGTTTTTCTAATGGTGAGGCCAAAGGACACCTAAAGGAAACAATTAGGGGTAAAGATATTTTTATTTTGGCCGATATTGGCAATTATAGTGTAACTTATAATATGTTTGGAATTAAAAACCGCATGAGTCCTGATGATCATTTCCAGGATATTAAACGTTTGATATCTGCGATTGCAGGCAAGGCTAGAAGGATCCATCTTATTATGCCTCTTTTATATGAAAGCCGTCAGGATAAGAGAAATAGTAGGGAATCATTAGATTGCGCTATGGCTCTGCAGGAATTAGAAAATATGGGTGTTGAAAACATTTTCACATTTGATGCACACGAAACAAGAGTTCAAAATGCTATTCCACAAACTGGTTTTGAAAGTCTTCACTCTACATATCAAATTATTAAAGCAATGAATAATTCAGAGGCAGAAATTCATTTTGATAAAGATGAAATGATGGTGATTTCACCTGACACAGGTGCTATGGACAGGGCAATTTATTATGCAGGTGTCTTAGGTCTGGATGTTGGTTTATTTTACAAACGAAGAGATTATAAAAAAATTGTAGATGGCAGAAATCCAATTATTCAACATGAATATATGGGAGCAGATGTTGCAGGTAAAGACATTTTAATAGTCGATGATATGATAGCATCTGGTGGATCTGTTTTTGATATTGCCAAAGAATTAAAAAATAAAAATGCAAAAAATGTTTATGTAGCTGTTTCATTCACTTTCTTTACTAATGGTATTGAAAAAATGGATGAATACTATGAAAAAGGATATATTAAAAAATTATTTTCAACTAATTTGACCTATGTTCCACAGAAGTTTAAAGATTCAGATTGGTTTGAGGAAGTTGATATGTCGAAACTAATATCACTGTTGATTGATACTGTAAATTATGATGATTCAGTCAGTCCGATTTTAGATGCGACTAACAAAATTAAAAGCTTTATAGAAGATTAATACTTATAAATTTTAAGAAAGCTCCCTAATTAGGGAGCTTTCTTAATCAAGGGACAAAATTCACTGCTGCTTTAATTTGGTTTTACTAAAAATTTGATTTTTCGTTATCTATAAAAAGTATTATTTTAAATTAAATATTATGGTTATTATTTAGTTTTAAATTTTGTTCTTTTAGTAATTGATTTATAAACTGTCTAGCAGAGCGTCCAGAACGGCCATTATTCCATTTGCTCCATTTTAAAGCTTTATTCTTTAATTTTTCTGATTTAATATCTAAACCTTCGTTATTTGCTAATTCTTTAACTATCTTTAAATATTGTGCTTGAGATGGATTATTAAACATCAAAGTTAAGCCAAATCTTTCAGAAAGAGATAATTTTTCGTTTAATATATCATTTTCATGGATTTCAGATTCCCGATCTTGCCATTTTTCTCTGACTAGATGCCTGCGATTACTGGTGGCATAGAAAAGCACATTGGCCGGTCTTGATTCTACTCCACCTTCCATCACAGCTTTTAGATATTTATAGTCAGTTTCAAACTCCTCAAAAGAAAGATCATCCATAAAAATTATAAAATATAGACCTCTTTGACCTAAATAATTAATTATATCTGGCAGCTCTTTTATCTGTGAACTGTTGATTTCAATTAAACGCAAACCTTGGCCATGAAATTTGTTTAAAAGTGCTTTAACTGAAGAAGATTTACCAGTACCACTATCACCGTAAAGCAGCACATTATGAGCCTGATAGCCCTTTAAAAAACTTTTTGTGTTTTCTATTAATTTTCTTTTTTCTCTTTGATATGAAATTAAATCATTAAAGCTAATTGGATCAGGATTATTTATTTTTTTTAAACCTTTATTTTCCCAGTAAAAAGCTTTGCTCTGATTTAAAATTCCTGTACCGTGTTTCTGATAAAATTTGATTAGACTTTCCAAGTTTTTTTGAGTGGAATTATAATTAAATAAAGAATTATAAATTTCAAGTTTTTCATTATTAATTTTTAACTTATTATTTCTGAAATTTTGTAAATAAGAGAAGTTTTCTTCAGACAATTTTTTAGTTAAATCATTAAAAGAAAAAGAGAATAAATCAGCCATTATTTTTATATCATTTAAGGCAATTTGATAAAGGCTGTCGTTTTTATTTATTAAATCCATTTCGGCTTCTAATGTAAAAATATTTTCTGATTCAATAAGCTGTTTTTTTAAATAATTATGCCAAATATCTCCCTGCAGTCCTTCTTTAATCGATATTTCAATTAATTTATAGATTAAATCTTCCACTTCAAGTTTAGGAAATTCATTATCATTATCATTTAAATGTTCTTTTAAATTTAAAATTAATTCATTTTCTTTAATGTTTTTAAATACAATAATTTTTTTGGTTTCTAAAATTGATTTTTTTACTTTTTTGCTGCTCAATACAATACCTCCTCAGATTTTAAAAATCTCTATTTTATTATATCAGATTGTTTATTAATTATAAAAAGAAATAAGTACTTAATCATTTTTTTACATTTTAAGATTAATATAATATAATTTAGTATGCAATAAAGAACTTTAAGAAATATGTTAAACTATTGATAAGTAATACGGTAAGATGTCAAGAGCAAAATAAGAAATAATTTAATTTATTTGGCTGAAATTAGTTGAATTAGGCATAGTTCCATCCGCCTAGCC
>NZ_SOEF01000008.1 GCF_004366375.1 Halanaerobium congolense
TTTATTCCTTTCATATTTGTTGTAGGTAACAAATATTATATCAAAAGAAGGAATAAGTCGCCAATTTTTTATCTAATTTTTTTGTAAAGTGGTGTTTTGTTTATATTAACATGTTTTTATAAAAAAAGTCAAGTTTTTGCTCTTAAATTCACAATATTTTTCATATATATTTTAAAAATTCATGTTGTTAACGTTATTATATTAGTTATAATTATCTGATTATCGAAAACGCTTTCGCAAAATGAATTTTTAAAGCTTTCCCCAAAATTATAAACAAACGCAAAAATTGGAGAAAGCTAGCTAGTCAAAAAGTTCAGTAATTAATCTGCTTTTTCAGTATGTCCACATTCTTTGTTCGTACATTTATAATGTTTACCTTTGGCCTTAGTGGTTTTTTCTACCATTAAACTGCCGCATTCGGGGCAGGGCTTTTTAACCGGTTTGTTCCAACTCATAAAATTACAATCAGGATAATTACTGCAGCCATAAAATGTTCTACCTTTTTTAGATGTTCGCTCAATAATTTCTCCATCTTCACATTCCGGACAGTCAACCCCAGTTTTGATCAAATAAGGTTTAGTATTTTTACATTCCGGATAACTTGAGCAGGCTAAAAACTTACCATAACGACCATACTTAACAACCATTGGACTACCACATTTTTCGCAAACTTCATCTGTTTCTTCTACAATTTGAACACTTTCCATATTTTCTCTCGCATTTTCTAAACGTTTATAGAAAGGTTCATAAAAATCTCTTAAGATTTTTTTCCAATTTTCATTACCTTTTTCAATTTCATCAAGTCTCTTCTCTAAATCAGCAGTAAACTCAATATCTGTTACATCAGGAAAATATTCGGTTAATAATTCAGTAACAGTTTCTCCAAGCTCTGTTGGTTTAAAATACCTTCCTTCTTTTTCCACATAATCTCTAGATTCAATTGTAGAAAGTGTAGGAGCATAAGTACTTGGACGTCCAATCCCTTCTTCTTCCAGAGTTTTTACCAGTGTTGCCTCAGAGTATCTTGGAGGTGGAGTGGTAAAATGCTGTTCAGGGTTTGTTTTAACTAAAGAATATTTATCTCCCTCGTTTAAAACAGGAAGATCAATATCATCTTCTTTTGCTTTACCAGTTAAAATTAAATGTCCCGGAAATAAGAGGCGGGATCCACTTACTCTAAATTTATATTTTTCTCCAGCTTTAAATTGAGCTGAAATGCTTTCGTAAAGTGCAGAACTCATCTGGCTTGCTACAAATCTTTTCCAAATTAAATCATACAGCTTAAATTGATCTTTAGATAAATGTTTTTTCATCTTCTCAGGTGTTCTCTGAGTATCAGTAGGTCTGATTGCTTCATGAGCATCCTGAGCATTAGAATTATTTTTAGATTTCTTCTTTGAATTTTTTAAGAATTTATCGCCAAATTTATTTAAAATATAATTTTTAGCTCCATTTTTTGCTTCATTAGATAATCTTGTACTATCAGTTCTGATATATGAAATCAAACCAACTGTACCCTCACTACCAACATCTATACCTTCATATAGCTGCTGAGCTATATACATAGTTTTTTTAGCAGTAAAGTTTAATTTATTTGAAGCGCGCTGCTGTAAGGTTGAAGTTGTAAAAGGAGATTTAGGATTTCTTCTTCTTTTTCTCTTTTTTACCTTTATTATTTCAAACTCTTCATTTTTTATGTCTTCAATTACCTGATCTGTTTCTTCTTTACTTTTTAAATTGAATTTTTTATTATCAATTCGATATAAATCAGCCTTAATTACTTCCCCGTTTTCATTTTTTAATTCAATTTCTAAACTCCAATATTCTTCCTCTTCAAAATTTCTTATTTCTTTTTCTCTCTCACAAATTATTTTAACAGCCACTGATTGAACTCGACCTGCACTTAAACCCTTACGAACTTTTTTCCATAACAAAGGACTTAAGCGATAACCAACTATGCGGTCCAATAATCTACGAGCCTGTTGTGCATCTACTAAGTCTTTATTAATTGTACGCGGATTTTTTATTGCATTTTTAATTGCGGTTTTAGTTATTTCATTAAATTCTATCCGGTTATTTTCTTCCTCTGATAATTTTAAGGCATAAGCTAGATGCCAGGAAATAGCTTCTCCTTCACGGTCAGGGTCAGTTGCAAGAAAAACTTCGTCACTTTTTTTAGCAGCTTTTCTTAATTTATTTAATGTCTTACCCTTACCTCGAATTGTAATATAATTAGGTTCAAAATCATCTTCTAAATCAATACCTAATTTACTTTTTGGTAAATCTCTAACATGCCCCATCGAAGCTTCTACCTTATAATTTCTTCCCAAAAATTTCTTAATTGTCTTTGCTTTTGCAGGTGACTCTACAATCACCAGATTCTTTTTTTTCTTTGCCATTAAATTTATACCTCCAGTAAACTCTTAGTTTACTCTCTGTTGTTTTAATAAACCACTGTTAAATTCCTTAAATTCAGCCGAAATTGTCATTAATGATTCAGAATCATCTACTACCTCATTAATTATTTCCCAAACAAGATCTGTTTCTAAATTATTAGCAGCAGCCAGCTGAGACATCCTAAATATAATAATTTCTAACTCATCTGCAGTCAAAATACCCATTGCATTGAGTTTTAGAATTATAGATTTCATTTCTTTAGTAAAATAAAAATTTTCTACTTTTGTAAACACGCGATTATAACCACTAGGCATTTCTTGATCTATATAATAGTCATTATCACTAACAGAAATCACTTCACTAAATAGAATATCAAATGCTTCACTAATATTTTCAATAGTATGTCCTTTGTCTTCAAGTTCTATTACTATATCTTCTTGTTTTTTCCATAAATCTACATCATTCAGCATCTTATGAATTAATATACTTAAAATTTCTATGACTTTTTTATTCATATTATTCTGGCATTTCTGCCTTTAGGCCTCCCTACATTAAGAAAATCTTTAACTAGTATATTATTATATTGGTTTAAGTAGATTTTGTAAACCCTTAAACTGATATTTTTTTCCTTTTAATCGAATTATAATATTCATCAATTCTAATTTTACCAGTATTCTATCAACTTTTTCTGTAGTCAAATTACTTAATTTAATTAAATCATCATAATAAATTTCTATTTCATGCTGAAAAAGTTTTAATATTTTTAGCTCATCATGATTTAAATCTGGATATACCTTATTGATCAGCTTCTTACTTTCTAAAAAGTCATTTTTACTTTCTTGCTGCTGCAGATATTGGTTCAGATAATCGGTAATATCACTCACCTTCGTAAAAATTGCTGCTCCCTTTTTTATAAGTTTGTTGCAGCCAACAGAATTAGGCCTATCAATATTTGCCGGTACAGCCATGATATCTTTACCCTGCTCTAAAGCATAATCAACTGTAATTAGAGTTCCACTTTTGGCTCCGGCCTCTACTACTAGTATTAAATCTGCGAGAGCACTAATAATCCTATTCCTTCTGGGAAAGTTTTGAGCTCGAGGCGGAACTTCTGGATTAAATTCCGTTATCATTAAACCATTATCAGCTATTTTTTTAGATAATATATTGTTTTGAGAAGGATAGAGATAATCAAAGCCATTGCCTAATACGGCTGTTGTTATTCCAGCTTCTACAGATAATGCCCCTTTATGAGCAGTACCATCTATCCCGTTGGCTAAGCCGCTAATTATATTTACACCCATTTTAGCTAATTCTGCTGCAGTTCTAGCGGCAATTTTTCGACCATAAACAGTAGAATTTCTGGAACCGATGATGGCAACTGCTGGCAGCTGAAAGTTTAAGGTCCCCTTATAAAAGATAACAGGGGGTGGATCATAAATGTTTCTTAACTTTTGAGGATATTTATTATTATAAAGCGTTAGATATTTAATTTTTTTGTCATTTAATTCCGCTATAATTTTTTTAGCATTAAAATTATTTTTAGTTTTATTAAACTCTTTAATTTGAGAATTCTTTAAACCTAATTTTTTTAACCTGTAATTACTAAAGTGCCAGATTGATTCTAGATTATCTAATTTAACAGTTAAATTCTCAATAGTTTTAGGCCCAAAACCACTTATCCTGTTCAAAAAAATTATTACCAGAGCATTAATATCCATAATTTACCTCCTTGAGTTTATTTATATTATATATCCAAAAAAATCTAATAGCAAATTTAATTTAGAATTTAAAGGAAGATTCCAATTGTTATTGAATAGTATAATTAATCGAGACTATTTATATTTTATTTCTGGATTTTTATTAAGGAGTGATTTTATTGCTCAAATCTACCAAATACAACACTATTCTATATTTTCTAAGCATACTTGCGTTTATTATAGGCTTTATTATTGTAATCCCTTTATTACTAGCTTTTTTTTATCAGGAGGGAATTAATATTTATCAAGCCTTTTATTACACGATAATTATTTCTTTAATCACAGGCACAATTTTAAAATTGCCAACCGATCCCGAAAATATTTATATTGACCTGACAACAGCAATGCTCTTATGTGCCTTGGGCTGGATTATAGTTTCAATTTTAGGAGCTCTTCCTTTTATGATCGGTATTGAAAAATCTTTTGTGGATTCATTTTTTGAAGCAGTCAGTGGTTTTACAACAACTGGAATTACTGTCTTTACCGGACTTGACTCAATGCCCAAGTCTATTATTTTTTGGAGAAGTTTAATGCAGCTTTTGGGTGGTTTGGGTATTTTAACTTTTTTCCTTTTAATTTCAACTAGAGCTAAGGGAGAAACCTGGCAGTTATTTAGTGCAGAAAGCCATAAAATTAATGTTTCGAGGCCGGTGCCAAATGTTTTTAAAACTGTAAAAATACTCTGGATGATTTATTTAGGTTTTATGCTTTTAGAAAGTATAATCTTGATTTCTCTGGGTTTAGCTCCATTTGATGCTTTAACTCATAGTTTTACAACCCTCTCAACCGGTGGGTTTTCACAGTATGATGCCAGTATAGCCCATTTTGCCGATAGTGGTTACAGCAATTATATTTTAATTGAATATGTTATAACATTTTTTATGTTTTTAGGTGGAGTCAATTTTTTACTTCACTTTAGATTTTTTACTAAAGACTATGAAAGCATTAAGAAAAATAGTGAATTGAAGACCTTTTTGAGATTAATCTTATATTCTACAGTTTTTATTAGTTTTTTAATTATAATTTTAAATACTGCTGGTGATTTTAATGCTGAAGAAATTTTCAGAAAAACAATTTTTCAGGTAACCTCTATCATTACAACTACTGGTTTTGGAACTCATAATATTAATTCTAATTTTTTTCCAGCTGCAGCCAGACAGATTTTTATAGTCTTTATGTTGATCGGAGGTAGTGTTGGTTCTACATCTGGTGGAATTAAAGTAATGCGTTTAAATATTTTAGGGGGTTTATTTAAAAGAGAAGTCAAAAAAATATACCTACCAAACCATGCAGTACTACCTGTAACTTTAGATAAAAGTATTATTAATAGTGATGAAATAAATAAACTTACAGGCCTATTTTCTTTCTGGCTGTTCATGATTGTTATTGGAGGTATAATAACTTCTATTTTTTCTGATCTCAATGGCTGGCAGGCTTTTTCAGGTATGTTTTCTGCAATGGGAAATATAGGGCCATTCTTCTTTTCTGTTGAAAAAATGGCTTCACTTTCTCCGATCATTAAACTGACTTATATTATTGGAATGCTGGCCGGAAGGTTAGAAATTTTACCGATTATTATCTTATTTTCTAGAAAAGCCTGGAGAGATTAAGAACTATTGAAATTATTATTATAAATTTATATCAAAATTGGAGGTAAAATAAATGTATATAATTATAGCTGGTGGAGGTATTGCCGGTAGGAATCTAACTAAAAATTTAGTTCAAAAACATGATGTAATTGTAATTGAGAAAGAACAAAGTGTTGCTGAAAAAATATACAGCCGTTATGGAGCAGTAACTGTCTTAGGAAGTGCGACTAGAATTGATATTTTAAAAGAGGCTGGTATTGAAAAGTGTGATATAGCAATAGCAGTTATGAGAGATGATGCTGATAATCTTTCTTTTTCACTTTTAGCTAAAAACTTTGGGGTAAAAAAGATCTTAGTCAGAATGAGAGAGCCTGAATACGAAAATGCCTATCAGATGGCTGGTGCCACCAACATTGCAGCTACTATGGAATTAATTGTTGATCGTTTTATTACTGATATTGAAGAACCTGATGTAAGAAAAGTTGCCTCTTTAGGTGATGGAAAAGCTGAAGTTTCGATCTTAACTATCCCACCTGAATCATCCATTTCGGGTATGAAGATTTCAGAAATAGTTAGTCAAAAAAACTTTCCTGAAAACTGTGTAATTGCAGGTATTTTTGACAAGGCTCAGGATAGATATATAGTCCCCCGAGGAAATAGGGAAATATTTGCTGGTAATCAAGTTTTTTTAGTGGCCTCAAAAGATGATATGGAAAGTGCAGCTGATTTTTTACTTAATAAAAAATAGGACATTTGCCTAAATGTAAATAATTAACAAAAGCTGAGTACAGAAAACCGCACTCAGCTTTTATTATCTGTTCTATAAAAATTATATTTAGTATAATTCTACTTCTGCTGAAACTGAAACATTTATATTTACCTTTTGTTCAGCCAGTGGAACTTCTGAAAATTTAGCTGATTCAGCACTTCTTGTCATTGACCTCAAAACATCATTACCGTAAATATTCTGCTGACCAAAACTAATTTTTTTAATTCTGTAATTTTCTTTATCTAAGTTTTCAGCCATAAAAGCTGCCTTTTCTTTTAAAGAATTCAAAGCCATAGCTGTAACTTCTTCTAAAGCCTTTTCATTACTTTCCAAGCGGTAATTTATATTTACAACTCTATTAGCCCCGGCATTTAACAATTTCCCCAGCAATACCGGAAGTTCTCCTAAATTCTTAGTACTAAACTTAATCTGATTACTAACTCGATAGAAGGTTACTTTTTCTTCTTCATCTTCATCATCTAATGATATATAATTAGTATAAGGATAAACTCTAAAACCCTGTGTTTCAATGTTTTCTAATTCTTCTGCTTCTAGAATTGACATTAATTTACTTACAATTCTATTATTTTCTTCAACTGCAGTTGACTGTTCTCTGCTTTCATTTTCAAAACCAAGTACTACCTCAACTACCTCCGGATCATATTCACGCTGTTGATTAATACTTAAACTAGTAGTAATATAGTCTTCTTCAACCTTTTTTTCTGCAGGCCCTTCTTTTTCTGCTGTTTGTACTGCTGGAGTATTAAAATATAGACCATTTACAACTAAAACTGATAATAAAATTAAAGCGATAAAAACTAAAAACATTCCTAGATTTTTACTCATAAAAATCCCTCCATTTAACTTTTATTAATATTATTGCATTTTTATCTTTACCCTATTTATATAATTCTAATAAGATTGTAAAATTCCTTTATTAATTTTAATGATATTTTTATAGTTTAATGATCTTTGACCCTCCTCGGGCAAGTCCACGCGGTTTGCAAGCAGACTTTCACTCTATCACCTAATTTTCTTCACGCAAAGCAAATGAAATGTTTTGAAAGTTTTTGTTTTTAAATTTTTCAATTAAAAATACAACTGCTTCAAAATTACTTTCTTTGTCAGCATAAATCTTTATTTTATTATTTTTTTCAGCGTTTAAATCAGTTATTAAATTATCTATATCTTGTCGACTGTACTCTTTTTGATTGTAATAGATTTTATTATTTTGATCCAAAAAGATATTAACCATCTCTACATTTTTAGTTTTTCCAATACTGCTGTCCGGTACCGTAATATTATATAGGGCTTCTTCTCCCTGCAGTGTTGAAGAAACTAAAAAGAAGATTAACAATAAAAATACAATATCGATCATCGGGGCCAGATTTAAAGTTGAGCTCTTTTTTTTAGGCTGATAACTCATTCTTTTTCAACCCCTTTTTAGTTGTCTCCTCTATTTCTTTTTTGAAAAGCATACTCTCACTTTCCAATCTTAAATTATTCAGCTGATTGTGTAGCTTCTCAATTTTTGCATAAAAATAATGATAAAATGCTGCAGCAGGTAATGAAATTATTAAACCAGCAGCTGTCGTAAATAGAGCTTCAGAAATACCTAAAGCCATCTGTTCCGGGTTCCCCCCTAGACCTAAGACCTGAAATGTTTTGATCATTCCACTAACAGTTCCTAAAAGGCCTAAAGTTGGCGCTACCTGGGCAATAAAATTTAAAAATCCTAAACGTTTTTCTAATTCTGGCAGCTGATCAACTTCCTCCGCATCAAGATAAAGTTTAAATTCTTCTCTACTCTGTGGATTTCTTTTTAATGTATTATAATATATTTTTGCTGCAATTCCTTTTTGATTATGCAAGATATTATCCCCTAAATTACTTTCATCAAAATCTTCAATAGCTTTTAAATATTGTTCTTTATTAATTGTTCTATAATTTAAAATAAAAACTATAGTTCTTTCAAATATTATAAAAAGCATTAAAAATGCAGCTAAAAGCAGTGGGTATGCTACAACTCCTGCAGTTTCTATAAATTCTGTAATCATTTATCTTACCTCCTTTAGTTCAACTCAAATTTTATTGGCAGATTTACTATTACTTCGATCTTTTCCCCATCTTTTTCAGCAGCTTTAAATTCCCAATCACCTACCGCCTTCAGAGCAGCCTGGTCAAACGACTTATAACCCGAGCTTTGATTAATCTTCAAATCATGTGTTTTTCCTTCTTTATCAATTCTTAAAGAAACTATAACCCTACCCTCTATATTTCTTCGCCTTAAATTAGAAGGGTATTCTGGCTGGCTATATTTACTAACCCCTGGTTTTTTAATTGAATCTGAATTACCTTTTCTTAGATCATAAACTTTATTTTCTTGATCAGCTTTATTTTTCGCTGCAGCAGAATTATCAGAGTTACTATTTTGAATGGTCTCAACTTTTTTTACTATTTTAGCATCTTTACTATTTATTGCTTCAGCTGTGCTGCTCTGATCTGATTGAAGATCTGCAGCTTCATTTTCTTCATTAACCTTATTTGTTTCAGCTGACTCCGATTTTTTATCTGCTTCGGCTTCCAAATTAGCTATATAACTATCTAAATCAAATTCATCTTTTTCATTTTGTTCTTCCTGCTCTACAGATTCTTTTTTTTCTGAGTTATTTGCTGAGTTCTGCATCCAGGCTGGTGGCTCAGCTGTTTTTTCTGCTTTTTCTAATTTAGTTTTTTTATCAATTTGTTCATTTACATCATTCTTTTCCTGCTGCTTATCTTCTATATTATTTACTTTTGATTCTTTTAGTTTGTTTTCTGTTTGTTTAACTTCTTTTTTTGGTGTTTTCTTTTCTGCTATTATCTTATTTTCAACAAAGTCTTCCTCTTCTTCAGTAATTTCATCCTTTTTTTCAGCTAAACTATTTTTATCTACTTCCGCTTCATCATTTTGAGCCTGAGCAGCTGTTTCTTTTGTTTGGGGGTTTATTTCATTATTGACATCTGGCTGGTTTTCTTCCCCAGCAAGCTGTTTAGAAGCAGATAATAATAGTTCTATTTCAACTTCTTCTTTTTTCTTAATTTTTAGATCTTCTGCCAAAAGCTTTAAAGACCCAGCTTCCAGCAGTAAGATAAGGGATAATGATAAGAGGAAGGCTGTTAGATATATTATTTTGTTATTCTTCATTATCATCATCCTTTCTATAAGTTAATTTGTAGGTTTAACTAGAATTTGGTGCTGAGATTAACCATAAAGTTGCGGCCTGGCATTGGATAACCGTCTACTACTTCATAATCTTTGTTAAAAAGGTTGTTGATAGAAAATAATAAATCTATTTTCTGATTAATTATATTTATTGGAACATTAATGCTTGAATCTACAACAAAGTATGAAGGCATTTCTGTACCACTAAATCCATCAATATTATCTGAAATTAATTTACCTGAAACAAAAAATGTTTTTTCGTCTTTTTTATACTTTAAAGAAATTTTAGCATTGTGGTAAGGATTACCGGCTATTCTATCTCCATTATTATCCTGACTGTCTAAATAAGTATAGTTAAAACTGGAACTTAATTTTCTAGTGAGTTGATTATCTATATTTAGTTCTATTCCTTTAAATTCTGATTTATCATCAACATTTTTCATTGTGTTCGGAGAAACACTGTAATCATTTGTAATTAAATTAGTTACTTCTCTATAAAAATAACTAACACTTCCCTTTCCAATTACAGAATTAAATTTTAGACCAATTTCATAATTATCACTTTCTTCAGCTTCAAGATCTGGATTACCTTCAAAACCCGGGTAATGCCAAGCTGGATTGGCTGCATAAACTCCATATAAATCATCAAAAGTTGGGGCTCTAAAAGCTTCAGAATATGAGATAAAAGTCTTATAATTTTTATTTAAATTATAATTAATAGCAGCTTGTGGACTTAAATTAGATCCATATTCCTCATGATCATCATATCGGGCTGCAAATATAAGATCTAATTCAGAATTGAAATTCCAATTATCTTTTACAAATAATGCTTTATTAGTATTTTCTTTATTCCCGTTTTCTATATCTGTACTTTTTACTTCATCCCTTTTAATTTCAACACCATAATTAAATGTATGGTTATCTAAATAATTAATATTATTTAAAATAAAACCACTCTGATCTTTTTCATGTAATGAATTACTGGAAGGGTATTCTCTCTGCCTATCATTCTTATATATTCTAAAATTTGTTTCAATCGCTTCTGTCTGTCTTTTCCAGGATAAAGATAAATTTTGCTCTTCATCATTTTGATCTAAATTATTAATTACTTTATCAGAAATATTATTATTAAAAGTAAAGGTTATATCTGAATATTTACTTATATTATTATTTATTTTCAGAAAAACATTTTCCTGATCAAAATTACTTTCTTCTAAATAAGTATCAGAACTTTTATCTAAATAAGATAAATAAATACCAAAATCATCAATTTTTTCATTATGAGAAAGTTGGTAAGTATTAGTGTTTTCAGAACCTAAACCTAAATCTAATTTAGTGACAGAAATATCTTCAATATTTTTTGTAATTATATTTACTACTCCCCCCATAGCATTAGCTCCATATATAACTGAAGCAGGTCCTTTAATTATTTCAATTTTTTCAATATTAGCTGCACTAATAATTGATAAATCCAAACCACCATTATGGTTATCATTATAAGGAACACCATCAAATAGGACCAAAACTTGATCAGAACTTGCTCCTCTAATTTTAACACTTTTTGTTCCAACCTGACTGCCATTATCTTTAATATAAACTCCTGTATATGTATCCAGAAGTTCTGCTACATTCTGGGCATTACTTCCTTCAATCTCCTCCTGATCAATAACTTCAATACTAACCGGAGTATCCATAATACTTTCCTCATAACGGCTTGCTGTCACAACAACTTCTTCTAAATCCACAACTTCTTCCTGTGCACTTACCGGCACTGCTAAAATTAAAAGTGCTGTAAGCATGACTAAAACTTTTTGCTTTAACATTAATAATTCCTCCCTGTTTTTGTCTGCTCACAGCCACCCTAGACAAAATAGGCTATACAATAGAAAAAGACACCCAGGTAAATTGAGGGTGTCTATAAATATTTAAATAGCCCACAACCAGTCCTGTCTCGAAGATGGCTGTTATCCTCTTAGGCAGGTCTCCTGACTTTACAGCTTTACTGATTAACCTTCCCCATTATAATCTAAATGAGTGATTTTAATCAGCCTACTGATTTACAGTGGCGGACCCGTTCAGGAATTTCACCTGATTCCCTATTATCTTCCATTTAAAGAAGCACCTAAAAAGAGAACATTATTTTCTTTTCTATTACTTTTATTCTAGTAATTTTTAAAAAATCCTTTAAATTAGTATTAATTATTTTAAAAATTTTTGAATTTAGCTTAAAATAAAACTTTGTGAAAAAATTATAAAAAAATAAAGGAGTTTCTAATTATTTACATAATTATATATTATATCTAATAAAGGAGGTTTTTTTATGGCGTTACATAATAAAATTGGTGTTTTAGGTGAAGAAATTGCAGTTAGGTATTTAAAAAAGGAAGGTTATTATATTGTTGAGCGAAACTATAGGAATAAATTTGGAGAAATTGACATCATCGCTGCTAAAGAAAGCTATACAATTTTTGTTGAAGTGAAAAGCAGAAGTTCAGAAAATTATATTGAACTGGCACAATCACTCTATCATAAACAGCTGCACAATATCCGGCAAGCTGCAATTTTTTATTTTTCTGAAAAAAATATTCATTTAAGTTCAATTCGCTTTGATTTAATTGCACTAAAGATTGATCCAGATGCTAAAAAAATTGATAAACTCAAACATTTTACCAATATTATCAATTAATTATTTTATTTAAAGGTCAGACTTAAGGAAGGAGAAAATTATGTATTCATATCTCTATTCAGCGGTTATTCATGGAGTTAAAGCAGAAATTGTCAGAGTTGAAGTAGATATTTCTAGAGGCTTACCCGGTTTCAATATAGTTGGCTTAGCCGGTAAAACTGTACGAGAATCTGCAAAAAGGGTTCGTTCAGCTATTATAAATTCCGGTTTTGAATGGCCGGTTAAAAAAATAACTGTAAACCTGGCTCCGGGAAATATTAATAAATATGGTTCTCATTTTGATTTAGCGATAGCTGCAGTTTTATTGGAATGTTCGGGCCAAATTAAAATTAAGAATAAAAACAAAAAGTTTTTTGCTGGTGAATTAAATTTAAATGGAAATATAAATCATGTCAAAGGTGTCTTATCTATGCTGTTAGCAGCTCAAGAAAATAATTTTAAGGAAGCTGTGCTTCCAGCTCAAAATAAGAAAGAATCATTTTTAGTCAAAAATTTAAGCTCTTATCTAATCAAACATCTGCGGGATGTTGATAATTTAGAAGATAATCAAGAAAATATATTAATCACTCCCAAAACAGAAATTAAACCAGCTGTAGATTATACTGATCTTTCTGATATACGAGGTCAAAAAAATGCTAAAAAAGCTATTATCACTGCTGCAGCTGGAGGTCATAATTTACTTTTAATTGGACCACCAGGCTGTGGTAAAACAGTTTTAGCAGAATCAATTGTACAATTATTAGCCCCTTTAGATAAAAAGGAATTATTAGAAACTGCTTCAATTTACAGCATCAACAATAATTTAGAAGAATTAAATTTGGTCAAAAAAAGGCGTCCATTTGTTGCACCACATCATTCTATTACAGCCGCTGCTTTAATTGGAGGTGGTCATATACCTGTTCCAGGGGAGATATCTTTAGCCCATAATGGTGTCCTGTTTTTAGATGAACTACCCGAGTTTAAAAGCAGTGTACTGGCAAATTTAAGAGAACCCTTAGAAAAAAAGAGAATTAAGATTGTAAGACAACAGGGCAGTTATTACTTTCCAGCTGATTTTCAATTTATTGCAGCTATGAATCCCTGTCCCTGCGGTTTTTCTGGTGTCAAAGATAGAAGCTGTAAATGCTCAGAAAGAGATATTGTTAGATATCAACAAAAATTATCAGGACCCTTAAAAGATCGAATTGATTTACAGATTGAAGTTTTACCTTTAGAAAAAGATGAAATATTAACTACTCCTCCTACAGCTAAAGATCAAAATTATACTGATAAAATAGAAATAGCCCGCAAAATGCAGGCTGAAAGATATCTAAATTCTAATTTGAAAAATAACTCTGAACTGCTTTTAAAAGACATCGAAAAATACTGCCAGCTTGATCAAAAAAGTCAAAAGATATTAAATCAGGCCTATCAAAGACTTAAGTTGAGTGTCAGAGGTTATATTAGATTAATGAGGGTTGCAAGAACAATAGCTGATTTAAATAATAATGATCTGATTAAAGAATCGGATTTAATTGAAGCTGTCGATTTTCGCTGGTATGCAGAAAAATCAGAAATGCTTCTTTAAATATTTAATTAGTGGAACTCCTAAAATTAAAACTACTGCTGCTTCACTTAAGCCAATTTGAATTACATTTAACCAGTAAGGAAGATCAAATAAAAGATGCAGATAAATACTAATTAAAAATGCATTAAATAAAATTGGGCTTAAATAAGCAAAAAAATTGTCTTTGTTTTTATAAGTAACATAGGCAGCTAAAAGAGTAACTAAACTACCTCCAACTATATCAACCATACCAAGACCACCAATAACATTAGCCAGCATTACACCTAAAAATAAAGCCGGTACAGCTTCTGGAAAAATTATTGGTAAAACCGTTAAAGCTTCTGCTGCTCTAAACTGGATTGGCCCAAAACTAATAGGAGCCAAAAAATAAGTGATTACAACATATAAGGCTGTAATTGCTGCACCTCTGGCAATTTTTTGTGTATCCATTTTCTTATCTCCTTTCCAAGAGCTTATTTAGATTTTAAATGAATTATTAACATTCAGCATATTTTATATATTATTGAGCTAGCCCCTCTAATCTTGGACAAGCTTTAATATGATTTATTAATCTTTTAATTTTCTTTTTGGTACTCTGCCAAAGGATTTACGATGAACTGGTGATGATCCATGTTTTTCTAAAGCTGCAATATGCTCAGCTGTTCCATAGCCTTTATTTGACTTAAAATTATATTGAGGATATTTTTTTGCATATTTAAAAATAATATTATCCCTGCTTACCTTAGCAATAATTGAAGCTGCAGCAATTGCATTAATATCTGCATCACCATCAATTATTGCTTTCTGTTCCATAGTTAAATTAGGAATTAAGGCATTTCCATCAACTAATAAAATATCAGGATGCTTATCTAAATTTGGCAGTAGATTTTTCACTGCTCTCTTCATAGCCACAAAAGTGGCTTCTCTAATATTATATTTATCAATTTCGCTGCTGCTTGCCTTACCAACTCCAACCAGAGCCTTAGAATAAATTTCCTCATATAATTCCTCTCTCTTTTGACAGGAAAGTTTTTTAGAATCATCGAGTCCATATATTTTTCGTTCTGGATCTAAAATTACTGCTGCAGCAACTACCGGACCAGCAAGTGGACCTCTGCCTGCTTCATCTATACCAACGATCAGCTGATATCCCTGAGCAGAAAGTTCAGCCTCAATTTCATTCATCTGCTTCCATTTAGTAATGACTGCTTCTTTTTTTGCAATCTTTCGCTCCAATTGAGCTGCAATCTTTTGCACCCCTTTACGAGAATCTGCTTCTAAAATTTCTATTATTTCTGGAAGTTTTTGGTCAACTTCTAAATCAGAAGTCAATTTTTTAACCTCTTTAATTGTAAGTTCACTTATCTTAGTGAAGTCTTTTAGATCATTCTGCTCTTTAGATTTCTTTGTTTTAAAATTTTGATCATTCCTCATTATCAGTTTCCACCTTCAGTTCAGCTGCTTCTGCTGGTTTTTCTAGAGTGATTCTACCCAATTTACCGTCTCTAAAATCATTAATGACTATTCCGGCAGCACGATTGCGATCAACTTTACCTCCAGTCATTAAGCAGCCTCTTTTACGAGCTATATCAGCCAGTATATCGTAAGCCTGTGTTTCTAAATAATCAAGTCCGTAAGCATCTAATAGAAGATCTTCATTGATCTCAATTATAAAATCAATTAATTTATAAGCAGCAAGTTCTGCGTCAAAAATGTCATTATCAACAGCCCCAGTTAAGGCTAATTTATATGCCTTATCCTCATCAGAAAATTTAGGCCACAAAATACCAGGTGTATCAAGCAATCTAATTTTTTTGCTGACATTAACCCATTGTCTACCTTTAGTAACACCAGGTTTGTTACCAATTGTAGTGATTTTTGAACCAGCTAATAAATTTATCAGTGCAGATTTTCCCACATTGGGAATACCAATAATCATTGCCCTCAGGCGGCGAGGGTTTCTACCCTTTTGCGCCAGTTTAGAAGCAATTTGATCATAAGTATTATTTAAAATACTCTTTAGCTCACTAACTCCGTCACCTGTTAATGAATTAAGTAAAACTGCATCTTTATCTGTTTGATTTTGAAAAAAATCAATCCACTTCTGATTAAATTCAGCATCAGCCAGATCTTTTTTATTTAAAACAGTAACTTTTGACTGCTCATTAATTAATTTTCTTAAATCAGGATTCTGACTGCTGATTGGAATTCTAGCATCAGCAACTTCGATTACTATATCTACTAATTTTAAATCTTCTTTTAGTATTCTCTTTGCTTTGGCCATATGGCCGGGATACCACTGTATCATAATTAAAACTCCTTAAAAATAATAAAATTTATTAAAAATTTAGCTTTAGATATTGAAAAAAGGTGGAGAAGTTCCCCACCTTAGTCTCAAATAATTACTTTCTTTCTTCTCTTTTTTCCTTAATTCTAGAAGCTTTACCTCTTCTGTCACGCAGGTAATAAAGGCGAGATCTTCTAACATCACCACGACGAACCACAGTAATTGTATCTAATTTAGAAGTATGGAGGGGAAAAGTTCTTTCCACACCTACACCGTGAGCGATCTTACGAATAGTAAAAGTCTCATTCAGACCACCACCATTTCTACGGATAACTACACCTCTAAATGGCTGTAATCTTTCTTTTCCACCCTCAGAAATTAAAACTTTAAGATCTAATGTATCTCCAACAGCAAATTCTGGGATATCATCACGAATTTGTTCTTTTTCTATTTCATTGATAATATTCATCTATAAACCTCCTCTCAAAAAATATTTAAATTTATGCTTCCCACCAGGGATCAGATAACAAGCGGTCCATAATTATCGAAGCAGCACTTCTAACTGAAAGATGATTAAAATCGCCTCTACCCCAGATTGGATAAAGCACATAATCACAGTCAGCAACCATCTCTTTAGTTAATCCATAACCGGTTCCATAAATAATTAAAAATGGACGATCAATCTGCTGCAGTTCCTTTCGCATATCTTTATAAGAAATGTTATTAGGATATTCTCTAGCATCAGTAGCAATCAGCAGCGGCTCTTTTCCGGTTTCTTCTCTGATATTCTCTTTTGCTTCCTCTAATTCAGAAGCAATTTCGAGAACAGAAAAAGCCTGATGACGATTATATACATAATCCGCACCTCGACCACCGGTCCAGTAATCTCTAACTCTTTCCACTAATTCCTGCTGTGACTTTAAATTATTTATTATATAGTATTTTTTTATATCATATGTTTTTGCAGCTCTTGAAATATCGTGTAAATCATAATTTGTTACAGTTGTTGTTATGATTTCGTCCAATTTGTTATAAATAGGATTATGGACTAATCCAAGATAGACATCTGCCTCAATATTACTCATTAACTTCACCCTTTAGTTCCAGCTTTATTTCTTTAAGTAATTCAATTTCTTGATCACTAAATTTTTTATCTTCCAGCAGGTCTTTTCTTCTTAAAAAAGTTCTCTTAAGAGACTCTTTTTTGCGCCAGCGCTCGATTAACTGATGGTTACCGCTGAGTAAAACATCAGGAACCTTAAGACCATTAAATTCTCGTGGTCTGGTGTAATGGGGATGTTCTAAAAGTCCATTATAAAATGAATCATTTTTAGAAGAATCTTCATCACCTAAAACTCCAGTTAAAAGACGAGAAATAGAGTCTACAAGAACCATTGCCGGCAGTTCTCCACCAGTAAGTACGTAATCACCGATAGAAATTTCTTGATCAACAATAGTTTCTCTAACCCGCTCATCTACACCTTCATAACGACCACAAATTATTGTTAAACCTTTCTCTTTACTCAGATCTTTAACTAAATCTTGACTCAATTCCTTACCCTGTGGACTCATTAAAATTGTTTTTGACTTATGCTCTCTTTTATTTTGAGTATCCTGCCAGGCTTTAAAGATCGGTTCTGCCTTCATCACCATACCAGCTCCCCCACCATAAGGTGGTTCATCTGTTGTATGATGTTTATCTTCAGCAAAATCACGGATATTAACTGTTTTAATATCTATCAAATCTTTTTCTCTGGCTCTTTTTAAAATACTCTCACTAAAAGGTCCCGCAAACATTTTAGGGAAAAGAGTTAAAATATCAAAAAACATAAATTCAGCTCCTAAAGATCTAAGATTCCTGGTATCGGATCAACAATAATCTTTTTATTCTCAAGATCAATTTCTAAAATCATCTCACGACTGGCAGGTAACATATATTTTTTATCCTGGCCTTGGACCAGAAAAATATCTGTACCTGAAGTATCAACCACATCTATTAATGTTCCTAGATATCTGCCAGATTCTAAATAGACTTCACAGTCAATCAAATCACTGACATAAAAATTATCTTCTGGAAGTAAATATTTTTCAGACTTATCAATCAAAACCTGATAATTTTTAAGTTTTTCAGCTTCATCAATAGAATTGACAGCAAAAAACTTAATTATTACAAATTGTTTATGGAAACGAATATATTCAATTTCCAGCTCTTTTAACTCTTTTCCTCTTTTTAGATATACAAAATCTAAATCAAGGAAACGCTCGGGAATATCAGTTGTTGCTTTGATACGCACCTCACCTTTATTTCCCTGAAAACGAGTTATTATTCCAATTTCTAAGTAATTATCATTCAATTATTTCACCAGCCTGAAAATTTATTTAATATCAACCTTTACATTCGTTCCTTCTTTGGCTGCTGCAGCGTTAACAACGGTTCTAATTGCTTTAGCAATTCGGCCTCTCTTACCAATAACTTTACCCATATCTTCATCTGCAACAGAAAGTTCTACAGTGATAGAATTTTCTTCTTCAACCCTGTTAACTGAAACTTCTGAAGGATTATCTACAATTGATTCGGCAATAAATTTTATTAGTTCTTCCATGGAGAAAACCTCCTTTTAATTACTCATTACCGTGATACTTTGCCATTACACCTGACTTCTTTAATAAAGTCTTAACTGTATCTGAAGGCTTCGCACCATTGTTTAACCACTTGAGTGCTTTTTCCTCATCAATGTTATAAGTTTCTGGTTCAGTTGTAGGATCATAAAAACCTAATTCCTCTACAAAATATCCTTGAGGAGCTCTCTTGGAATCAGATACAATAATTCTGTATGATGCATTACGCTTACTTCCCATTCTTTTTAAACGAATTTTAACCATCTATCAAACACCTCCTCTCATTCGCACTTAAAGTGCAAATTTGATCAGGGCCAAAAGCCCATCCTTTAAATTTTAGTAATTACTTTTTATTTTAATTAAAAAATGGTAGATTTAAGCCTCCACCTTTTTTCATTTTTCCACTATTTAACTGCTTCATCATTTTCTTGATCTGTCTAAACTGTTTTAAAAGCCTGTTTACTTCCTGAATACTGGTTCCACTACCCTGAGCAATTCTTTTTCGACGGGAGCCGTTTATTACTTCCGGATCTCTTCGTTCTTCAGGAGTCATTGATGAAATAATAGCTTCAATATAGTCAAGCTGTTTATCATCAACCTGCATATTTTTTAGCTGTTTGGCTCCACCCATTCCCGGAATCATTCCAAGAATTTCATCCATGGGGCCCATATTTCTAACCTGTTCCATCTGTTCCATAAAATCTTCCAACGTAAACTCATTTTTCCTTAATTTTTCTTCTAAAGCCTTAGCTTTTTCCTGGTCGATGCTTTTTTCAGCCTTTTCAATTAAGCTTAAAACATCACCCATACCTAAAATTCTGGAAGACATTCGGTCTGGATGGAATGTTTCTAAGTCGGCTAATTTTTCACCAGTACCTGCAAATTTAATTGGTTTACCTGTGATAGCTTTAATTGATAAAGCTGCACCACCACGAGCATCACCATCCATCTTAGTTAAAACAATTCCATCGATATCAAGACGCTGGTCAAAGTTTTTAGCTACATTAACCGCATCCTGACCGGTCATTGCATCAACAACCAGCAGAATCTCATCAGGTTCAACTGTACCCTTAATATTTTCTAGTTCTTCCATCATTTCCTGATCTATATGCAGCCGACCTGCTGTATCAAGAATAATAGTGTCACAGTTATGAGAAGCAGCATAATTAATACTTCCCTTAGCAATATCAACCGGATTACTGTCCTCTCCCATTGAAAATACAGGCAGTTCTAATCTTTCACCTAAAACCTGCAGCTGTCTAATAGCAGCCGGACGGTAAACATCGGCAGCAACTAATAATGGGTTTTTACCATCTTTGGATAACTTACGGGCCAGCTTACCAGCACTGGTAGTTTTACCAGAGCCCTGAAGACCAACCATCATAATAATTGTTGGCGGCTCAGAAGAAATCGCAATATCTTCTTTGCTGCCTCCCATTAGTTCCTGCATTTCTTCATTTACAATTTTAATTACATGCTGTCCGGGAGTTAAACTTTCCATAACTTCCTTACCAACAGCTCTCTCTTCAATTTTGGAAATAAAGTCTTTTACAACTTTATAGTTTACATCTGCTTCTAAAAGGGCCATTTTAACCTCTTTTAAAGCAGCCTTAACATCTTTTTCTGTCAGCTTACCCTTGCCTCTTAACTTATCAAAGGTATCCTGCAGTTTTTCAGCCAGACTGGAAAAAATCATAATATACCTCCTCTAGAGGATCGATTTGATCGATTCTAGTTTTTTGCGTAAATCTTCATTCTTATCTTCGGCTAAAATTCCTTTCTCAGTCATAATAGCCTCTAAATCATTTATATTCTTTCTTATCTTATTGTACTTTTTTAAAAGACCTAATTTAGCTTCATAGTCTTCAAGACTTTCTTCACTTCGGTGTAAATGATCGTAAACTCCCTGCCGGCTGATACCAATATTATCGGCAATTTCCGAAAGAGATAAATCATTATAGAAGTAGCTTTTAATAATTTGACGCTGTTTTTCTGTTAATAATGAGCCATAAAAATCAAATAACATTGTTATTTTAATTGTTTTTTTTAGCAAAAAAATCACCTGTAAAGTTAATTTACTTAACACAGGTGATAGTATATGATATTTTGGAGCTTTTGTCAAGCTGAAATTTACAAAACTCTCTTTATTAATATCTGGATTAACAAAGAATCTGCAGATATCTTAGCTAAGGACTTAATTATTCTTCACTGCTAAAAAGAGCCTTTATAAATTCATCTGGATCAAAGTTCTGCAGATCTTCTGCTGCTTCTCCGACTCCGATTAGTTTAATTGGAATTTGAAGCTCATTTTTAACTGCAATGACAATCCCACCTTTGGCAGTACCATCAAGTTTAGTTAAAGCTATTCCATCAACATTAACAGCATCATTAAATAATTTAGCTTGAGAAATTGCATTCTGGCCGGTTGTGGCATCTAAAACTAGCAGTACTTCGACTCCAGCTTTTATTTCAGCTGCCTCCCTGTCGATTACTCGTTTTACCTTTTTTAACTCTTCCATTAGGTTAGTTTGAGTGTGCAGACGACCGGCTGTATCTACAATTAAAAGGTCAACACCTTTGGCTCTAGCCGACTGAACCGCATCATAGGCAACTGCTGCTGCATCTGAACCTTCCTGCTGAGCAATTACATTTACTCCCAGGCGGTCACCCCAAATTTGCAGCTGCTCAATCGCTCCAGCTCGAAAAGTATCTCCAGCTGCCAGCATTACTTTTTTGTCCTGATCTTTATAACGACCGGCAATTTTGGCAATTGTAGTAGTTTTACCTGCACCATTAACACCTACAACCATTATAATATTTAAATCCTTATCAAAATTAAATCCACCCTCATCATTCTGCAGCAGGCTCTTTAATTCTTTTTGGAAATACTGCATCAATTCTTCAGGTTCTGTAATTTCTTCTTTTTCAACATCATCCTTTAATTTATCAATTAAGGTAAAAGTAGTTTTAACACCAACATCTGCCTGAATTAATACTTCTTCTAACTCTTCAAATAATTCATCGTCAATATTAGTCCTACCTGTAAAAATATTTGTTACCTTATCTACAAAACCTTCTTTTGTTTTTTTTAGTCCATCTTTTAATCTCTGTAAAAATCCCACTTATAAAGCCTCCTTGATATAGTTATCGTTAAATTTTTCTGTTTGATCCAGTTTTAAAGACACCAGACGTGATACACCAGATTTTTCCATTGTTACACCGTAGAGAGAATCAACCTCTGTCATCATGTAGCGGCGGTGAGTAATTATAATAAACTGAGCTACTTTTGCATATTTTTTAATGAAGCTAGCAAAACGAACAATATTAACATCATCCAAAGGAGCATCAATCTCATCTAAAACATAAAAAGGACTTGGCTTAACCTGAATGAAGGCAAAGATTAAAGCAATAGCAGTTAAAGCCCTTTCTCCACCTGATAAGAGAGATAAACTCTTCAGACTTTTACCAGGTGGTTGAGCATGGATTTCTACTCCAGTTGTTAAAAGTTCTTCCGGATTAGTTAATTCTAATTCGGCTTTCCCTCCCTGAAATAAAGCTTTAAAAACCTTGGCAAATTCTTCTTTTACCTGATAAAAAGTTTTAGCAAACATTTTTTCCATCGACTCTTCAATATCAGAGATTACTAATTCAATTGAATTTCTGGCATGTTTTAAATCATCCTGCTGTTCATGCAGATAATCTAATCTTTCTTTTAATTCAGCAAATTCTTCCACAGCTGCTTCATTAACCGGGTGTAATTTTTCCATCTTCTGTCTTAAAAATTTGATTTTTGTCTCAACTTCTGCTTCATCTTCATCCTTAATTTCTATTAAATTAGTCATATCAATTTCTGCTGGTTCTAAACTGTAATCTTCTAATAAAATTGATTTTATATTTTCTAGTTTATCATCTAATTTAGTGTAATCTAAATCAAGCTGATGAAAATTATCTTTAATCTTATTTAAATCCTGCTGCAGTTTTTTTGACTCTTTTTCTTTAACTTCAACCTGCTGCTCTAAATCTTTTAGCTCTTTAGTTAAGTTTTCTTTTCGCTCTTTTAATTTTTCACCTGCAGCTTCCAATTTTTCTTTTTTTTGCTGCAAATTGATTCTGCGATCAGTAATTTTTTCTAAATTGCTATTAATAGCTTCTATTTCTTGTCTGCAATTTTCAATTTCTTCGATTTTATACTCTAAATTTTTTTGCATTTCAGTTAGTTTTTCCTGAGCGTTATTCCTTTTTTCAGAAATTCTGGCTCCATCTAATTCTAGCTCTTTTAGCTGGGGCTCAATTTCAGCCATATTTTCTTTTTTAATATTTAAAGCGGCTCTGAGATCATTGATATCGATATTTAAATCATTAATCTCAATTTTTAATTCTTTAATTTTTTTCTGCTTAGCTTCAATTGAATTCTGACTGCTTTTTAAATTGTTATCCAGATTAGAAAAATTATTATTTCTTTGATCTTGATTAACTTTTAGATCATTTAAATTTTCTTCAATCCTATTTTGGCGGTTTATTATATTGTTTTCTTCCATTTTTAAGGACTGCAGTTTAGATTTTATACTTTCTAGTTTTTCCTGTTTTTGATCAAGATTTTTTTTATCATTTTCTAATTTTTTGACAAGGGATTTCCCTTTTTGCTGTAATTTAGCCTTTTTCTTTTTCAGTTCTTTAATTTTGCGACTGCGTCCAATTAAGTCGCGGCTGCTGCTGGAACTGCTGCCCCCAGAAATTGCTCCTCCCGGATAAACAACATCTCCTTCCGTGGTAACAATTCTAAAGCTTCTTTTGCTGTTTTTAGACATTTTAACAGCATGATCAAGATTATCGCTGACTACTATCTGTCCTAAAAGAAAATTGAATATATTTTCAAGACGCTTCGGAAAATCTACCAAGTCAACTGCCAGGCCAATAAAACCTTCCTGCTGAGAGAGCTGATTTAAATAATGATTTCTTAAACGGGAACCATTAACCATATTTAGTGGTAAAAATGTTGCCCGGCCTCTATTATTTTTCTTTAAATATTGAACAGCATCACGAGCAGTCTGATCGTCTTCAACAATAATATTCTGCATTTTAGCACCAAGAGCAGTATCTATAGCCTGTTCATACTCGGCCTTAACAGAAACTATTTCGGCAACTACGTCAATCAAACCGCTAAACTGCTCTCTTTTTTCTAAAATACTGCGCACACCATTATAATAACCTTCATAACTATCCTGCATCTCTTCCATCAGCTGCAGCCTGGAGTTATAATGCTGATAATTTTCTTTAGTTTCTAAAAGTAAGTCCTTACCTTCTTCTAAAGCTTCTGCTCCAGTTTTGACCTGCTCTTTTAATTTTTTTAAAAAAGACTCAGTTTCGTCAATCTCAGCTTTTATCTCTTTTAGTTCTGCCTCTACCAATGCTGCTTTATCTTTTTTCTCACCAATTTTAGAGCTGATTTCGGCCTGAGATTCCGATATTTCTTCAAGTCTGGCCTTAGAAATTTCAACTCTTTCTTTTAACCTTTCCAGAGCTGATCGTTCTGCCTGTATTTCTTCTTTTTTTCTTTCAATCTTATTTTTTTTAATTTCAATCTGCTGCTTTAAGCTTTCAATTTTTTTACTGCTGTTTTTAATTTTACTTTTTAAATTATCTATTTCATTTTTTATATTCTGCTGATCAGAATTAATTAGTTCAAAATTTTCTCGGGCTTTTTTAACTTCACTTTCTTCCTGCTGAAGCTCTGTTTTTAATTGAACTAATTTTTCTTTTAAATTATCTTTGTTTTTTATGTAATTGTTTTTTCTTTCTTTCATTACATTTAAATTATTATTAATTTCATTTACCTTATTTTGATTTTGAAAGTACTGCTTGCTAACCTCTTCTTTTTCATTTTTTACAGTCTTCAAGTTATCTTTGAAATTATCAAGTTTATATGTTAGGGCATTATAGCTGCTTTCTTTTTCAGTTAATTTCTTTTGCACATTTTTTCTTTTCTGGCTCAGTTCTTCAAATTCTGATGAATGCTCCTGCCACTGCTTATTTAATAAACTAATCTCTAAATCTGAAAGTTGATCTTTATAGCCCTTATATTTCTTAGCCTTTTTGGCTGCTTTTTCTAAGGGATCATGGCGTTTTTCCAGCTCATCTACTATATCATAAATTCTATTTAAATCAGTATTAGTATTTTCTAATCGTTTTTCAGCTTCTTCTTTTCTGGACTTATGTTTCATTATTCCAGCAGCTTCTTCAAAAAAGAGGCGCATTTTATCGGGCTTTGATTTAATAATTGAATCAATTCGACCCTGACCGACTATTGAATAACCATCACTTCCCAGTCCACTATCCATTAAAAGCATTTCAATATCTTTTAAGCGGCAGGAAGCACCATTGATTAAATAATCACTGCGGCCATCATCTTCAACCTGACGCCCCAGAGTCAATTCCTGGCCCTCAACCGGCAGCTCTCCATTCGAATTATCAAAAAACAAAGTTACACTGGCCTTCTTTTTCGGGCTTAGTTCTTCACTTCCAGAAAATATAATATCTGACATTCTGCTGCCGCGCAGATTTTTGGCACTCTGCTCACCTAAAACCCAGCGGATTGCATCAACGATATTACTTTTACCACTGCCATTTGGACCTACTACGGCAGTGATATTTTCTTCAATTTCTATATCTGTTTTATTGGCAAAAGATTTAAATCCTTTTAGCCTAATTTTTTTAAGAAAAATATTAATCACCAACCTCACAATTCAGCCTAATTTGCATTTAAAAACCTATCCGCATGGATAGGTTTTAAAAGCACCTGATTTATCTCGGCTCAACTAAAAATTTAATAGCTGTTCTTTCTTCTCCATCAATTTCAATTTCTACAAATGCAGGTATCATAATTAAGTCCATTCCATTCGGAGCAACATAACCTCTAGAAATTGCTATTGCTTTGATAGTCTGATTAACTGCTCCAGCCCCAACTGCCTGTAGTTCTACTTGTTTTTGATCTCTTAACACTGCTGCTACAGCACCAGCAACAGCCTTTGGATCTGATTTTGATGAAACCTTTAATTCTTCCATAAATAATCTGGCTCCCCCTTAAATTTATTCTGATATTTTTAAAATAGGTGGAGAATCTTAAGTATTATCTAATTAAACCTGAAAATACTTAACTTGAGAATATTTAAACAGCTAGTTATCTAATTCTTGATTGAAGAAGATTTTCCTTCTTTATCGACTTAATTAGGCCAGTTTTTTTAATCTAACCACTTCCTGATCACTTAAATATCTAAAATCGCCCTCTTTAACCCCGTCTAAGGTTAAAAAAGCAAAACCAATTCTCTGTAGAGAAATTACTGAAAACCCTGCTATTCTGCACATTCTTCTTACCTGTCTATTTCGACCTTCATGAATTACAATTTCAAATTCTGTTTTATCACCTTTATAATTAATATTAGAAATTTCTGCTGGTGCTGTTTTTTGACCGTCAATTACCATTCCTGCTTCAAATTTTTCAAAATCTTCCTGACACACTTCTCCCTGAGCCAGCACCTTATATTTTTTATCAACCTCTTTTTTAGGATGAGTTAATTTGTAGGTTAAATCACCATCATTAGTCATAATTAAAAGTCCAGAACTATCATAATCAAGTCGCCCTGCTGGATATAATCTCTGCTTTAAATCAGGTATTAAATCCATAACCGTTGGCCGTCCTTCTGGATCAGAAACAGTTGTGATATAACCTTCGGGCTTATTTAATAAGATATATCTTTTCTTTTCCTCACTAATTATTTCTTCATCAACAATTATTTCATCCTCTTCAGGATCTACTTTAAAACCCATTTCAGTAACAACTTTACCATTGACCTTAACTCTACCTTCTGCTATTATCTCTTCTGACTTTCTTCGGGAAGCAACCCCGGCATGAGCCATAACTTTCTGCAGTCTTTCCATTTTTCCACCTCTAAATTATTCAATTTCTTCTTCATCTTCTTTTTTATCTTCTGCTGCTGCTTTTTTAGCAGCTTCTTCAATTTCTTCGGCAAATAATTTTTCAACTCTTTCTATTTCTGGCAAATCATTTAAATCTTCAATGTCTAGATATTCTAAGAACTGATCAGTGGTACCATAGATAATTGGATTACCAATAGTTTCTTTTCTGCCAACTTCTTCTATCAGCTCATATTTACTTAAAGTGCTTAGAGTTCGCTCAACACTAACGCCTCTAATTTCTTCGATTTCCGATCGAGTAACAGGCTGTCTATAAGCAATAATAGCCAGTGTTTCCATAGAAGCAGTAGAAAGAGAAGAAACCTTTGTTATATCAAATAACTGCTCAATTTCAGCTGCAAACCCTTTTTTTGTCTGGAATAAATAACTGTTATTATATTCCTTTAACTGAATACCGAATTCTAGACTCTGATATTTTTTATCTAAATAAATAATAATTCTTTCTAATTTTTCATCAGAAAAAGAAGTTATTTCTTTAATTACTTGATGTGGCAGCTTTTTTTTACTGCTGAAAATAAGAGCTTCAACCAGAGCAATATCCTTTGGCTTTAAGTCTTCAAAACCCAAATTATCGAGAATTTGCTGATCTTTTTCCCTTCTTTTATTGCTTAGGTAACTAATATTATCTTCACTCATTAATTGACCCTCCTCGGGGCAAGCCCACAAAGTTTGCAAGCAGACTTTCACTCTATCACCTTTCCATACTTATTCTAATATCTGAAAAATTACTTTCCTGGACTACTTTAATTCTTTTGCGCTTCATTAATTCTAATAGTGCCAAAAGACTTACTACTATCTCTAATTGATTGTTTTCTTCTTTGATAAGATTAAAAAATGATATTTCCTGATTAAGCTGCCTGATATCCTTTAAAATATCTCTAATCTTATTACCAATATTAAATTTCTCTTCTTTTAAGTATTCAAGTTTAGGATTTTTAAGAACTTCTGTTTCTTCTTCTTTTTCAGCAGTAATCGCCTTAACAACAAGTTCATGTAATTCAGATGCAGATATTTCTAAGTCAAGCTGCAGCATTTCAGGCATTAATTCTTCTAAATCAACCTGGGCCCGATAGCGGCTGCCTGCTTCAGCCTCCCACTCTTTTAAAAGCTGAGCAATATTTTTAAACAATTCGTACTCTCTTAAGCGTATAATTAATTCATGTTCGCTTTCTTCCTCCTCGGCTTCAGCTTCAGCTGGGAGTAGTGCTTTTATCTTTATCTCAATTAGCTCAGCAGCAATAATCAAAAATTCACTGGCCAGATCAATATCAAATTCCCTCATCTGATCTAAATAATCAAGGTATTGATCAGTAATTCTGGCAAGTGAAAGTTCTGAAATATTAATTTCATTTTTTTTGACCAGCTTATACAAAAGTTCCAGCGGACCTTCGAAATCATCAAGCACAATTTTATAATCCATAACTTAACCTCTCTCCTATAATAATAGGCCGTATACCGTATTAACCAATGGTCCAATGACACTCCACAAAACACCTGTATAAGCCAACAGTAATAACAAGATCATTCCATAAGGTCCTTCCAGTTTGCGAATATATTTATCAAATTTAGGTGGTAAAATCCCCATCAATATTTTTGAGCCGTCAAGTGGCGGCACCGGTAAAAGATTAAAAAAACCCAAACTTAAATTAATAATAACTGCCAGCTGGAAAAAAACAAAAATAGTCTGAACTAAATTACCATAACCAGCCATCTGCAGCTGATAAAGAGTGGATGAACTAAAAAAGACAATAACTCTAGCAATGAGGGCAAATACTGCTGCTAGAAAAAAGTTAGCACCAGGGCCAGCTAAACTAACCAGCATCATCCCCTGCCTTGGATTTTTATAATAATTTGGATTAATCGGCACCGGTTTTGCCCAGCCAAAACGTCTAGTTAAAATCAAAACCAAGCTCCCCATTGGATCAAGATGTGCAAGGGGATTTAAAGTTAATCTTCCTTGAGATTTAGGAGTTGGATCTCCCAATTTATAGGAAGCATAACCATGCATAAATTCGTGTAGTGATAACGAAAATAATAAAACTGGAATTAATAATAATAATTCGTAAATTGTATTCATATTCCACCTCTTATAAAAGACAAATAAACTAAATAATATTTCTTAAATATTCCAATGCCTGCTGGCGATTGGAAATATTTTCTCTTAAAATTTGATCTCTAACTTCTAACAAATATTCCTTTATTTTAGGTCCCTGTTCTAAACCAAGCTCTAATAAATCATGACCCGAAACAGGTATTTCTATTTCTTTCCTTAAGCGCAGATGCTTAAAAATTTCTTCAACATAATCCTGCTTAAAATTTATAATTGTAAATAATAATAACTCTTCAGGCTGATAAGATTCCAATTCTCTGTATCTTAAAGCTGGATCTTTAGTATCAAAAACTGAAGTAGAAATAGACTCCCAGCTTTTCCTGATAAATGTTTTCTTTTCCGGGATTGAAAGCGGCCAGGACTGAATTACGCTTTTTTTACTATTATAAAACAAAATTATTAATCTGACAAGAAAATGATTAACATTAATTCCCTTCTCCCGGCTGAGAGCAAGAATTTTTTCTCCTTTTAGAAAATCAGCATCTCGATCAGCATCAAATTTAAAGTTATCTTTAATTAATTTTAAAACAGGAATCTGATTTAATAAAATTGAAGAAAATTGAGAGATATCTTTCTGAGCTTTAAATAAATATGACAGCTCAGTAAAAACTCTTTCAATTGCTAGTTTATGGTAATCGTAATTTTTTAATGAACGGCGGCTTAATTCAACGGTTTCTGCACTCAATCTAAAGTCTTTTAGAGTCTGAAAACGAATACCTCTTAAAATCCTTAAAGGATCATCCCTAAAACTGTAGTTATGCAGCACCTTTAGAATCCGATTATCTAAATCATAAAGACCACCAAAAAAATCATAGAGTATTCCTTTCCGATCAGGATGCAGATCAATAACCAGTGTATTTACTGTAAAATCTCTTCTAAATAAATCAGAAAAAAGATCAGCCTTTTCAACCAGCGGTAGTGAACCGGGAAAATGATATTTTTCCTCTCTGCAGCTGGCTATATCAATGGAGTAACCGTATTCATTATGCAGAAAACCGGTAGAAAATACACTATTATAATCATATTCATATCCATATTTTTCGGCTAAATGCTTGAAAAAATCTTTCAAATCTCCATCTAATAAAATATCCAGATCCTTATTTAATGGTAGATCAATTAAGATATCACGAACCTGTCCCCCAACTAAATAGAGATTATATCCTAACTCAGCAGCCTCTGCAGCTAAAAACAACAGCAGTTCTCTTCTTTCCTGCGGCAGTTCAGCTAAAAGATTTGATTTATAGTGTAAAAAAGAGGCCTGCTCATGATTGTTCTGTCTGTATTTTTTGAGTAAATCAAGCCCCTTATCCAAATCAATACTCAAACTTTTATACTTTTCGCTATTATGATAGGGGATATCATGTTCACCAGATTTAATTTTACCCAAAAATTGAATCTTATATTTTAATAAATTAACACTTTCTTTGTTAAAATAAACATTATCCTGGTCAATTAAATACTGATCTTCCTTATAATACCTATAATCAACCTGATCAATATGTGCTGCTGCTTTTTTGAATTCAACTTCTTTGAGATTATTCACCTTGATGATTTGATCATTATAAGTATAATATTCCTCAGCTACTGAATTTAAAAGTTTTTTTAATAAATTATTATTTTTCATCTGCTGCTCACCACTTTAAAAGACTGCCTCGATCGAGACAGCCTTAATTATAGTCTTAATGATACTTCTTAAAATAATATTTCTAAAATCGAACTTGCTAATTAATTTTCTTTAAATCTATTTTCTTTAATTTGGGATTATCTGCAGCTGAGCGGCCAACTTTAGACAACTCAATCCATTCCCCATCGATTTTAACTTTAACAACATCTCCAGTAAAATCATTTTTAGTTCCCTCACAAGAGCAATTTGATAAAAGCCAGCTGCCCACTCCATAGATATCCACCGGTACCTGTGATGATTCAAAGCGGTCAATTTTTTCCGGATTAAAACCACCAGTTGCAATTATTTTTACATCCTGGCAGTAATTTTTAGCAATTTCTAAATCTTCCGGTCTCAAATCCCAATCTTTATAGGCATCATCCAGAGCCTTTCTCAGATTGAAAATCAAACGGGCATTAACCCCATTATCCAATTCTTTTTTACCAAGTGGCTCAACGCTTTTATCTCTTAAATCAGAGGAATTGTCTGGCCTAACTCCAAATAATTTATATCTTTTTGCTTCTTTAACTTGATCTGATTTTAAAAGCTCAAGGTATTTGTCAAACATTGTCTTTAAAACTTTTAGACTGGTGGAGACACAGTTATTTTCAAAATCTACCAAAGCAATTCTGTTAACATCAAGCGGCATTAATCTGCAAAACTGCAGCATTGATTCTGCAGTATCTCCTAAAAATGAAGCTACATAAGAATGGCTAATAGTTCCACCACCCTTTCCACCCCACCAGGCTCCCTGCTCATCAGTAGAAATATAGCGCTGGGTATTTGTTCCATATTCATTATTGTAGGCATTCACTCCCAGAGAATAGGCATAACCATGCATTGCTTGCGATTTATAATGAGTAAATCTAGCCGGGAAAAAGAGAATATCCTTACCCCGAGCAGCAACCATAACTTTATAAACATTGGTTGCAATTCTAGAAACCTCAGTTAAGGAGCCTAAAATAGGGGTTTCTAAAATTGAAAAATCACGATAACGACCTCTAATTTTGATTACAGGATCAACATTATGTGGATTTCCTTTATAATAAGCTTTTTCTCCATCATGACAGGCTTCAATTTTTAATTTAGATGAAGTATTAACAAAATTTCCATCCTCATTTTTATAACCTGCAGCTGTTTTTAAAATAGAAAGTGCTTCATCTATCCCACCTAATATACAAAAGGGTTGACGTCTGGGAAAAATCTGCATTTCTACTTCGATATTTCCTATATCCTGCCCTTTGAATTCATAATCTTCTTTTGATAACTTAGTTAAAATACGCGCAATGTTGCGGAAATAGACATCGGAATACCACCCCTCTGCCATTCTTTCTCGATCAAGCTGAAATAATTTTGTCTCCAGACGCTTCCCATTAAAAATTGTCATAAACTCACCCCAAAAAAATTTCTTATTTAATTATTTCATAAAGCAATTTATTTTTTTTTGTTTTTGCTTCTGTTATTGTAAAAGCAGATAACAGTTTAGCTTTTGCCTCTTCTAAATTTTTACTTTCATTATAATGCAGAAGGGCTAAAGCATCTCCAACTTCAACCCGGTCTGCCTTCTTTTTCTTTAACTCCAATCCAACTGCTAAATCTATTTTAGATTCTTTATTTTCCCTACCAGCACCCAGAATCATTGCTGCCAAACCAACGTCCAGTGCCTTGATTTCGGAAATATAACCTGCTTTTTCTGCCTTAACTTCAACAGTATCAGCAGCTGTTGGTAGTAAGGAAAGATCTTCAACTACTTCGGCATTTCCTCCCTGAGCTCTAATCATCTCAGCAAATTTAGCCAGTGCTTTTCCATTCTTTAAATTTTCTCTTAAAACTTCTTTTCCCTTTTCTAAATCTTCAAATTCACCTGCAAGCTGAAGCATTGCTGCTCCTAACTCTACACAGAGTTCAGTTAAATCTTCCGGTCCCTGCCCCTTAAGAGTTTGAATAGCCTCTTTAACTTCAAGAGCATTACCAACTGCATTTCCTAAAGGTTGATTCATATCAGTAATATAAGCAGCTATGTTCCGACCAAGATTTTTACCAATCGCAACCATCGCTTCTGCTAATCTTTTAGCAGAGTCAAAATCCTTCATAAATGCACCATTACCCGTTTTTACATCAAGCACTATCGCATCAGCCCCACCTGCCAGCTTTTTACTCATAATACTGCTGGCAATTAAGGGAATAGATTCCACAGTAGCAGTTACATCTCGTAAAGCATAAAGTTTTTTGTCAGCCGGGGTCAAATTACCTGTCTGCCCCATCACTGAAACTCCATGCTGATTTACATTGTCAAAAAATTTATCGCGACTTAGTGATGTATTGAAATTAGGTATTGATTCGAGTTTATCGATTGTACCTCCGGTATGACCCAGTCCCCTACCTGACATTTTAGCAACTGGAATTCCAGCAGATGCTGCTAAAGGTGCTAAAACTAAAGTTGTAGTATCTCCAACACCTCCGGTGCTGTGTTTATCAACTTTTATTCCTTTAATTGGACTTAAATCTATCATATCACCTGATTCGGCCATCAGCATAGTTAAATCTGCAGTTTCCTCTGCATCCATCCCCTGAAAATAGACTGCCATCGCCCAGGCTGACATCTGATAATCAGGAATATCT
Source organism: Halanaerobium congolense (assembly GCF_004366375.1). Taxonomy (GTDB): domain Bacteria; phylum Bacillota; class Halanaerobiia; order Halanaerobiales; family Halanaerobiaceae; genus Halanaerobium; species Halanaerobium congolense. The sequence continues at coordinate 33,246 of NZ_SOEF01000008.1, forward strand.
CCTTCAACATAACCTTTAATTAAAAACTCTAATTCATCTTTAGTTAATTTTTGACCTTCTCTTTTTTTATATATTATGTCATATGCTCGCATATATAAACCCTCCAACTAGATATTTTTGATAATACCTCTCATCAGTTTGATAAAATCAGGTCTAACTTTTTCTGCAATTTCTACAACCTCTTTGTGATTCAGTGGTTGTGGCAGTACACCTGCAGCCATATTAGTAATACAGGAAACTCCAACGATTCCTAAGCCCATATGGTTAGCAGCAATTACTTCTGGCACTGTTGACATACCAACAGCATCAGCACCAATTGTTCTTAAAAATTTAATTTCAGCTGGTGTTTCATAACTAGGCCCTGATTCAGCCGCATAAACTCCTTTACGAGTTAAAATTCCATTTTCTCTTGCTGCATTTTCTGCTATTTCAATTAGCTCTTTATTATAGGCCTCTGACATATCAGGAAAACGAGGACCAAATTCAGCAAAATTTTCTCCAATCAGCGGATTATCTCCCATTAAATTAATATGATCAGAAATAATCATAAATTCACCAGCAGAAAATTCCTCATTTACTCCCCCAGCTGCATTGGTTAAAATTAATTTTTCAATACCAACTTCTTTCATTATTCTAACGGGCATCACAAGTTCCTGCATTGAATAACCTTCGTAATAATGAGTCCTTCCCTGCATAGCAATAACTTTTTTGGCTTCCAATTCGCCAATTACAAAGCGTCCTGCATGACCTTCTACTGTAGAAATTGGGAAGTTTTTAAGTTCACCATAATCAATATAGATTGGGTTTTCGATTTCTTCAGCCATAACTCCAAGTCCGGAACCTAAAATAAGTCCAATTTCCGGCCTATAATCAAGTTTTTCAGTAATAATCTGAGCATTATTTTTAATGTCTTCAAGCATAAATTAAAACCTCCATCTTTAAATTTTTATTTTTTTCCGGATCAACCCCGGCTAAATTTTTGGTGTTATTGTGCCTTAAGATTCTTATTTCATACCACTTTCTTTAAAAAATTACCTTACCATAAGTTCCGCCACCACCAGATTGAAAAGTAAATTCCTGCTGACGGGCCTTTTGAATTTTCTTGAATATTCTGCTGCTCATACATTCTTGTAAATCTGCAGCAGCTAAATTATGAATTACATCCATTTCTGTTCCACAATTTTCAAATAATTTGGCCGCTGTTTTTTTACCAATACCAGGAATATCAAGTAAAGGAACCTGATAAATATATTCTGCTCGATAAGGTGGATGCTGTGGGGTTTTCATTTCTGCAATTTCTAAAATCCTATCCTTTACCCCCACCACTACTTTATTAGAATCACATTTAGGACACTTAGTTACTGCCTGTTTACCACTAAATATACTATCACATTCTTCACAGTGAGATCTATGATATTTACCTAACTCAGGGTTTAAACCATAATTTTTTATAATCTTATTACCTGCTTCTCTTTTTAAAGCCTTAATTACTGAATTATAATTTAAAGCCTCTAATTTCATTATGTTATATTCTCTTGCAATCTTAGGTAATGAATGGGCATCAGAATTACTTAAAAATGATTTTCCGCTTAATTCCGGCATTAAATCAGCCATTTTAGTATCCGCACTTAAGCCAAGTTCTACTGCCGGAATCTTATCCCATTCTGCTGGGCTGAAAATTTCAGAGTAAGTATCAAAAGCTCTTCCATAAAAACTTTTATGGGGAGTAAAAATATGAGCAGGAATCATTATTCCACCGTGATAATCAACAATTTTTAATAATTCTTTTCCGGTTAAACTCGCAGCCTGAGAGCTTAAAGTTATATTCGAAATATAATTATCCATAGTGCTGCTGAATTCTTTAATCTGATTAATTTTCGGAAAAAATGAGAGATAATGAACCTGACCTCCATTTTTCTCCCTACTTTCGATTTCTGCTCCCGGCAAAATTAAAAGCTGATCCTGATAAAGAATTCCACCTTGATCCAGTTCTTTCATTTCATCAGCAGCCAGCATTTGATCGATATCGTTTAAAACCACCGGAGAAGCACAGTCAATAATCCCTATAATATCCAAACCTTTTTTGAAAGCTGCTTCTTTTAAAATATTAGGGAAGTTTAATTTTCTGGAAGCCGTAATCTTAACTGGACTGCCGTCACTACCTCCCCCAATGTGCAGATGTAGATCTACAAAAAACTCTTTTAACATTAAAAATCACCAAGATAATACATGACAGCAATTAAAGTTTTGCTGTCTTTTATTTTTCCTGACTGAAAGAGTTCTTTTAATTCACTTTTTGATTTGGGAACAACTTCAATGTATTCTCCTTCTTCTAAATCTGTACCGACAAATTCTAAATTTTCAGCTTGATAGATATATATTTTTTCTGTGCTGTAACCGGGGGTAGGAAAAAATTCGAATAGTTTGCTGAACTTTTCAGCAGTATAACCAGTTTCCTCTCTCAGTTCACGGCTGGCACAGTCTTCTGCTTTTTCTCCAATTTCTAATTTACCAGCTGGGATTTCATAAATTACTTCATCAACTGGATAGCGATATTGTTTAATCAAAAGAATTTTTCCCTCTTCATTTTCAGCAAGTACTGAAACACCACCGCTGTGTTCTACTACCTCTCGTGCAGTTTGATGTTGATTAGGAAATTCAACCTCATCTCTAAATAATCTTAAAATATTGCCGTCATATATTGTTTTTCCTTTAATTTTCTTTTCTTTCTTAATTTCCATGTTCTGCCTCCATTTATGACACTTTTAGTCCAACCATTATTTCATCTGCTATTCTGGCTATAAATTGTGAATTTGTCGGTTTATTATTTTCACTTAGATTATTGCTGAAATATTTTTCCAATGCATCTTCATTTCCACGTTTCCAGGCTACATCAATTGCATGTCTAATTGCTCTTTCAACTCTACTTGAGGTAGAATCAAATTCTTCTGCAACCTGGGGATAAAGCTTTTTAGTCACAGCACTCAACATATTCATATCATTAATCACCAATTTTACTGCATAGCGCACATATCTATAACCTTTGATATGAGATGGAATCCCCAGTTCTCTAATTATTTTTGTAATATATGGTGTGTAATTTCCTTTTTTAAGTTCTGATTCTATTTCTTGTAGAAATAGATCAGAATTCTTATCATCTGAATTCATTAATAAATTTATTCTATCTATTAACTTATCTAAATCAAAAGGTTTCATAATATAATAATGAACCCCCAAATCAAAAACATTCTTCATTATTTTATCATGACCCATTGCTGATAAGGCTATAATTTTCATATCTTTAATCAAATTTTCAGAATTAAGTTCTTCTAAAACACCAACACCATCAAGATAAGGCATTATTAAATCTAAAATCATTAAATCAGGATTCTTATTATTTTTTAAATATTCCAGAACCTGTTCTCCATTATGCAGAATTTGTACAACATTGAAATCACTATTTAAATCGAAAAATTCAGCCAGCAGCTGGCAAAATTCTTTATTATCATCAACTATTAACACATCAACAGACTTAGTCATTTTAAACCTCCAGTTAATTATTTAATTTTACATTTTTTCTCCTTCAGCTTAATTTTTTAATCTTTTGCCAAAAGCACCATTTCTTCTGCATGGGCCAGAGTTTTATCTGTAATTGTAGCACCACCAATCATTCTTGCAATTTCAGCAACTCTTTCGTCTTTATCTAAAGCATAAATTTTTGTAAAAGTCCTATTTTTACCTCTTTCCTTTTTGATTAAAAAGTGATGATTAGCTGCACTTGCTAATTGCGGCAGATGTGTTATACAAATAATCTGTCTTTCGGCTGCAATTTGGCTTAATTTTGCAGCCATTTTAGCAGCTGTTTTACCACCAACACCGCTGTCAACCTCATCAAAAATTAAAGTATCTACCTGATCAAGAGCTGCCGTAATTGTCTTTAAAGAAAGCATTATTCTTGATAATTCTCCCCCAGAAGCTATTTTGGCAAGTGATTTTAAATCCTCACCTCTATTAGGAGAAATTAAAAATTCAATTTGATCAGTCCCATCAGCCGTAATCTCTTTCTGCTTAAAATCAACTTTAAATCTGACATCTTCCATTGCTAAATCTTTAAGCTCAGCTTTTAATTTAACCTCTAATTTTTTAGCATATTCTTTTCTGAGCTGAGATAGCTCTCCTGATTTTTTTAAAATTTCTTTTTTAAATTTATTATTTTTCTTAGTTAGAGATGAAATCTTTTCCTCAACATTCTCTAATTTATCTCTTTTTTGATAAAGTTCTTCTAAATATGAAAGCACGGTTTCTATATCTTCACCATATTTTCTGAGCAGGGTGTTTATTAAATCAAGTCGATCACTAATAATTGCTATTCTTTGCTCATCATAGTTAAAAGCACTTTCAAAATCACCCAGATCAAAAACAAATTCTTCTAAACTATAATATATATCAGCAAATTTCTTGTTTAACTTTTTTAAACGTTGATTATAGTCTTCGATTTCCACAAATTTATTTTTTAAAACAGCAAGCCGGTCCATTATGCCCTTCTCACTGTAGTCATCACCACTTAAAGCGCTTATCAGTTCGGCCACAACTTGGTAAATTTCTTCAGCATGGGAAAGAGACTTATATTCTTCTTTTAAATCCTCATATTCGCCTTTCATTAACGAAGCTTCTTCTATTTCATCGATTTGAAAATTTATTATATCTAATTCTCTAGCCCTTTGAGAATCATCAATTTCAATTTCTGCTAGCTCTTTTTGAACCTTATTTAGCTCCTGATAAAGTGATTTTATATTATTTTTCAAAGGTTGAATTTCCTGGCCGATAAAAGCATCAAGAATCATCAAATGGGAGCCCGGATCTAAAAGCAGCTGATGTTCGTGTTGGCCGTGAATATCTATCAAATAACGACTGATTTTTTTTACTATTTTGAGGGTAGCCAGCTGACCATTAATTAGAGTCCGATTGCGTCCATTTTCTCTAATTTCACGGGCAATCAAAATTCCGGAATCTTCTTTTTCGATTCCGGCTTCAGTTAAAATTTTATTGATAATTGTTAGTTCTTCCGGCTGAAAAAAAGCTGAGATATAAGCGGCTTCTTTACCACTTCGAATTACATCAGTATTTGCGCGTGCACCTAAAAGTAAATCTAAGGCCCCAATTATTATTGATTTTCCAGCTCCGGTTTCTCCACTTAAAATATTTAAACCTTTTTTGAAATTGATATTAACCTGATTTATCAGTGCAAAATTTTTAACCTGTAAATCACTGAGCATAAGTTCTCCTCCTGTAATTAGGCAAGATTCATTTTTTCTTTAATTGTAGTATAAAAAGTACGATCGGGTAATTTAATAATTGAAAGTTCCTGATCAGCACCACTGATTAGGATTTCATCACCCGGCACAATTTCGTTTTGCTGTCTACCATCAGCACAACCTTTAACAGTATGTCCATCACTATCAATTTTTATTCTTATTTCTTCCTGTTCAGAAATAACCATTGGTCTCAGATGTAAATTGTGAGGGCAAATAGGCGTGATCAGAATAGCTTTAATTAAATGTGGATTAATGATTGGACCACCAGCAGATAAAGAATAGGCGGTAGAGCCGGTTGGAGTTGATATAATTAATCCATCACCTCTAAAATTATTAACTAATTCTTTGTTGATAAATAGTTCAATTTTTAACATATGAGATTCGGGATCACGGTTGATAACATAATCATTTAGCGCATAACTGCTGGCTATTTTTTGATCAGAACGGTAATGATTTATTTGAATCATCATTCTTTTTTCTATATTATAATTATCATTATCAATCATCTCTAAAGCCTTGGTTAATTCTTCAGTTTCAACATCGGTTAAAAAACCAAGATGACCAACATTAATTCCCAAAAGTGGAATATCACTGCCGATAAAATGGTGAGAACTATGTAAAAACGTACCATCACCACCAATTATAATAATATAATCTGCTTCTTTTTTTATTTTTTCATAATCGGCTTCTTTCTCAGTTTTATCAAGCTGAAAAGCAGCTTGCTTTTCAATTAAATAATCTTTATTTCTAGCTTCAAACCACTGCATAGCCCTTTTGGCTACAGTAAAAGCTTCTTTTTTATCAATATTTACTATTAAAGCAGCTCTATCCATCTTTATCCCCCCAACTCTAAATGTGCAGACTCGATTACTTTTAAAATCTTATTCTTCCAATTTTCTCGATCAAAATCTTTAATCTGATCCCTATATTTTAAGCGTATCAAAAATTCTATGTTTTTACTTGAAGCCCCGGTTATCGGTGAATAATTAAGATCCAAAGGCTCCATTCCTTCTTTAAGAAAAAAATCACTTAAACTACTTAGCACCTCCTGGTGAACATCAGGGTCCTTAACGACTCCATTTTTGCCAACTCTTTCTCGACCTGCTTCAAATTGAGGTTTTACTAAAGCAATAAATTCACCGTTTTTTTCTAAAAATTTCTTGACTCCGGGGACAATTAATCTTAGAGAAATAAAAGATACATCAGTTACGACCAGCGGAACTTCTACCTCCAACTGATTTTTTTCTAAATGGCGAAAGTTGCAGCGTTCTAAAACTTCAACCCGCTGATCCTGCCGTAATTTCCAGGCCAGCTGACCATAACCAACATCTATCGCATATACTTTTTTTGCCCCCTGCTGCAGCAGACAGTCAGTAAAGCCTCCAGTTGAAGCTCCAATATCGATTACTTCTTTACCGGCAGGATCTATATTAAATACTTTTAAAGCTTTTTCAAGTTTATAGCCACCGCGGCTGACATAAGGGTTTTTATCACCTTTGAATTCTATTTCAGCCCCTGGATCAATTTGGGTACCTGCCTTATCTTCCCGCTGACCATTGACAAAAACTAAACCAGCCATAATTGCTCTTTTGGCCCGAGACCTGCTTTTAAACATTCCTCGCTCAGTTACTACAATATCTAATCTTTTTTTTCTGGCCATAATTTCTTTACCTCCTCTGCTTTCGAAAGCAAAGAAAGTGCATTTTCTAAAATTCCACGGGCATCAAGCTGATATTCTTTTTTCATTTCTTCCATTCCACCGTGGGTTACAAATTCATCTCCAATCCCGATTCGCTTAATGTTTTTAACTGCGACTCCTCTATCAGCTGCTAATTCTAAAACAGCAGAAGAAAAACCGCCTGCCAAAACCTGTTCTTCAGCAGTTATTATATTTTTCGAGTTTTTAAGCGCTTTTAGGATAATTTCTTCATCCAGTGGTTTAATAAAGCGGGCATCAACAACTGCAGTTTGATAGCCATTATTATTCAATATTTCAGCAGCTTTTTGAGCAGGAATAACAGTTGAACCAACTGCTAAAATTGTAAGATCCATATCTTCTTTGATCTCAATTAATTCTTCCGCTTTTCCAATTTCAATTTGCTGCAGTTCTTCAACTTTGCGTGGTGTATATTCTCCAGCAGCAGTTCCCCGGGGATAGCGAAGTACTGCAGGTCCTTCATAGTTTACTGCTGTATAGAGCATCTGCTGCAGCTGTTCTGCATCTTTGACAGCCATCATCACTAAGTTGGGTACCGGCCTCAGAAATGAATAATCAAATAACCCCTGGTGTGTTTCACCATCATTACCAACAATTCCGGCTCTATCTACAGCTATTGTCAAATCAATATTCTGCAGAGCAGCATCATGGATCACCTGATCATACCCCCGCTGTAGAAAAGTAGAGTAAATAGCAGCTACTGGTTTCATGCCTCCACGGGCCAAACCGGTGCTCATAGTTATCGCATGCTGTTCAGCTATCCCTACATCATAATAGCGCTCTGGATATGCCTCAGCAAAAATATCCAATCCGGTTCCAGCTGCCATTGCCGCAGTAACTCCGGCAATTTTTTTGTCTGCAGCAGCCATTCTGCTTAAAGTCTCACCAAAGATCTGGCTGTAACTCGGCTTTAATTTAGATTTCTTAGAACTGCCATCCTTAATATTAAAGGCTCCAACTCCATGAAATTTATCGGGATTCTTTTCAGCAGGTAGATAGCCTTTTCCTTTTTTAGTTACAACATGTAAAAGCACAGGCCCTTTAATCGCTTCTGCCTGTTTAAAATGCTTCATCAACTCTATAATATTATGTCCATCAATTGGACCCAAATAATTAAAACCAAATTCTTCAAAAAGCACACCCTGAATAAAACTATATTTCAAAGCATTTTTAACCCGATCTACTGTGTTAGAAACCGTTTTTCCAATCCGGGGAATTTTGTTAATTAAAAATTCTATATCTTCCTGAACTCTTTTTACTGTGGGATCATTTCTTAAAGTCGAGAGATAATTGGAAATTGCCCCAACATTATTGGCAATCGACATTTCATTATCATTCAAAATAACATTAATATCGGCTCCAATATGACCGGCATGATTTAAAGCTTCAAAGGCCATACCTCCTGTCAGAGCACCATCACCGATTACCGCATAAATATCTCCCATTTGATCTAAGTTTTCTCGGGCTAGAGATAGACCAACTGCAGCTGAAATTGAAGTGCTGCTGTGGCCAGCTCCAATTATATCATGAGGAGATTCCGTACATTTGGGATAACCACTGATTCCGTCCTTTTGTCTCAAACTTGAAAAGCATTCCTTACGACCTGTTAAAATTTTATGAGTATAGGCCTGATGTCCAACATCCCAGATTATTTTATCTGTAGGAGAGTTTAAATAATGATGAAGGGCAATTGTTAATTCAACTGTCCCTAGATTTGAAGCAAGATGCCCCCCAGTTTTCGATATATTTTCTAATAAAAACTCTCTAATTTCAGCAGCCAATTCTTTAAGCTGTGAAGATTTTAAACGTTTTAAATCATCAATTCCATTGATTTTTGATAAATAATTTTCCATTAATTCCACCTCTTTTTTAAAAAATCATAAATTTTGTCATAGATAAGATGAAAAAATGCTAAAAACCTACCAACTAAAAATATAATTTCTGTTGATTTTTTCATTCCGTAATATTTAAAAAAGGCTTTACCTCCAACTGTCAGGGATGATGCCAATCCTATAATTACAAGATTTGTCCAAAAATTAGAAAAGCCGTAGTAATTGATTAAATCAATTGCAATTACAGCTCCAATTGCTCCACTTATTGTTCCACAAATATCCCCAACAATATCACACATTAAACTCGCTACTTTATCTCCATTTTGGGCAAGAAAAAGAGAAGTTTTTGCACCAAAAATTTTCTTAGCAGCTTTAGCATTAAAGGGTTCAGTTCTAGAAACAGTTGCTGCCACTCCAACCATATCCGCTAAAACTCCTACTATTATAATAATTAACAGTATTATTACTGCCATCGGTAATGGTACAAAACGCACCTGTGTTTGAGAAACTGAAGAAACACTTACCGCAATAAAAAAGGTCATTATAGCAATAATAATACTGCTCTTTAAATTATCCAAAAATATTCACCTCTATTTTAAAAATAACAGATGGTAATATAATAGATAAATGCTGTGTCATAGGTCCAGCAGGTTTTCCCCAGGAATTCCCATCTGTCACCATCTGGGAGATTTCTCTTTAAATTCCCGCCGCAGGGTCTCCCTCTACAGAGCTGGATTGCCACTAAGAACACACTTTAATCCCTATTATATCCCCTTATGGACAGTCTAGAAGTTTTCCTTTACAGCATTTAAACTATCTTCTAGCTTCTTTTGCAGTACAAGTTTCCAGCAGGTTCAACATAGAGCTGGATCCAAGCATCTATGTTTTGCTACTGTCTCCAGTACCACTTCAAAGCAGGCTACACTGCTCAACCTTACGATCAAAGCAGGTGAACCTAGCCTTGCTATGTATTATATAACTCGACCAGGCCTCCGCGGGAAAGGGGTCAACGCCCACATGCCATTGTGGATCGCCCCAAACCCTTATCTCCCTGCAACAGCCCCCGACTGGGCGTCAGCAGCCATTACAAAGAACTTCATCGATGTGCCCGTTGACGGATTTTTAGCCCCGCCTTCAAAGATAGTATGCTGACTAGAATACTGCACCATCTGCATTTTAACTAATTATAACATATTTATTTAGACCCTTCAATTAATGCTGTCTCTTTAAGATATAATCAACTAAAGCCTTTAAGTCTCCGGCTTTTTCTCCAAAAATATCTAATTCGACTTTAGCCTGAGCTGCATGTTCTTCAGCTGCCTTTTTAGCAGCTTCCAGGCCCAATAGTTTAGGATAAGTTGATTTATTTAACTCCTCATCGCGTCCTACAACTTTACCCATTTTTTCTGTATCTCCTGTTTGGTCAAGCAGATCATCAACAATTTGAAATAAAACACCTATATTTTCTGCATAAGCCAAAAGAGCCTTTTCTGCACTGGCATCATATTCTGAACAGTAAACACCATTTAAAACAGCTGCTTTAATTAAAGCTCCTGTTTTTGCTTGGTGGACTTTCTGCATTTCCGCCAGCGTTAACTCTTTGTTTTCTGCTTCTAAATCTAAAATCTGACCGCCAACCATTCCCTGCTGTCCAGAATATTTAGCAGTATTGGTAATTATTTTAACTTTAGCTGCAGGATCTAAATTTAATCCAGCTAGTACTTCAAATGCATATGTTAAAAGAGCATCTCCAGCTAAAATTGCTGCTGCTTCTCCAAAAACAAGATGATTTGTTTTTTTACCGCGGCGGAGCTGATCATCATCCATTGCCGGCAGATCATCATGGATTAATGAATAACTGTGGATCATCTCTAAAGCAGAGCCAGCCCTCAAGGCAGCCTCATAATTTCCTGATAATAATTCTGCTGTTAATAATGTTAAAACAGGTCTGATTCTTTTACCACCAGAAAGCAGAGTATACTGCATGGCTTCTGTTAATTGAGGAGCTGTTTCCTCTTCTAAAGTCATTAACTCTTCCAAATCTTTTTCGACTTCTTCAGCTTTGCTTTTTAATATTTCCTTTATCTGCTGCAAAATTAATCCTCCTCAATCACATTTTCAAAGGGGACCTCTCTTTTAAATTCATCATTTTCTTTGATCATTAACTCAATTTTCTTTTCAGCTTTGTCTAATTTTTGATTACAAAATTTTAGCAGCTGCATTCCCTGATTAAATTCTTTTAATGTTTGATCAAGGGAAAGGCCTCCTTTTTCAAGTTCTTCTACAATTTTTTGTAACTTCTCTAAAGCTGATTCAAAATCTAAATTTTCAAGATCAAGCACATCTTCTTTATCTTTTTTATTAGTCATTATTATCACCAACTTTTCTAGTAGCTTTTACTTCTAATTCTGCAAGTCCATCACTTAAACGAGCATTTAAAATTTCTCCAGTTTTAATTTCATCTACAGATTTGATAGTGTTCTCATTTTCATCCTGAAGAATTGAATAACCACGATCTAAAGTCTGAAGTGGACTCAAATTATTTAGTTTCTGATATAATAATTGGTATTTATTTTCCCAGTTCTTGTAATCTTTTTCGATTTGATGGATTAAACCAGTCTCCAGTCGATCAAGTTCCTGCTCATAGCTGCGGAAAAGTTCTTCTGGAGAGCTGAAGATTCGTCTCTCGAAAATACTCTCTACCTTATTTTTATATTCTTTGATTTTTGTAGAACTGCTGTTTAAAAGCCTTTTAGTTAAATTTTCCAATCTATTTAAAATTTCTTCCCTGTTTGCAGTAGCCAGCTCAGCAGCTGCAGAAGGGGTAGGTGCCCTTAAATCAGCCACAAAGTCAGAAATGGTGAAATCAGTTTCATGACCAACTCCACTAATCACCGGTAGTTTAGAATTATAAATAGCTCTTGCCACCTCTTCTTCATTAAAAGGCCAGAGATCTTCAATTGAGCCTCCACCACGACTGATAATAATTAAATCTATGTCATCACGGCTGTTTAAATACTTAATACCAGCAGTTATTTCGCCCTTAGCCAAATTACCCTGAACATGAGCCGGAACAATTAAAACAGAAAAATTACCACTGCGTCTTTTCATCACGGAAAGTATATCCCTAATGGCTGCTCCAGTTGGGGAGGTAACTATTCCAATTTTTTTGGCCAACAGTGGTATTTCTTTTTTCTTAGACTCAGCAAATAAGCCTTCTTTTTCTAAATTTTCCTTTAATTTTTCAAAAGCCTCATATAATTTACCTTTACCAGCTTTTATCATTTCGCGGGCATAAAACTGATATTCTCCCCGCTGGGCGTAGATATCTAAACTACCTCTAGCTTCAACCTGCATCCCTTCTTCTGGTTCAAAATCCAGAGAAGAATTATAGCCTTTAAACATTACACTTTTCAGCTGAGAGTTTTTATCTTTTAGAGTAAAATACATATGACCGGAGCTGTGGTGATAAAAGTTTGAAATCTCACCACTTATCCAAAAATCAGAAAGAAGAGTATCTTCTTTAATTAAAGCCTGAAGATACTCTGTAATTTCTGCTACTGTATATATCTTTTTTTCTTTTTTTGCAAATAAATTGTCCTGATATAAATCTGACATAAAATCAACCACTCTATTTTTTAGATTTGTTTAACAGATAATTTTTGATATTTTCTGCTGCAGTTTTCCCAGCACCCATTGCTTTGATAACAGTTGCAGCACCAGTTACTACATCTCCTCCAGCATAAACTCCTTCTCGGCTTGTCTGCTGGTTCTCATCGACTTTAATTCCACCCCAACTTTTTGTTTCAATATCTTTAGTATTAGAAGTTAACATGGGATTAGGATTCTGACCAATAGCTATGACAACTGTATCTAAATCCAGCATCCAGTTAGAGCCTTCAATTGGAATTGGACGTCTTCTGCCTGAATCGTCTTTTTCTCCAAGCTTCATTTTTAAACATTCCATCTTATCAACTCGACCATCTTTACCGTGAATTGCAACTGGATTATTCAGCAGTTTAAACTCAATTCCTTCTTCTTGAGCGTGATGTATTTCTTCACTTCGAGCAGGCATCTGTTCGGCAGCTCTTCTGTAAACTATGTATACATCTTCTGCTCCCAGTCGTTTTGCAGTTCTAGCCGAGTCCATTGCTACATTACCGGCACCAACGACAGCTACTCGATCACCGACAACAACTGGAGTTCTATATTCAGGATATTTATAAGCCTTCATCAAATTAACTCTGGTTAAAAATTCGTTTGCAGAATAAACTCCATTTAAATTTTCACCTGGAATATTTAAAAATCTAGGTAAACCAGCACCTACCCCGATAAACATTGATTCATAACCCTGATCAAATAGTTCCTCAACTGTAATGGATTTGCCAACCACTACATTCAACTTAATTTCAACACCAAGTTCTTTAATTGCTTCTACTTCCTGATCAACTATCTTTTTAGGCAGCCTAAATTCGGGAATACCGTAACGTAAAACACCTCCGGTATCATGTAAAGCTTCAAAAATAGTTACATCAAGGCCATATTTTGCCAGGTCAGCTGCTGCAGTTAAACCTGCTGGTCCAGCTCCAATTACAGCTACCTTTCTGCCTTCTAACTCAGGTATTTTCAGCTTTTCTACCTCTTCAGCTTTAGTTCGATCGGTTCCTTTTTCCATATTATAATCTGCCACATATCGCTCTAAGCGGCCAATTGCTACCGGTTCATTTTTTATTCCCATTACACAGACATCTTCACACTGTTCTTCCTGAGGACAAACTCGACCACAAACAGCAGGCAAATTATTTTTACTCTTAATTATCTGATTTGCTTTGACAACATCTTCATCTAAAATTGACTGAATAAACTGCGGAATTGGTACATGAACCGGACAGCCTTCAACACAGGGCTGATGTTTACACTGCAGGCATCTTTCTGCCTCAGCTATCGCTTCTTCATCACTATAACCAAATGGAACTTCATCAAAGTTTTTTATCCGTTCTTCCGGTTTTTGCTCCTTCATTGGAGTTTTTTTCTTTTGTAAAGCCATTAATTATCCTCCTCAACTTCTTCTTCATGAACTAAATCGTCTTCGTTTTGATAAAAGTTCAATCTATTCATTAGTTCTTTAAAATCAACCTGGTGAGCATTAAATGCCGGTCCATCAACACAGGTGAACTTTCTTTCTCCACCGACAGTTACCCTACAGGCTCCACACATTCCAGTTCCATCAACCATTATCGCATTTAAACTAACTATAGTTTCTATTCCATACTCTTTAGTCATATCTGCAACCGCTTTCATCATCGGAACCGGTCCAATCGCTACTACTAAATCAATATCATCCTCGTCTTCCAACAGGTCCTTTAAAATATCTGTAACAAAACCATGGTGCCCATAGCTGCCATCATCAGTAGCAATATATACTCGATCACTGTATTGATTTAATTCATCTTCTAAAATAATTAAATTTTTAGTTCTGGCCCCTGTAATACTTATTACTTCAGCGCCCTGCTCATAAAAACCTCTAACTTTAGGATACAAGAGAGCTGTTCCAGTTCCTCCACCTAATAAAACAACTTTTTCATAACCCTCCATATCTATGTGATGCCCTAAAGGACCGACAATATCCTTAATATAATCACCTTTATCCATCTTTCCTAATAATTTAGTCGAATATCCAACTTCCTGAAAAATTATGGTAATAACTCCTGTTTCTCGCTCATAATCAGCTACAGTCAGTGGGATACGTTCTCCCTTCTCATCTACTCTTAATATTATAAAATTACCTGGCTGAGTTTTTTCTGCAATCAAAGGTGCTTTAACCTTCAATTTTTTAATAGTTGGTGCCAGAACTTCCTTCTCTAAAATTTCGTACATAATTTACCTCCTCGTTTTTTAAAAAAGCAAAATATTTCTGCTGCTTCTATCAATTAATTCTTTACCAGGACCACTAAATCCTTCTTATTTTGAGAAATAATCAACATTTAAACCAAGTTATTTTTTTCATTAAGTTTTACTGCAATAATTTTGAAAATTAAGCAATATCTAAAAATTACCTTGACAAAAATAATATTTTAAGTTAGAATATTATTTGTCAACGCGAAAGTGGCGGAACTGGCAGACGCGCTAGGTTCAGGGTCTAGTGGTCTCACGACCGTGAGGGTTCGAATCCCTCCTTTCGCACCATTTTAAAATTATAACCGCAGTTTAAAGAGCAGAGTTTTCTGCTCTTTTTTATTTGCCCAAATATTATTTACATTAAAGATTGAAGCTAAAAGTTGATAAATTTAAACTTTTTCTACTCCTTTTAGGCTTCAAGTCTAGCTGCAAAATCAGCAATCCTACTGATACCTTCTCTAATTTTCTCTTTACTTAAAGCAAAAGATATCCGAATAAAATTATCCATTCCAAAAGCTATTCCTGGAACTACTGCCACCTTATTATATTCCAATAATAAATCGGTAAAAGAAAGTGAATCTTCAATTTCCTGTCCCTCAATCTTTTTTGAAATCAGTTCTGAAATATCAATGAAAAAATAAAAAGCTCCAGCGGGTGTTATTGTTTTAAGACCTGCAATATCAGCCAACAATTTTGCGGTTAAATCTCTTCTTTCTTGATAAATTTGGCAGCGGTCTTTGACTATTTTTTTTAGCTCTGGACTGGCTAATGCTTTAGCACTTGCATACTGAGCAATTGTATTAACATTGGAAGTGGTATGACTTTGAATTTTTGTCATCTTAGCTATCCATTCACTGCTGGCAAAACCTAAGCCAACTCTCCACCCAGTCATCGAATATGATTTTGACATTCCATTAACAACTAAAATCTTTTCTTTTAGCTCCGGAAATAATTCAATCATTGATGAAAAATCCCGTCCATCATAAAGAAGTTTATCATAGATTTCATCACTGATAATAAAAATATCCTCAGCAGCAATAATCTCAATCAGCTGCCTTAGTTCTGATTTTGAATAAAAGTGACCGTCGGGATTAGAAGGAGAATTAATAATGACTGCCTTTGTCTGAGCTGTAATAGCTGCTTTTAATTCAGCGGCTGTTAATTTATATTTATTTTCAACCTTTGTTTCAATAAAGCGAGGTTTACCACCTGCTAGTTTAACTATTTCAGGATAAGAAACCCAATAAGGCTTCGGAATTAAAATCTCATCTTCAGGTTCTACAATTGCTGATAAAGCATTAAAAAGTACCTGTTTCCCCCCATTACAAACAATAACTTCATCAGTTGAATACTCATAGGAATAGTTATCTGCAAAATAATTTACAGCAGATTCCTTTAATTCCGGTAAACCAGAAACTGAAGTATAGCCAGTGTAGCCTTTATCCATCGCTTCCACAGCAGCCTTTTTTATGAATTCAGGTGTTGGAAAATCGGGTTCCCCCGCCCCAAAGCTTACTATATCTTCTCCATCTGCGGTTAATTTATCTGCTTTTTTACTTACCGCAAGTGTTTTTGATTCTTCAATTTTTGCTATTCTTGCTGAATAATCCATCATCACACCCCATTAAATTATTGATTTCTTGAGCCTCTATTTTGTAAGCAAATATTACTACATAAAATATACCATAAAAACAGTTAAAAAACAAAAAAAAGAAGGCCCAAAGCCCTCTTTTTAAGCAAATTTTGATAGTATTCCATTAATAAAAGAAGGTGAACTATCATCTGCATATTTTTTTGCGATTTTTACCGCCTCATTAATAGCAACTTTAACGGGAATCTCATGCTGAATTTCATAAGCAGCAATTCTTAAAATATTCCTATCAATTGCCGGCATTCTCTCAATATCCCAGTTAATAGCATATTTATTGATCTGAGCGTCCAGCAGCTCAAGTTCCATTATAATCCCTTCCAGAAGTTCCGCGGCATATAAATTTTCTTCTATAATACCCTTTTCAGCAATAAAATTATCATAAGTATTTTTATAATTTTCTAGATCAAGTTTTTTTCTGATATCTAGACCATAAAGAATCTGTAAAACCCAGATCCTCTGTTTGTGTCTTGAAACTTTTTGCATAAAGCAAATACCTCATTTCTAACTCTATTTAAATCTTTCCGGAATAATTCTTAAAATAAAATCTTTCAAGTCTTCTTCAAAACGCCAGCGCATCCCAAAATAATAGCCAAGCAGAGTAGTTAAGCAGAGCAATAAAGTTTTAAAAAAACCGATTGTTAAAATTAAAATACCGATAATTAAACCAACTAAAGCTCCTATAATCTTTCTCCGGTTTTGGTATATAAATTGAGATAATTCCTCTTTTAATTCTTTTTTATCCATTTTAGAGACCACCTCATTCTACATTTTTAGGCAGTTTATTATCCTTTTTTACATCATCAATGCGAATCTGTACTTTTTCTACCTCTATTCCTGTAGTTTTTGTAATATAGCTTTTTAAATCCTGCTGGATGTTTTCACTAATAGCAGGTAAATCTCCAGGAACAGTTAGATCTCCACTCAAAATAATCTTTAAGCCAGCTTCCATTTCTTCCAGCTTAACTTTAATATTATCAAATTTCTCTTTTTCTTTAACTCGATCTTTTATTAAATTTGATAGAGCGGAGATTGTAATTGTAATATCTCCAGATTCAGAAGTTAATAACCTGGTTGATTTAAACTTTTTATCAGTAAAATAAGGATAGATCACAAGCAAAGACATAAAAAGGAAGACAAGATATACAACTGCAATCTGCCAATTATTATAGCTTGTGGAAATTAAATCAGGTATAAAGTTTGCTGATAAAAGTCCAAAACTATATAGAGAAAGAGTAATAGTTAAAACGATAAGAACTAAAGCAATTAAAAAAGAAAATATGTTTTGTATAATTTTCATTTGGCTTAACCCCCAATCATTTTCAAAGAATGTTATTCTTTGTCTTCTGCTTCCTCTACTTCTTCTTTTTCAACTTCTTCAACTTCTTCCTGATCGTCTTCAGGAAAATTAACCCCCTGAACATGAACATTAACAGCCTTAACATCCAAACCTGTCATCCCTTCAATCGCCTGTTTAACATTGTCCTGAATTTTCCAGGCAACATCTGGAATTGAATTTCCATAATTGATAATTACATACACATCTACTAAGGCAGTTTCATCTTCAACTTCAACTTTTACACCCTTGCTTAAATTTTTTCTGCCAAGCATATCTGCTAAGCCGCCAGCAAGACCACCGCTCATCCCTGCAACTCCATCAATTTCTGTAGCTGCCAGGCCTGTAATAATTCCTACTACCTCGTCAGCAATTTTGATACTTCCTTCATCGATATTTTCAGCTTCTAAATTTTCTGCTTTCAGGTCTTGATTTTTTTGGTCACTCATTTTTTAACCTCCTTCATTTACTAAAATTTATCGTTTAATATCAGCCAAAATTTGATTTTGGTCAGAATATTGACCAACAATTAAAACTCCAATTTTTTCGCCATTATTTTTAATCAACTTTACATAAGTATCATTATCTACAATAATTTCTTCTTCATATTCTCCTTCTTTATTTAACTCACCTAAAGAAACAACATTTATACCTGCAACTTTCAATTTATGGGAAGGAACATAACCATCAAATTCAGCTTCGCCTCCACTCATTATTGTACCAGCTACTCTTCCCTGAGCCAGAGCAGGAGGCCAAATTCCACAAATTTCACCTTTATATTCTGCTACATCACCAGCAGCGTAAATATCAGGATTTGAAGTCTGCATTTTACTATTTACTTTAACACCTATATTAATTTCAAGATCAAGATGTTCGATCAAAGATGTATTTGACCTAATTCCAGTTGAAATCAAAACAAGATCTGCTTCAATTTCCCTGTCTTTTAGAATAACTTTTTCTACATTCTGCTTACCTTCAAAGCCTTTTGTGCTGGCATCAGTAATTACTTTTACATTATTAGCCCTAAGTTTCTGTTCAAGGAGATCTCCTCCTTTTTTATCAAGCTGCATTGGCAGCAAATAAGGGGCCACTTCTAAAACAGTAGTGTCCAGACCGGCTTTAGCAAAATTATAAGCGATCTCTAAACCTAAAAGTCCACCACCTACTACAACTGCTTTTTTAGCATTTTCAGCCGCCTTATTAATAACTTTTACATCAGCTGCAGTTCTTAAAGTAAAAATATTTTCCAACTCTACTCCAAAAAACGGAGGAATAAAACAATGAGAACCGTTTGCTAAAAGTAATTTATCAAATTTATATTTGCCATTATCACTTTTAATAAATTTATTTTTCCCATCAACTTCTATAATTTTTTCGTTAAGATGGAGATCAATATTATTATTTTCAAACCACTGCTGATCATTAATAATAATATCTTCTACATCAACTTCGCCAGATAAACATTCAATCAGCCGTGGTCTATAATAAAATGGATAATTTTCATCAGTGAATATAGAAATTTGATCATTTTCTTTTCTATTTTTTAAAATCTCTTTTACTGCAGAAACTCCAGCCGCACAGGCTCCAATAATTAAATAGTTCATCTATTATCGCCCCCATTAATTATAAATTGATTTTTAGACCTTTTTAACTATTAACTCTTTCAATATATTCATTACTTCTTGTATCTATTTTTAGAATATCCCCTTCTTCAATAAATAGAGGAACCTGAACTACTAAACCAGTCTCCATAGTAGCCGGCTTATTACCACCAGATACTGTATTCCCTCTAATGTTAGGCTGAGTATCCTCAACTTTTAATTCAACAAAAGTAGGTAAATCAATATCAATTGGACGTCCTTTGTAAACAGCTATCTCCAATTCCATATTTTCTTTTAAATATTTAACCTTATCTCCAAGCTGTTCCGTACTGAGATGAAATTGGTCATATGTATCATTATCCATAAAAATATAGTCATTACCATCCCAGTATAGATACTGCATTTTCTTTTTCTCAACGTGAGCAGTTTCTACCTTTTCTCCAGCTTTAAAAGTTTTGTTAATCGTATATCCTTCTTCAACATTACGTAATTTTGTTCTAACAAATGCACTTCCTCTACCAGATTTTGAGTGTTGAAATTCTATAACCTGATAAACTTCTCCATCCAGCTCTATTGTTAAACCTGTATTAAAATCATTTGTTGAAATCATTTTAAACACCTCCACTATTTTTTACTGCAGTTCAATTATAGCAGAAATTAGCTTTTTAAACAAATTATTGCCTTTAAATAATACAACTCCTGCTGATATTTTAGTTTGAAGATGCTGTGCTTAAATATAATAATTTGATCAAACAATCAGTTTTTTACAAGATAATTAGTTCTTTAGGAGCGGAATTCAAAACCTCACAGCCGTTTTCTGTAATTAAAAGATCATCTTCAATTCTGACTCCACCAAGACCCGAAACATAAATACCCGGCTCATCTGTTACAACCATCCCAGGTTTCAAAGCAGCTTCAGATGTATAAGAAAGTCTTGGGCTTTCATGAATTTCAAGTCCTAAACCATGACCCAATCCATGACCGAAGTTATCCTTATAACCCGCTTCAGCTATAAAATCTCTGGCGATTTTATCTGCATCAAAACAGCTCATTCCGGCTTTGATTTCAGCAATTACTTTTTCTTGGGCTGTTAAAACTAGTTCAAAAATATCTCTTAGTTTATTATCCGGTTCTCCCACAGCAATTGTCCTTGTTATATCAGAGTGATAGCCCTGAACTACTGTTCCAAAATCAATTGTAACCAGATCGCCCATTTCAATTTTTTTGTCTGAAGCCACCCCATGTGGAAGTGCTCCTCTTTTCCCGGAAGCTACAATAAAATCAAAAGCATTGGCCTCTCCCCCCTGTTTTTTCATAAAAAATTCCAGTTCTAAAGCAACTTCTCTTTCCGTTTTTCCCGGCTGAATAAAATCAACTAAAAATTGAAATCCCTGGTCGGCAATTTCTACCGCTTTTTTAATTTTATCTATTTCAAATTGATCCTTGATCATTCTCAATTCTTCCACAATCGAGTCCTGTGGATTCAAAGATTCAATCTTTAATTTTTCCTTTAATTTTTGGTAAGTTTTAAAATTTAAATCCTGGCTTTCAAAACTTAGATTTTTAATTTTTTTCTTTTTAAGCAGCTCCGAAAATCCTTCTGCAAAATTACTGCTAATTTCTTCAATCACACAGCCATTAGTCTGATCAGCTGCTTGATCTAAATAGCGAAAATCAGTAATAAAAATGCTTTCATTTTGAGTTATTAAAAGTTTACCGGCAGTACCGGTAAATTGACTTAAATAACGAATATTTTCTTTTTTAGTCACTAAAAAAGCTTCTATTTGCTTTTCTTTTAATTTTTCTTTAAGTTTATTTATTCTCTTTTCCATTAATACTTCCCCTTTCTTAAAACATCTTTTAGACCCCAAAGGCCTAAAATATAACCATAAGTTCCCATCCCACTAATCTGAGCAACTGCTGCTTCTGCAGTTATTGATTTTTTTCGAAATTCTTCCCGGCGGTAAATATTGCTGATATGTACTTCAATTACCGGCAGCCGAACTGAGGCCACTGCATCCCTCAAAACAACACTGGTATGAGTCAGTCCTCCTGGATTAATAATAACACCAGCCAGTTCTTTATAGTTCTGATGTAAATAGTCAACAATTTCTCCTTCGTGGTTGCTCTGCATAATTTCTAGCTCTAAATCTAATTTTACAGCTTCTGCTTCCAATTCTTTATTTAACATTTCTAAATTTTTTGTCCCATAAACTTCTGGTTCTCTTACACCCAACATATTTAAATTTGGTCCATGTATTACAGCCACTTTTTGCATAAATATTCCTCCATATATTCTTGAATATTATTATGATCAAATCTATCACTTAAATAAGTATCACCAATATCATTAATTAAAACCCACCACATTTTATTGTCGGCAATTTTTTTGTCATGAGCAATATAAGATGCAAGTTCTGATGCCTCTATTTTATCAGAGGGGAAAAGCTGATAATCATAAATATTAATCAGCTCGATGATTTCCTGAAAAGACTCATTATTTAATTTGCCAATTTTATTTGATAAAAAGGCTGTAAAAGCAATTCCCATCACCACAGCTTCTCCGTGTTTATATTTGAATTTTTCTGCCGCTTCCACTGCATGACCAAAACTATGGCCTAAATTCAGTTTTTTGCGTAAGCCCTGGTCTTTGACATCATCACTGACATAATAATCTTTCATCTGCAGAGAAATTTTTGAGATTTCAAGCATCAGATTTTGGTCTAAATTTAGAAATTTATCTTTGCTTTCTTTAAGAATTTTAAAAAGAGGATTACCACCTAAAACAGCATATTTTATAACCTCACCCAACCCCGATTTAAGCTCTTCTAAAGCCAGAGTTTTTAACCATTCAAGTTGGTAATAAACAAGTTCTGCCTGATAAAAGCTGCCTATTAAATTTTTAGTGTTTTTAAAATTAACAGCCGTTTTACCCCCAACACTGCTGTCCAGCTGTGAAATTAAAGTCGTCGGCATCTGAATCAGTTTAATTCCTCTTAAAAAAGTAGCAGCCGCCAGACCACCGAGATCTCCAATTGTTCCACCACCAAAAGCAATTAAATAATCAGAACGGCTGAAATTATTTTCATATAAAAGATTATAAATTTGTTCTAATACTTTTAAATCTTTGATCTTTTCCCCAGCTTCCAGTTCAAGTTTGATCAGTTCAGCTGCATTTTTCTCTAAAAGATTGATAGTCGGCTCAGCATGTTCAGCGACAACTTTTTCATCAGCTAAAAGCAGCACCTTTCTTCTTTTGATTTTAGCTGTTATTTTAGCAAAACTTTTTTTATTAAATTCCCGGTCAATGATTACTGGATAACTTTGATCCTGATTCTTTATTTCAATGGTTAATTTTTGATCAGGCAGTTCAGAAATAATCAAATCTACTATTTCTGCAGCTGAATACTTTTCGCTGTCAATATGAAATGGAATTTCTGCATAATATGAATTTCTTTCTTTTAAAAGCGACTGAACCACTGCTGAGGGCTGATCAACTTCTAAAAGCGGCCTCACTATCTCACTCTCTTTATTTCTTTCTAATACTGCTTCTGCAGTTATATCAAGACAAAAAGCCTCTGATTTATTAATAATCATCTTTCGGATTTCCTGATTTAAAACTGCACCACCACCTGGTGCAAGGACAAGATCTTCTTTAGAATTTAAAAGTTCGGCAATGACTTCTTTTTCTACTTTTCTAAAATATTCTTCTCCCTCTAACTCAAAAATCTGCTCAATACTCATTCCTTCTCTTTCAGTTATTAAATCATCACTATCATAAAACTTAAAATTTTTGCGGGCAGCCAATTTTTTGCCGACTGTAGTCTTTCCCGCTGCCATAAAGCCAGTTAAAACAATTTTCATCTGCTTCTTTCCTCCTCAAAATCTTCTCTAAAATTTATAATATAAAGAGCTGTATTTAGAGAAAAATTCAGGGTTTCCCCTGAATTAAATTTCTCTAAAAACTGTAAATATCCTTTTTTTATTTATTTAAAATTTCTTCTATTTCTTGAGCAGTTAATGTTTTAAATCCTCTATTATCTATATTCGTCTTTTCCCCCTTAATCTCCTGCTTTTTATCTGCAGTATTTATTGATTCTATTTCAACAGCATCTTCTACCTTAGTTTCATTTTCAGCAGCAGCTCCTCCAATGAATTCTTTTTCAGGTTTTTCAGTTATAATTTCAGGGGTAATAAATATTATTAACTCTGTCTCAATATCATTTTTTTCTTCAGCTGAAAAGAGCCTTCCCAAAAGTGGAATATCTGCTAAAATTGGAACTTCTCTTACCGAGCGCAGCTCATCTTTTTTTATTAGACCTCCAATAGCAAGTGTTTCTCCGTTTTCTAAAACCACTGTTGTTTCAGCACTGCGGGAGTTAACAGCAGGCAGTCCATCTGCCAGGATCTGGCCAATGCTGTTTACTGAAGGTTTTATTTCTAATAAGACTTCATTATTGTTTAAGATTTTAGGCAAAAACTCTAAAACAATACCTGCTTCAATATAACTAATTGTTGAAACAGTCTGTTCATCTTCGATCCTTTCTAATTTGACCGGTATCTGATCGCCAATGATTAATTTAGCTTTTTTGCGGTCGACAGTCATTAAGCTGGGATTTGCCAATATATTAGACAAACCCTCTTCATTTAAAGCTCTTAATGTCTCAGGCCAGCTGGCTTTTAACTTATCTATATCCCCGGCTTCGTTTTTTATTATTTTTAACTCTGATAACTGGTTTGGATTGATTCCCAGCTCTTTAATCTTAGTTCGGCTTATTTCTTCAACTCTGGCTTTAATCATAATTTGTTTTTGCGGCTGGTCAATCTTTTTAATTATATTTTCTATTTCGCTGATATTGTTTTTCTCACAGCTGACTATTAGCCCCTCACTATTTAAATTAATTATTTTAATTTTTTCAAAATTAGCTATTAAAATATCAGCAGCCGCTTCTGAACTTAGATTCTTTAATTTAAAATTTCTGCTGATAACTTCTTTATTTCTTGCAGCTAACTTTTCGGCTGTACTGATATAAATTATCTCATTTTGGTAACTATAATCTAGATCAAAACTATCGGTTATTAAATCTAGAGCATTCTCGAATGGAATATCATTAAAGATTACAGTTAGTTTGCCGGCAACTGAACTATCACAAATCAAGTTTTTATCCGCTGTATTTGCCAGCATTATTAAAGCAGTTTCTAATTCAACATTTCTTAAATTTATAGAAATTATTTCAGCTGCACTACCATTTTCGATCTTTATGAAAGCAGATAACAGCAGTAAAAGAATAACTAAAACTAATATCTGCAGCAGCTGTTTATTTTTAGTTTTCATTTACTTCCTCCTTCCAGAGGCTGATTTTTATTGTTTCATTTTGATAACTAATAGTAATTTCCTGTTTTTTTATGGCTTCTATCTTAAATATATCTATCTTATCCTTTTCTTGCTTCAAAATATTTTTACCCTGATAAAGAAAAAGTGCAGAAGCGCTGTTCTCATTTTTTATTATTCCAAGCAGTTTAAAGGGTAATTTGATTTTTTGTAACTGCTCCTTCTGCTCTTTCTCTACAGAAGCTAACTTCACAGAATCATTTTTTTTGTCATTTGGAAAAAGTTCAGCAGCTGATTTATCTTTAAACTTTAGTTTTTCTGCAATTATGTTTTTTTCTAAGAAAATCAGTTCTTTTCTCTGCTGATTTTTAGAGTTTAATTCAATTTTGGCTGCTTTTGTTTCTGCTTGGGCAGAAATCGCAAATGGATCTTTTATTTCACTAATTAAAGCAATGCTTTTAATTTCTTTTTTTTCAGCCTTTTCTTTTACTCCTGCAGCCTGCTTTTTACTTTCTTTCAACATCTTTTCCTCTTTTCGTTGCTGATTCTTTGCCTGCACTACTTTTTCTTCTTCTTCACCTTTCTTTTTTTTATTAAAAAACAACTCATCTGCTGAACTTTTATCTTTATTAAATAATTCTAGAAGAGAATGATCTGCTGTTTTAATGTAGTTTGAGACCAGAATTACAAGCAGGATAACTGTTAGCACAATTAAAATTATTTTTTTATTAAGAACTATTTTTTTCATTTTTGATCAGCTCATTTTTTAGTTTTAAGAAGAAAAATAACTTATTACCATTATTTTTAATTTTAAACTCAGTTATTTCTAATTGATTCTGCTCCAGCTCCAAATATTGAATAAATTTCAATATTGAATGAAAATCACCCTTAAGATTTAAATTAAGTTCAGTTTGAGCACTGCTTAAATCAACTAAAACTAAATTTAACTTTTTTGACTGCTCAATTATTTCTGCAGTATTTTTTTTAAGAGTAACTGCCTTATTTCTCAGGTCTGGCCTCAACTTAAGCTGATTTTTATATTTTCTTTTTAATTTTTCATTCTGCAGCCGCTGATTTTTTATTTGACTCTGCAGGAGTTCCTTTTTATTTAAAAAATTTCTGCTGGCTGCTGTTTGAACTATAAAAACAATTAAGAGCAGAACAATCAACAGCAGTCTTATTAATTTCTCATTTTTAAATTTCATTAATTCCACCCTCTATCCTGCAGTAATTCATTCTAAAGTTTTTAGTTCAAGCTCAAAATAAATTTTATCTTTTTGGTTGATTTTAAGTAATCTTAAATCTTTAAATTTCTGATCTGCTTTTAACTTTTCTATTAACTTAAAAATCATTTTTTGTTCTAAACTTACAGCCGTAAGCTTGATTCCACTTTCTTTAAAATGAATCGAATTAAAGATTATATCTTCAGCCGCTTGCGCCAGCTGTATTAATAAAATAGAATATTTATTTTTACTGCTCTCAGCTTTTTCGTTCCCTAAATTATTAATTAAAAGCTGATACTTTGATTTTTCCTTATTTAAATTCTCTAAATCAACCTTGAGCCGCTGCACTTTTTTATTAAAAATAAAATTAATACTGGTTGTTAAAACCACTAGAATCAACAGTAATATAGTTATATTCTTAATCAATATTAAAAGTTGATCATAATGTCTTTCTTTAAAGATTATTGACATTTTTCAATACTCCAGAGCATTGAAGTTAGAAAAACAAAATCTTCATCTTCTAAATCCATAAACTCTTCTAAATTTAAGAGCGAACTCTTTCCTGCTAATACTTTCAGCTTGATATTTTTATTATTCAAATAATACTTTTGAGTCTTATCAATTTCACTCTGCAGCTCAGCTGGAGAAATTGAGGCCTGTAATAAATCTAACTTTTTATTTACGGCTGTCAGCATAGTATAACTACCATTTATTTTGTAGTATAAGAGATAATTTGATTGAGCTACAACTTTATTAACAGTATTAAAAACAGCAACCGGCAGAGCTGAAATAAAATAATTATTTTTATATTTATCCAGATTTTCAGTTATACTGTCCAGCAGTGTTTTCTCTGCTGCAAAGAATTTAATTTCTCTTTCTTTTGTTTTCTCAGAAACTATTTCTAAATAATCATAGTAAAATTCTTCTTCAAAATTTTCTTTTACCTCAGCAAATTTACTCAATATGTTATCCTCACTAATTCGATAAGGATTTTTTTCAGCTAGAGGAGCTGAATGATAAAATAAAGATGCTGCTGGTAATAAAACTACATAATGACAGTTATAGTTAAACTTTTTTATTTTACCTATTGCTGATATTTCATTTATTCCGTCCATAAAATGGATCTGATCATTTTTAGCTCTTACAACAAGATTTTTTAAAGTATTTTCTGTTGGAATTGTTACTGAATAATAATTATTTAACATAGCTATTCACTCCTATATATTTTTTTATCTATTATTTTAAAATCTTCTTTACTAAGCTTCATTTCAGCGTTATAGGGAATCACATCATCCAAATAAGTATAAAAATAAATATAATTACTGTCCTCCTCTCCTCTCAGCCTGAGCTCTATTTCATTATCTAAATAAATTTTTTGATTACAGAGCTTAGACTTATTTTTTAAAAAATATAACTGGTACTGCAGTCCAGATTCAACTGCTTCTTTATTTTGAGCAGCCTTAATTCTGCTGCTTAAAATCCTATAGTTTATTTTTTGTTCCTGAATCACTAAGGGTATAAACAGTGCAATTAGAGTTATTAAAATTAAGTTAAGGAATAAAACATAACCGGCCTGGTTTTTTAATTTCATTTTATGACCCACTTTTTATTTAAATTTTAATCAGTCTGCTGACAGTTAATTTTTTAATACCGCTTTTCATTTTTTCTTTAACGGTTAAGCTTATTTTTAACAAACCGGGTTTAACAATTTCAAAACTCAAATCATCAATTCCATCAAATAAAGAAAGATTTCTGCCAAAATCTTTATAATTTAAGTCACTGCCGCCAATGCTTCGCCCTAAATTGTCATTACCATTGCTCTGATAGACATTAAACTTTAACCACTGATATTCTTCGTTATAATAACTAAAAATATCTAGTTGATGCTGGTCAATTATTTCTACTTTTTTAGAACTCTTAATCTGATCAGCAATAAAATCAACTGCAAGATAGGCATCAAGCTGCCAGGCATTATTTAAACTAAAAAAATCATTTTGCTGATAAATATCTACCAGCAGCTGTAGAAAGACTGCCGCCAGCAGAGAAGAAATAGTGATAACCAGCATCATTTCTAAAAGGCTGAAACCTGCTTCGTTACTAAAATCAGCTGATTTAGCGATAGAGCAAGCTGAAAAGTTCATTTTGATGCTCCTCATTCTGACAGTTAAATTTAACCTCAATTTTTAGTTTATATAAGCCTTCATATCTAATCCCATCTTCAAGATAGGGAATAATTTCAACTCTGGTCATTTCGTAATTTTTAGGCAGCGACTCACTTTCCAATATTTCTAAATTTCTGATAAAGCTATTACTGCTGTCTTCAATCCCTTCCTGGATATGGTCTCTATTTTTATATGCTTCAAGTACAGATTCTGTCCAATTGACAGCTGCATTTTTATCAGCTAAAAAACCCTGGACCTCCAAACCTGTTTTAATAGTCCTGCTCATTACCGCCAGCACAACACCTGCCAGTGAGATTGTGATTATAACCTCCAGCAGTGAAAAACCTTCATTATTTTTCAACTCTAACCCTCCCTAGTTGATTGACTGTAACTTTATATTTTTCGGCATTTGGGTGTGCTTTAGCCAGGCCTACTGTTCCTCCACGAGCAGTTGCAGTATTATTAAACCTAATCCACTCATAATATTCTGCTTCTACAACTTTTAAACTTAGTGTTTTATATAAGATTAAATCAGAAGAATAATAGCCCTTTTTCTTAATTATTTTTTGATCATTTTCTTTAACATAAAAGTAATAGGGGATTTTATTAGCGGCACTACTTTCTTTGACCGTGTAAATTCTGAAAATATAGGTCTGATTATCTAAGATTGCCTTATTCCTCGCCCACCTGAGGTCTGCTGCCAGGCTATCTAACTGCTGTTTTATTTCAAAATCACTTTTAAGCTGTGGTCTAAAACTAATCGTTAATAAAATCCCCATAATTGTAATTACTAATAATAACTCAATTAAGCTAAAGCCTCCTTCATATTTTTTCATCTACCTATAATGAAGGTGCTGTGGATTCAGGTCCAACTAAGGATGAAGCAGCAGTTGAAATATAATAATATTCGTCATCGGCTGCCTGATAAGAAATTAAATATTCTTCTCCATCTGCATCTGTAACATAATTGTAAGCTGCTGCAGTATTTTTAATATTTAGTTCATCTAAACTTTCTGCTACAGTAGTAAAATCTGCCTCCACAGCTTGAGCCGGATATGCTCCTGCATCTAAATAATACATCTCTAGGCTCTGCATTATATTATGCAGATCAGCCTTTGCTACTGCAGTATCCGCTTTATCTTTGACTCCACTTAAAGCCGGAACCGCCATTGACATCAAAATTCCGAGCACCACAATTACAATCAAAAGTTCAATTAGAGTAAAACCGGCCTCATGATTTTTTCTCTCGATTTGAGCAGCTTTCAAAATTTTAAACATTAACATTATCCCTTTCTATTTTTGTTTTCCTTTGATTTTTGTCTGTACTTTGTTTTAAAGCAAAAATGCTGTGAGTTGACTATATAAGAATTTTATAAATTAAATTATCAAATAGATTTGAAACATCGGCATCATTACTGCTGCAGCAAGTAAAGCTACAAAAATTGCAGTTAATGTTATTAAAAAAGGCTCTAAATACTGCAGCATTCTTGCAATTTCTTCTTTTAACTTTTGGTAATAATAATCACCTGCTCTTTCCAACATGGTTTCCATTTGAGCTGTTTCTTCACCAGTCATTATCAGATAATAAAAAAGATCCGGGATATACTTACTATCTGAAAAACAATCTGTTAAAGATGCTCCTTTTGAAATATTTAAAGCTGTATTTTGAATAAATTTTTGATAATGATAGTCTGTAATAATATTTTTTAATAATTCTAAGGCTGAAATTAATTTTAAGCCACTTTTCAAAAGCAGTGACAAATAAATTGCAATCTGAGTTAAAATTAAATCTTGATATAAACTAGAAAAAAGAGGAAGCTTCAATAAAATCTGGCTTTTTAAAGCCCTTCGCTTTTTGCTTTTAAATAAAATCACTAAAGTCATTACTAGAAAAATTAAAAAAATTAAAATTAAAAGGAAGTAATTATTAAATATAGAGCTTATCTTTAAAAAGATTCTGGTTATTAAAGGCAGCTCACCGCTGAATTCAGCAAACAGATCAACAAAAACTGGTAATATAAATCTAAAGATAAAGGCTGCTGCTAAAAAGACTGTAATAATCACAGTTAGCGGATAAAAGGAAGCCTGTTTAATTTCCTTTTTTAAATCATCCCGACTGCTGTAGTAGTTTTCCAGACTTGCTAAAACCGGGACCAGGCTGCCGCTTTCTTCACCTGCCTGGACAACTGCTGTAAAGAGATCAGTAAAAACTAATTCTTCTTTTAAAGCTTCAGCTAAACTTAAGCCTGATTCGATATTTTTTAAAATCTCATTATAGATATCTGCTTCACTTTCGTCTTTTGTCTGTTTTGAGATAATCATCAAAGATCTATTTAGATTCAAACCAGATTTGAGCATTATTTTTAGCTGTGAAGCAAAAAATTTAAGATCAAACTCTTTTTTTTTGAAGATAATTAGTCCCTCCTTTAAACAGCAGAATATTAAATATCTATTATAATAATTCAGCTATTTGATTTATAAAGTTAAATTCTAAAGTTAAATTCTAATGATTTATATCGATAACCCTCATCATTTCGGCTGGAGAGCTCTGACCCGTTTTTATCTTGCTTAAGGCGGAGTCATATAAGCTGATCATTCCGCTGGCAGCTGCCGCGGCTTTTAACTCTGCATAATCTGCATTCTGATTGATTATCTTTTTCATCTGATCATTGAGCAGCAAGATTTCTGCAGCAGCTGTACGCCCAAGGTAGCCATCTCGACAGTGACTGCAGCCTTCAGCCTGATAAAAATATTCGAGGTCATCTTCTTTAAATATATTGCTTTTTAGTTTAGCTTTCTTTACTTTTTTTCTGCAGTGCGGACATAATTTGCGCAGTAATCTTTGGGCAACAACAGCGTTGACCGTACTGCTGATTAAATATGGTGGAATCCCAATATCTATCAGTCGGGTAACAGCAGAAATACTGTCAATAGTATGAATTGTACTTAAAACTAAATGACCAGTAACAGCAGCTCTGACAGCTATTTCTGCTGTTTCTTTGTCCCTGATTTCTCCAATCATGATAATGTCCGGATCCTGTCTTAAAATGGACCGCAAAATAATGGGAAAGCTTAAGTTTTGAGCTTCATTAATTTCAATTTGATTCAGCAGCTCCAACCTGTATTCAACTGGATTTTCAACTGTAATAATATTATTAGATTCATCTGCCAGCTGGTTTAAGATTGAAAAAAGTGTAGTTGTTTTACCACTTCCAGTTGGACCACAGAGCAGTATTATACCTGATTTATATTTAAAGATTTCTTTAAATCTCTTTAAATTAACTGGATCAAAATTTAATTCTTTTAGATCTAATAAATGTTCATTTCTCAAAAGCAGTCTCAAGACAGCCTTTTCACCATAAATTGTAGGTACAACTGAACTCCTAACATCATAATTTTCCTGCTGAAACACAAAATCAAGCTTTCCATCCTGGGGTAGGTGTCTGATTGTAATGTCCATTCCAGAAATAATTTTAATCCGAGAAATAACTGCTGCAGCTATTTCTACAGGTAAATTATAATAACCCCTTAAAATACCGTCAATTCGGTACCTTATTTTAAAATAATCTTCTTTTTTCTCCAGATGAATATCGCTTGCTTTCAAAGATATTGCCTCAGTTAAAATTTTATTTAAAAGTTTTACAACTGGTGCATCTTCAACAATATTTTTTAGACTGTCAATATCTCTGCTGTCAATTTTTTTAAAATCACCAAAGTCTTTTAAAATTTCCTGCTGGTTGACCTTAAAATAACTGCTGTAAACTAATTTTTCTGCAGCTGAAAATTCAGCTTCTGACATCAGATAAAACTTTGTTTTGTTTTTGAACATAAATTTTAATTTTTCCTGCAGAAATAAATCAGGAGGATAAATACTGCCGAAAAAAATATATTCATCACTTTGGTCAATTAAAATTATTTGATGTTTTTGTGATTCTGCTAATTCTAATTTTCTAGCTTTATTCTTCTTTATTTTAAGTTCAGAATCATGATAAAGTTCAACTTCAAAATAAATTGATATGGCCTCTAATAAATCAGCTTCATTTAGGATTTTTTCTGTTTTCAAATAGTCAATAATTTCTTTTATCTCCTTATTTTCTGCAAAGAACTTTAATTTTAAGCGCCTGTCACCAGAATTAATATATTTTTTGTATAAAAATTCACAAAAATTTTGAATGATCTTTCACCTCCAGAAATTCCCCGCGTCTTTTGTTTACTTTTTTTCCTATTTTTATAATAAAATGTAATTAAAAGACTTAATTAGTTATTTACTTCACTATTTATTTAAAAATTCCTGCAAAAATTTGTAATTATTTTTAATTTTTTGAAAGTAATAGCTATATAGTTGTTAATTTTTGTAAATAATAACTATATGCTTAGTGAATATATACACAAAAAATATTATAATTACTCTTTTTTTAAAATTAATGCTCGGAAATATTTATTTATATTTACGTACCCAGTGTCTGTGCATAAAAAAAACTGTGGATTTTACTCCACAGTTTTTATGCTTATTCTGCTTAAATTATTCTTGCTCCCTCTTTGATTAGGAGTAAATACTCGATACTATCTACTAGAGCATCCCATGATGCCTGAATAATATTTGTGGAAACTCCAACAGTTGTCCATGATTTTTCCAGATCTGCTGTTTCAATTAAAACTCTAACCTTGGCAGCAGTTCCGTCATTTCCGTTCAGAACCCGCACTTTATAATCAATCAGCTTGCTCTCTGATATTTCCGGATAAAAAGAAACTAAAGCTTTGCGGAAACAATTATCAAGAGCGTTTACAGGACCATCACCATCAGCAGCAATATGAACCTTCTGCTTTTTAACATTCATTTTCACAACTGCCTCTGAATAAGTATGATCTTCCTGACTAATACTGTTGGTTTTAAAATCTTCTATTTCAAAAAATGATTGGTAATCTTTAAATTCTCTAAAGGCCATTAAAATTAATGAGGCCTCTGCTCCTTCAAACTGATAACCCTGGTTTTCCAGAACTTTAACTTTCTTAACTAACTTTTTTATCATTTCATCAGAAAAATCATTGAGGTCAAATCCAACTTCTCTCAGTTTATATAGCAGATTGGATTTTCCTGCCAGCTCTGAAACCAGAACCCGACGCTCATTACCAACTAATTCAGGCTCAATATGCTCATAAGTATGAGGGTTTTTGCGGACTGCACTAACATGAATTCCGCCCTTATGAGTAAAGGCACTTTTACCAACATATGGCTTATTATTTTTAGGAATTAAATTAGCTGTTTCAGTCACAAAATAGTAGAGCGGTTTCAGCTGTTTTAACTGTTCTGCTGTCACTAGCTCCTCTCCATATTTTAACTGTAGAGCTGGAATCACACTGCATAGATCAGCATTACCACAGCGCTCACCCAGGCCGCCAACTGTTCCCTGAAAATGAACAGCTCCTTCTTCGTAAGCTGCCAGAGAATTAGCAACAGCCAGGTTACCATCATTGTGAGCATGGATTCCAATTGGCACCTCAAATTTACCTCTGATTTCCTGCATAACTTTTGTCACCTGTGAAGGCAGCATGCCCCCATTGGTATCACATAATACAAGCAGTTCAGCTCCAGCCTCAGCTGCTGTTTTAATTACCTCCAGCGCATAATTAGAATTATTAAAGTAGCCGTCGAAAAAATGCTCGGCATCAAAGAAAACCCTTAGGTCATTTTCTTTTAAAAATGAAATGGTATCTTTGATCATTGCCAGGTTTTCTGCCAGTGGAATCTGCAGTGCCTCCTGTACATGGAGATCCCAACTTTTGGAAAAAATAGTGACATATTCTACTCCTGCATCCAGCAGTTTTAAGATATTTGGATCTTCCTCTACCTTCATATTAGGTCTTCTGCTTGAGCTAAAAGCAGTTATTTTAGCATTGTCTAAATCCATATTTTGTACTTCTTTGAAATATGCTTCATCTTTTGGATTTGAACCAGGCCAACCACCTTCGATAAAATCAATCCCGAAACGATCAAGCTGTCTTGTAATTTTTAATTTGTCATCTAAAGAAAGAGCAATTCCTTCTCCCTGTGAACCATCTCTTAAAGTTGTATCATAAAGTGTTAATCCCATTTTGCATCACTACTCACCTTCTTCATTGCTTTTGAGAGTTTTAACCAAATAATCTCCAACTTCGTCTGTGTTTAAGTCTCCTCCTTGATCTGCTGTCACCATATTGTTTTCTAAAGCACTTTTAACTGCTGCTTCCACCTTTGGAGTTAAGTTACCATATCCGAGTTCTCTCAGCATCATTCCAGCTGCTAAAACTGCTGCCAGTGGGTTAGCAATATTCTGGCCTGCAATGTCCGGTGCACTTCCGTGGACGGGTTCGAACATTGAAATACTGTCTGGGTTAATATTACCGGAAACAGCCATTCCCATTCCTCCCTGCAGCTCAGCCCCTAAATCGGTGATTATATCACCAAAAATATTGCAGGTCACAACTACATCAAAAATCTCAGGGTTGCGGACCATCTTCATCGTCATTGCATCAACCAAAAAGTGATTCTGCTCAACATCAGGATAATTTTTACCCATCTCTTTAAAGGAGCGCTGCCAGAGGTTGTGGGCATAAGTCAGAACATTACTCTTATCACAAACTGTCAATTTAGGTTCTCTACCAAATTTCTGGGCGTATTCGAAGGCATATTTAATCACTCTATCCACACCTTTACGGGTAGAAATCATCTCCTGGGTTGCCACCTCATCCGGAGTATCCTTTTTGAGGAAACCGCCGATACCGGCATAAATTCCTTCGGTGTTTTCTCGAACTACAGTAAAGTCAATATCCTCCAGCCCCTTACCTTTCAGCGGAGAAAACTCCTCTTTATATAATTTTATTGGTCTTAAATTAACATACTGATCAAAATAAAAGCGGAGCTTGAGTAAAATTCCTTTTTCCAAAACTCCCGGCTCAACTCTGGGATCTCCAACAGCACCCAGATAAATTGAATCAAAGGTCTCCAGCTTATTTAAAACAGCAGTCGGCAGAATATCTCCGGTTTTCAAATATCTTTCTGCACCTAGATCAAATTTTTCAAACTTAAGTCCTAAGTTATAGGCACCGTCAAGATATTCTAGTACCTTAATTCCCTGGCTGGTAACTTCTTCGCCAATTCCATCTCCCGGTATATATGCTATATTAGCCATTTATACCAGCTCCTTTTTGACATGTTCAATCAGGCCACCATCTTTAATAATCTCCTGCATAAAGGGTGGAAATGGTACTGCCTGATAGCTTTCACCTGTCCGCATATTTTTGATTTCACCATTATCGATATCCACTTCCAGCTCATCTCCGGCTTCTGCCGCCTTGGCAGCTTCCGGGCATTCTAAAATTGGAAGACCGATATTAATTGAGTTGCGGTAGAAAATACGAGCAAAACTTTCTGCTACCACACAGGAAACTCCTGCATATTTAATTGCCAGTGGTGCATGCTCACGAGATGAACCAGAGCCAAAGTTTTTACCACCAACAATAATATCACCTTCACTTACCTCATCGGCAAAGTTCTTATCTATATCTTCCATACAGTGGGCTGCTAAATTCTCCGGTGTTGAAGAATTTAAATAACGGGCCGGAATAATTACATCTGTATCTACATTATCTCCATACTTAAATACTTTTCCTTTTAACTTCATTATTTAACCTCCTCTGGACCAGCAATATGGCCTTTAATTGCTGAGGCTGCTGCTACAGCTGGACTTGCTAGATATACTTCACTGCTGGTTGATCCCATCCGACCAACAAAGTTACGGTTGGTTGTTGAAATGGCTCTTTCACCATCAGCTAAAATACCCATATGCCCACCTAAACAGGGTCCACAGGTTGGGGTAGAAACTGCCGCACCTGCATCAATAAAAATATCAAAGAGGCCTTCGTGCATTGCCTGCTTGTAAATTGCCTGAGTCCCGGGGAAAACAAGACAGCGTACATTTTTATGAACCTTCTGCCCCTTAAAAATTTCCGCGGCTGCCCTTAAATCTTCAATGCGGCCATTAGTACAAGATCCAATTACAGACTGATGAATTTCTATCTTTTCTGTAATTTCATTAAGACCTTTAGTGTTTTCAGGTAGACTTGGGAAAGCAACCTGAGGTTCAATTTGGCTGACATCAATTTCTATAACCTGCTCGTACTCAGCATCTGAATCCGGCTTAACTATAGTGTACTCCCTCTGAGCTCTATCTTCCAAATAGGATTCGGTCTTTTCGTCTGCTGCAATTAATCCTGCTTTACCACCGGCTTCAATTGCCATGTTGGACATCGTCATTCTACCGTCCATTGACAAATTTTCTATTGCCTCACCGGTAAATTCCATAGCCTTATATAAAGCTCCATCAACACCAATTTTACCGATTGTATAAAGAATTAAATCCTTACCGCTGACATGGGGCTTAAGCTCTCCACTGTAGACAATTTTTATTGTCGGCGGCACCTTAAACCAGGCCTTACCGGTAGCCATTGCAGCTGCCATATCGGTACTTCCAACTCCAGTTCCCAAAGCACCAAGGGCGCCATATGTACAGGTATGGGAGTCAGCACCAATAATAATTTCTCCGGGAAGAGTTAGGCCTTTTTCCGGTAAAAGCACATGTTCAATTCCCATCTGACCTACTTCAAAATAATTTGTAATATCATGTTTTTGGGCAAATTCTCTCACTACTTTAACCTGCTCAGCTGCCTTAATATCCTTATTTGGAGCAAAGTGATCAGGAACAAGTGCAATTCTCTCCTTATCAAATACTCTATCAACACCAATTTTATTAAATTCCTTAACTGCTACTGGGGCTGTTATATCATTACCTAATACCATATCAACTCTGGCATTAACTATCTCACCCGGTTTGACCTGATCCTGATCAGAATGAGCAGCAAGAATTTTTTCAATCATCGTCATTCCCATTTAAATAAATCACTCCTCTTAAAATCCTTATAATATTATCTTAAAATATTTTTTAGCAGCCCACTAAAGTAAATAGGCTGCCCTTAATTTACTTGTTTTTATTATAGACTAGATACTTATTAATTGCTTCAATATAGGCCGCAGCACTGGCCTCAGTAATATCTGTCTGGGAAGAATGGCCTGTGTAGATTTTCCCATCAATTTCTGAAGCAATAAAAGCCTCACCAAGGGCATCCTTACCTTCTGTTACTGCATCAATTTTATAAGACATCAGCTTAATATTTTCCATTCCGGTCAGTTCATTAATTGTCTGGAATATTGCATCAACCGGTCCATCTCCATTACAGGCTGCAGATTGAATGATCTCACCTTCCTTTTTCAATCTAACAGTAGCTGTCGGCAGTAAACCCCGACCGGTTAGAACAGATATATATTCAAGTTCAAATGTTTTTTCATAATCATAAAGCTCATTGTCAAGCAGAGCTATGATATCAGCGTTGCTTACATTTTTCTTCTTATCTGCTAAATCTTTAAAACGCTTAAAGAAACCCTCAAAGCTTGCATCATCCAGCTCATAATCATATTTATCTAAGAAATCCTTCAAAGCATGGCGGCCTGAGTGTTTACCAAGTACCAGCTTATTATGGTCTAAACCAATAGTTTTGGCATCCATAATCTCATAAGTGGTTCTTTCCTTAATCACACCATCTTGATGGATTCCAGCCTCATGGGCAAAGGCATTAGCCCCGACTATTGCTTTATTAGCCTGGATGGAAACTCCGGTAGAATTTGCAACCAACTTTGATAAACGAGCAATCTGGGTTGTATCCTGAGTCACATCAAGGCCATAATAATCTTTTCTGGTGTAAAGAGCCATTACAATTTCTTCTAAAGCAGCATTACCAGCCCGCTCTCCAATTCCGTTGACTGAAACTTCGACCTGAGTTGCCCCATTTTCAATAGCAGCCAGTGAATTTGCAACTGCCAAACCTAAATCATTATGGCAGTGGACACTGATATCTACCTGATCTATGTTAGGAGTTTTTTCCCTAACATCTTTGATCAAAGCACCAAATTCAGAAGGTACAGAATAACCAACTGTATCCGGAATATTAATTACCTTGGCTCCAGCATCAATGGCTGCTTCAAATAAGCGGGCCAGAAAATCAACATCACTGCGGGAAGCATCTTCTGCAGAAAACTCAATGTTTTCCGTATATTGCGCTGCATATTTTACTCCATCAACTGCATTTTTAATGACTTCTTCTTCGCTCATCTGCAATTTGTATTCCATATGAATCGGTGAAGAAGCAATAAAGACATGAATCCTTGGGTTTTCAGCGTCTTTTAGGGCTTCCCAGGCACGGTCAATATCACCTTTGCGGCATCTAGCCAGACCTGCTACCTCAATTCCTTTTACGTTTTCGGCAACCATTTTGACTGCGTTAAAATCTCCTTCAGAAGAAATCGGGAAACCAGCCTCGATTACATTAACCTTCATCTTAGCCAGCTGTTTGGCAATTGCCAGTTTTTCCTCAGGAATCAAGGTGACTCCCGGGGATTGTTCTCCATCTCTTAAAGTTGTATCAAATAATCTCACATTAGCCATTAATTTTCACCACCTTTTCCAAAATCCTGAATTACTAGTCAATCCAGGACATCATTTCTCTTAATCTGCGTCCTACTGCTTCTATTTGTGAATTTTCGTCTTTTTCGGTTAAAGAATTAAATACGGGGCGATTTGCCTGGTTTTCTAAAATCCACTCTCTGGCAAACTTACCACTCTGAATGTCTTTTAAAACTTCCTGCATATTTTCTTTTACATGCTCATCAATTACTCTAGGACCGGAAACTAAATCTCCGTACTGAGCTGTATCAGAAATAGAATCTCTCATTGTAGAAATTCCACCTTCAAACATTAAGTCTACGATTAATTTAAGCTCATTTAGACATTCGAAATAAGCAATTTCTGGCTGGTAACCTGCTTCAACTAAAGTTTCAAAACCAGCTTTTACAAGTGCTGTTGTTCCTCCACATAAAACTGCCTGCTCACCAAAAAGATCTGTTTCTGTTTCTTCCTGGAAGCTTGTTTCGATAACTCCAGCGTGAGTACAGCCGATTCCCTTACCATAGGCTAAAGCTGTATCATAAGCCTTACCTGTATAATCCTGATAAACTGCTAATAGTCCTGGAACACCCTTACCATCTACGTATAATCTGCGGACTAAATGTCCTGGTGATTTAGGTGCAATCATAAATACATCAACATTCTTCGGTGGTACAATCTGATCATAGTGAATATTTAAACCATGGGAAAAGACAAGTGAGTTGCCTTCTTCTAAATTAGGCTCGATATCATTTTTAAAAACTGAAGCCTGTTTGATATCTGGAATTAATATCTGAATTACATCTGCCTTTGCTGCAGCTTCAGGAGTGATTAAAACTTCAAAACCATCTTCTTCTGCAACCGGCCAGCTTGAACTTTCTTTTCTCAGACCAACTATTACTTCTACTCCGCTATCTTTAAGGTTTTGAGCCTGAGCATGTCCCTGGCTGCCATAACCTATAACTGCTACTATCTTATCTTCTAAGTACTTTAAATCTGCATCATTATCATAATAAATTTTCATTTCTATCTTCTCCTTTTATGTTCTGATTTTATATATTTTTTGAGAAATTGTTTATAAAATTAACAGGAAGTCTAATTTATTTAATTGCCTGACCTCTGCTTAAGGCTACTCTTCCTGTCCTGACAAATTCTGCGATACCGAAATCCCTCAGTAATTCTGTTAAAGCCTCTAATTTATCTTCTGTTCCTGTAGCTTCAATCATTAAGCTGTCAGGAGCTACATCAACAATTTGTGCTCTAAAAGTATCAGCTATCTGAATAATTTCTGAGCGCTGTTTGCGGGTACATTTTACTCTGATTAAAATCAAATCTCTTTCCACAATTGCATTTTTATCAAGCTCAGTAATTTTTAAGACATTAATTAATTTATGCAGCTGTTTTGTTACCTGTTCTAATACTTTTTGATCACCACGAACCACAATTGTCATCCTTGAAATTTCAGGATTCTCAGTCTTACCAACATTTAAACTTTCAATATTGAAATTACGCCTGCTAAATAATCCAGCAACTCTAGTTAAAACACCAGGTTTGTTTAATACTGAAACTGATAAAATATGTGTCATAAATTATCCCCCTATCATATCTTTTAAGCCGGCTCCTGCCGGTACCATTGGATAAACATTTTCTTCTTCAGGTATATGAACATCTAAGATTGCTGGTCCTTTAAGTTCCATAGCCTCTCTAATTGCCCCACTAAGCTCAGATTTCTTCTCAACTCTTTTAGACCAGATTCCATAAGCTTCTCCCATTTTAACAAAATCAGGTGCCGGAATTTTAGTGGAAGAATATCGCTTTTCAAAAAACATTTCCTGCCACTGTCTGACCATTCCCAAATATTTGT
Organism: Halanaerobium congolense; assembly: GCF_004366375.1. Classification (GTDB taxonomy): domain Bacteria; phylum Bacillota; class Halanaerobiia; order Halanaerobiales; family Halanaerobiaceae; genus Halanaerobium; species Halanaerobium congolense. The sequence goes on from NZ_SOEF01000008.1 coordinate 73,706, forward strand.
TGTTAAAGATAATTATTTTAACCGGGACATTATAGGTCTGGATTGTACCCAACTCCTGAATATTCATCTGAATACTTCCATCACCGGCGATTAAAATAATCTGCTCATCAGGCTGTCCAATTTGAGCTCCAATTGCAGCCGGAAGGCCAAATCCCATCGTTCCTAAACCACCAGAACTGATAAATTGTCTTGGTTTTTTATATTTATGATACTGAGCAGCCCACATCTGATGCTGACCAACTTCAGTCACTATTGTTGAATTACCATTTGTGTACTTATCAATTTCTTCCATCAAATATTGTGGTTTAATCACTTCTGAATCATCATCATCATTATATCTTAGAGGATATTTTTCCTTGAGCTCTCTAATTCTATCCTGCCATTCCCCATTTTCTTTTTCTTCGATAAAGGGAAGTATCTCCTGCAGTACATCTTTAACATCCCCGACTATCGGTATTTCTACATCCAAGTTTTTACCTATTTCCGCCGGGTCAATATCAATCTGGATAATATCGGCCTGAGCTATAAACTCATCTAATTTGCCGGTAACTCGGTCGTCAAAACGGGCACCTATTGCAATAACTAGATCGGTTTCTAAGGTTGCCCGGTTAGCATATTGAGTTCCGTGCATTCCCAGCATCTCCAGCGCTAATTCTCTATCTTCAGGATAGATTCCCAAAGCCATTAGAGTTGTTGTTATTGGTATTTTTGCCCTTTCAACAAGCTCTTTGATCTCTTTTTCAGCACCGGAGATTATAGCCCCACCGCCAACATAGAGCAGCGGTCTTTTAGCCTCGTTGATGGCCTTAGCCGCTTTGTTAACCTGCAGTCGGTGTCCTTCAAAACTAGGCCTATAGCCCGGCAAATTAATTTTAGACGGGTAATTAAATTCGGCCTCTTTTTGGGTTACATCTTTAGCCAGGTCAATCAGTACCGGCCCCGGTCTGCCTGTTTTAGCAATAAAGAAAGCCTCCTTGATTGTTTTTGCCAGTTCTTCTACATCAGTGACTAAAAAGTTATGTTTGGTAATTGGCAAAGAAATTCCTGTGATATCTGCCTCCTGAAAAGAATCTTTCCCCAGCATTGAGGTTGAAACCTGACCTGTAAAAGCAACTAAAGGAACTGAATCCATAAAGGCATTTGCCAGTCCTGTTACCATATTGGTTCCACCTGGCCCGGAAGTTGCAATACAAACCCCTACTTTCCCGCTGCTTCTGGCATAACCATCTGCTGCATGAACTACTCCCTGCTCGTGTCTTCCTAAATAGTGTTTTAAACCTGAGTTATATAAAGCATCATAAAGATTAATAACAGCACCGCCTGGATATCCAAATATAACGTCAACATTTTCTTGCTTGAGGGATTCAACGATTATTTCCCCACCATTTAATTTTGGCATAAATTCACCTCCGCTGTAATTTTGAAAAATAAGTAGATATAAAAATAGCCCTGAACACAATTATTCAGGGCAGAAAAATATCTAAGAATTCATACTTGAGAATTTACTGAAAATTGAATAAACTTCTCCTGCTGAGCAGATATAGTTTGTTTCAGTTTTGTTTGGAGCAGTTCCCGGCTAAAAGCCAGCTGGATAGACTACCCCCTAAAATCTCAATTTATAAAATTCTTAAATGAAGCCAACCCTTCTCGACTACTTGCTATTCTATAACTTCATTTAATATTCTATTTATATTGTACACTATACTAAATTTATTTCTTTTTATCAATCATTTTTTGAAAATATCTTTAATTTTTTTGGATATTTATCAATTATCAAAGCATTTTTAAGCTTTTAATCCAAGACCGCTCCTTTGGAAGCTGAGCCAACTAATTTTGCATAACGCTTTAAATAACCGCTGACAGCAGGTACAAAAGGTTCTACTTTATCCATTCTGGCTGCTAATTCTGCTTCTGATAATTCTACTTCCAGAATAAATTTATCCATATCGATGTGGATGATATCTCCTTCTTCTAAAGCTGCGATTGGTCCTCCAGCAGCTGCTTCAGGAGAAACATGGCCGATTGCTGCACCTCTGGTTGCTCCAGAAAAACGTCCGTCGGTAATTAAAGCTACACTATCATCTAAGCCCATTCCTGCTAAGGCAGAGGTTGGAGAAAGCATTTCTCTCATTCCCGGACCACCTTTTGGACCTTCATTTTTGATGACTACTACATCACCCGGCTTAATTTCGCCGTTATTGATAGCTGCAATTGATTCTTCTTCACTATTGTAGATTCTTGCCGGACCGCGGTGTTCCATCATCTGAGGAGCGACTGCTGCTCTTTTTACTACTGAACCCTCAGGTGCCAGGTTACCTTTTAGAATTGCCAGACCCCCCCGGTCATGGTAAGGATTATCTAAAGAACGAATAATCTCATGATCGACAAAGTTAATTGCTTTTAAATTTTCTTTGAGTGATCTACCGGTGACAGTAACTGTATCTAAGTTGATTAAATCACCTTTAACCAGCTCATTGATCACTGCATGAATCCCGCCGGCTGCATTTAGATTTTCCATATGGTTTTTACCGGCCGGGGTTAGAGAACAGATATGTGGAACCTGATCACTAATTTCGTTAAATTTATCTAAGGGTAAATCAATACCCGCTTCATGGGCGATTGCTGGTAAATGTAGAGCTGTATTTGTTGAACATCCAAGTGACATATCAACAGTTATTGCATTGGCAAAAGACTTTTCTGTTAAAATATCAGAAGGACGAATATCTTTTTCAACAAGCTTCATTACCGCTTTACCTGCTGCTTTAGCCAACCTGATTCGGTCTGCCTTAACTGCAGGGATTGTTCCATTACCTGGTAATGCCAGCCCTAAAACCTCTGCGAGAGAGTTCATAGAGTTAGCTGTAAACATTCCCGCACAGGATCCGACTCCCGGACAGGCCGAACGTGCAATCTGATCTAGTTCTTCTTCTTCCATCTCACCGGAGATAACTGAGCCTACTGCTTCAAATACATTGTGAAGATCAATTGCCTTTCCACAGCGGCTGCCGTGCTCCATTGGTCCCCCACTGATTACAACTGCCGGAATATCTAATCTGGCTGCTGCCATCATCATTCCAGGAACAATTTTATCACAGTTTGGGATTAAAACCAGACCATCCAGCTGATGGCCGTTAACTACTGCTTCAACTGAATCCGCAATAATTTCTCTGCTTGCTAGAGAGTAATTCATCCCGCTGTGACCCATGGCAATTCCATCACAGACACCAATAGTGGAAAAGGTTAAAGCTGTACCTCCAGCTGCTGTAATTCCGTGTTCTACAGCATCTTTGATTCTATCCAGGTGTTTATGACCAGGAATTATATCATTAGCCGAATTGGCAATCCCAATCATTGGTTTATCTAAATCATCATCGTCAAGCCCCAATGCATAAAGCAGGGATCTATGTGGAGCTCTTTCTATACCTTTTTTAATCTTGTCACTTCTCATTATATTCCTCCTATTGCTGCTCACTTCTTCTTGAAAAGCATCATTATATTTAATTAATCATTATAAATTTCTGTTCCAGTTGTCTGGGCGATTTCTCTAAATCTGGCAATAATAGCTTTTGTTTTTTCGCCTACACTGCCGTCTGCAATTACCCTACCGTCAACTTCTACTACGGGTATTGCCTCAGCTGCAGTTCCACTTAGGAAACATTCGTCTGCATTAAAGAGATCATGCCTTGTAAATAGCTCTTCTTTGACTTCTAATCCCATTTCTGCTGCTGCTGCAAGCACTATTTCTCTTTTGGTTCCTTTTAAAATACCTGCATACCTTGGTGGAGTTGTGATTGTATCTTCTTCTATAATAAAGATATTATCTCCTGTACACTCTGCTACATAACCGTCGGTATTTAAAATAATGGCCTCAGGTGCTCCCTGCTGGTTGGCTTCTATCCTGGCCATAATATTGTTTAAATAATTTAAAGATTTAATTCTGGGATTAACCATCTCTGGTCCATTCCTACGAGTTGGAACTGTTACTAATTTTAAGCCTGTCTTATATAATTCTTCTGGATAAAGCTGAATTGCACTGGCAATAATAACAACTGTAGGTTCCAAACACTTACGCGGGTCTAAACCAAGATCTCCTTCTCCTCTAGAGACTACTACTCTGATATAAGCATCACTTAATTCATTGGCCCTGATTGTTTTTAAAATTGCTGCTTCCATTTCCTTTTTGGTTAAAGGAATATCCAGCATAATTGTTTTGGCAGACTGGTATAAGCGCTTGATATGCTGATCAAGCATAAACACCCTGCCGTTATAGGCTCTAATCCCCTCAAAAATCCCATCACCATAGAGAAAACCATGGTCAAAAACTGAAATTTTCGCCTGAGCTTCAGGGACAATTTCTCCGTTAAGATAAATATTTCTACTCACTACGTTTGTCCTCCTTAAAATGTTATAATTCTACTTTTACTACTTATAATTATTTTTTAATTATAAAGATAGCATTTTATTTAAGATATGTATTGGTTATAAATTATATAGTTTAATATTTAAAAAGTCAAGTTTTAGCAAAGAAAAAAACTCCCAATTGAGGGAGCCTTTTAAATAAATATTTATTCTTTCCCACCGGAGAATGAACCGCGAATTTCCAAACCTAAATAATAAATATTGTTTGTATCTTCTTCTTCATCTTCTAAAATATTATCACTATCATATTCTTTTCTCTTACTTAAAGCTCTGTTATAACCAAAAAACAATATCTTATCTTCTTTCATTTCATAGTTTAAAAATAAATCTGTTAGAGTTGAGCGACTTTCAAAACTATCGTTACTAAAATTAGTATAACTATAATCTTCCCATGGTTGATAAATGAACTTGGAATGAAGTGATAGTTTTTCCGTAAATTTAGAATCGAAAACTAACATGTAGGCCATTGTATTGTTATCATAGTCATAGCTATAATCTCCGTTAAGATCATTTCTCTCATAATCATTATTGACTCTACCAATTATCGGAGCAAATCTAAATTCTCCTTTTTCTAGTTCATCTGGATCAATTGGTCTAATATAATCCAGCTGCCAATCTGAAATTAACATAGACTGCAAACCGTAATAATCACCTATCTGAGCAAATACTCCACTACTTAAAGAAAAAATAAAAAATAATGTTATCCCCACTGCAAATAATTTTTTTGACATAAAACTTCCCCCCCTTATTTTTTTTGCAGGAATTTTGTCGATTATCCTGAACTATATATTTATCATAGCATTTTCTAGAAACTTTTAGTATTACCCAAAAGTGTAATTTTTAGGGGGATCTCAATGGAAATTAACTGGGAAGAAATTATTGACTTTATTTATAGAACGGGTAGAATAATTAACTTACATAAATATTCATACTATTTTCTTAAAGAACTAAATCCACTTATTCCATTTTATGCTGCTAATTTTTTTCTTTTTGATGAAAAAAAAGAATTAATAGGAGATCCAGTTTGTTTTAATATTAGCGATAGTGTTTTAAAAGCATATAATGATTACTACTGGCAGCTTGATGATATTAGAAACCTTGCATTTGACCAGCAGGAACCTATTATCAGTACTCAATTAATGGACTATAAATGGTGGATCAATACTGAATACTTTAATGATTTTTTAGCTAAAAATAGACTTTATTATTCCTGTGGAATTGATATCCATGCTGAGCAGAGACTTTTAGGTACAATTAGCCTTTTTAGAACAAATAAAGATAATAATTTCACTATTAGAGATCTAGTTTATCTAAAAATTCTAGCTAAACACAGCAGCAATCATTTAAATAAATTATTTGAAATTGAAGAGTTAAGAAATTTAAATAATAGAAAAGAAGAAAACCTAATTCAAAATAAAGTAGAAAACTTTAATTTGAGTAAAAGAGAAAAAGATGTTTTAAGATTGATTTTAATTGGTAAAACTAATGAAGAAATTGCAAATGAACTGTTTATTTCAATAAATACTGTCAAAAAACACCTCAGCCATATTTTTAATAAGACTGAGGTGCATAATAGGACGGAACTGGTAGCCCTAGTTTATAAATAAGAAAAAGATATTAGCTAAATTTAAGCTTATCTCTTTTTTATAATTTATTATTTTCAAAAGCTTCAACTATCTCTTTAGTCTTTTCTAGAGCGGTAGAATAATTATCAAAAACCATTCCATAATTAATTGAATATTTTTCAATATAATTTTCAGCTTCTTTTAGATTTAATTTTTCAAAAGCTTCAATAAATAATAATAAATCCCCTAGTTGGCCTTCTCTTTTTATTAACGCTTCTTTTAAATTATTTGAAAGTGATATTTCAGCTAAAATATTTTCTAATTTTCTATCTAAATAAGCATCTATTACAGATAATAAGCCCAAAACAAATAGGTTTTCTCCTCTATTATCTCCAAAATAACCTGCTAAAGATTCTGCAAAATTAGCCCTTAAAATCGCTGTTTTAAATAAAATATCTGGCTTTTCATTATCAAGACCTTTTAGAAAATATAAAAGACTCCACTTCCTCAACCTGTCTACACCCAATAAAACTATTGCCTGTCGAATAGATTTAACATCATAGCCGTAATGGGCAGAATTTATAATTCGTAATAAACTGTATGACATTGACAAATCTGACTTAATTATTTCTTCTATTTTTTTAATTTTAGGATCATCTTTATTTAATTCTTTCATCATTTTAAAAAATGTAAAAGAATAAGAATTGATTTTTTTAGCCTTTATAATCTTAGGCTTAGTAAAGAAAAAACCCTGAAAATAATCAAATCCCATATCTTTTGCTGCAAAAAATTCATCGTATGTCTCTACTTTTTCTGCAATATATTGAATATCCGAATTATATTGATTACAGATAGTAATTATTTTTTTTCGTTCAGCACCTTTTGTAATTATAAAATCTATTTTAATGTAATCAGCTAATTTTATTAAAGGAATTAGATCTTCAGAAAAAACAAAATCATCGAGTACTATTTTAAAACCCATTTCTTTATAAGTTTCAAGCCCAGAAAGCAGCTTTTGATCTACAGTTACTGTTTCCAAGACTTCAATATAGACCATTTCAGGTGCCAATAAATCAGGTATTCCCTGTTTTAATAATTCATCGGTAAAATTTATGAAAGCTGGCTGGCCTTCAGTTAAATTGGTAAATCCTATAGACTCCAAGGTATTCATAATAACTTGAGCAGTTGCTTGTTCTCCATTGAAACTCTCTGAATCTTTACCTCTAAATAGTAATTCATATGAAAAAATATTTAAATTTTTATCAAGTATAGGTTGTCTGGCCACTAAAGCTATCATTTAATCACCCCATAAGATTATAAAAGAAAAGCCCAGCTTATGAGCCAGACTTCAGTTTTATTAATCTTCTTTTTAATCTTAATTTGCTAATATAGATTCTAGTTCTTCAGGAGTTAGACCTTCAAATTCTTTTTCTTTTTTATCATTATTTTTTCTTAGGCTGTCTAATAATTCTTTTCTTTCTTTACCGCTTTCCTGTAAATACTCATTTATTATTTCTGCTTTAGTTTTTTCTGCTGAAGAATTTTCAGTATCAGAATCTACTTCTACATTGTCATCTCTGATATAATCCTGATTTTCAATTTCTTCTCCATATTTAATAATTCTTGGAGTTACAAAAATCAATAACTCATTAGTCGATTCACTTTTTGAGCGAGATTTAAAAAGTTCACCAAAGATAGGTAAATCACCCAAAAGAGGTATTTTAGTAATTTTTCCTTCTCCATCAGTCTGAATTAAGCCACCTATTACAAATGTTTCATTATTATTTAAACGCAAAGTAGTTTCTACACTCCTGGTTTTAGTAGCTGGAGGTGGTGTAGTATCTATATTTGAATATCTATCTGGATTAATTTCATAAAAGCTGCTCACTTCTGGTGCAATTTTAAGTTCAATTTCATCATTTTCTGTAATCCAGGGAGTAAAAGTTAATTTAACTCCTGCTTCAACATGTTCCCAGGTAGTTGTAATATCCCCATCATCATCTTCTTCTTGAACTGCATATGGTTCTTTGTCAGTTATTGATAAATTAGCCTCTTCGCCATTTAAAGTCATTAAGCTGGGTCTAGCTAAAGTTTTAGAGTCAGAAGATGTGTCTAACAATTTAAAAATTTCAGGCCATTTATAAGTTAAATCTTCTATTTTATCAAGATCTGTATTTCTTTCAATTATAATATCACCAATCCCTACATCCATTGAATCAGAATATTTCATTCCAATTTCTCTAGTTAAATCTGAGGAGATTTCTTCTACCCTGGTCTCAATAATAACCTGATATTGCGGCGTATTTATCTCTTTAATTAACTCTGATACTCCGTCAAGCTTATTTTTTGCCCCATTAATAATAATTTCTTTTCTTTTAGCATTAACATGAAGTTGAATGTCTGGATAAAATTTATTTATTATTTCAGTTATTTGTGCAGTATCTATATAGTCAACTCTCATTTTACGAGTTTCAGGCTCCAAACTCTGATCATAAGTTTTAGCCATTGATAAAATACTCTTAACTGATTCTTCTTCTCCACTTATCGTTATAGTTTCTGTTAAAGGGTTAACCTGAAAATTTAAGTTTGAATTAACTATACGTAATTTTGATTCTAAATCAGCTAAATCTGCATTTAAAACAGTATATCTCTCACTATATAGTTTAGTTTCTTCACTTTCCCTATTTTCAAAATCTGTTCCACCACTCCCTTTTAGTACTTTAGCAGAATCAAGCCTATTAATCATCTCTTTAATTTCTTCTACTCGATTACTCTCTCCTTTAATAATAAACTGCCTTCTTGATATGTCCATCGAAATTAATGTTTCAGGAAATATTTCTTTAACAATAATTCCTATATTCTCAAAGTCACTTGAGTTAACTTTGACAAACTCTGTAACTAAATTAGAATAGATTTGATCGATTTTTTCAGGCTGAGCAACTACTACAGTGTTATTGTCCCATTTATAATCTAATCCTCTTGTTTTAGTTATTAAATCTAAAGATTTTTCAAAAGTAATATCCTGTAAATGAACAGTAATATTACCAACAACCTGGCTGTCAGTTATTAAGTTAACATCTGCCACTTCTGCAATAGCTCTCAACACATCAACAATATCAGCATTTCTGAAATTCATATCTTCTATTTTGTCCTGGGGTCCTGCTGATGCTGCTGCTGTTAAAGATATAACCAATATTAAAATAATAAAAGAAATCTTCTTTATTTTTATCATTTACTTTGCCTCCAATCAATATGCCTCAAATTTTTTAATATTTAACTCTAATGGAACTGCCATTTTTTATAAATACTGCTTCTCCATTTTGATAAGAAGATAGTCTATAGCCATTCATCATATCTCCAATTTTAAGAAGATGTTTATCCTGGTTATAACTTACAATTAAAGCCATTCTAGAATTAGCAGCTTTTATTACTCCATCAATTACTATCTCTGGTTCTGAAACTGTCTCTTCTACTTGATTACTCTCCTCAACAGCAGTAAATTCTTCTGTGAGATAATTTTCCTCTGTCGCAATTTCGTCTGAAATTTCATCAGTTTCTATTTCTATAAAAAATGGGTTTTTTAAATTTTTAATTTGAGTACTACTTAGTTTATTTGCAGCTGCAAATTCGTTTAAATCACTTTCCACATCAAGATCTAAAGCAGAAGCTGTACTATTAATCATTAATATTAAAATAACGATAGATAATAATTTGAAAATCTTCATTAAATCACCCCGCTGAATTTTCTATAAACTCTCTTAACTCATCTGACTGATGATAAAATAAATTTAAATTTAAAGAAATTAAATTTTCCTGCTGCTGAACATTACTGGCAGTCAAATTTTCTACAACTAATCTATAATCCCAGTTATCTAGCATTTGAAGAAAGGATAGTAATTCAAAATATCCACCCTGAATTTCAAAAGTAAAGGGATAACCATTATCTGTATTTCTTTTTTGATAACTTCTGATATCAACATTACTTTCCCTGGCAAAATAATCAACAGCAGCTAAAATCTCTTCAGCGTCTCTAACCACTGTTTCTAATCGTTCTTCTCTTTCTTTTTTTAATTCAACCAATTCTTTTTCTAAACTATTAATTTGATTTACTTTATTCAATACAGCTGTATATTCGCTTTGAATATTTGTAATCTGATTTTCTAAATCCTGCTGATGAGCTTTGATAGGTTGATAGAGCAAATAATAATAAGCAGCCATTACTACTGTGACAAATAAAATAAAAAGTAGTATTTTTTCTCTTTTAGACAAATTACTCATTATAAATCACCCCTCTATCTTTATTATCTAGCTCCACAATTAAATTAAATTCTAAGCTATCATTTTTTCTAAACCTTTCTAAAGAAATAATAGAAAAAATATCTGAATTAAAAATACGCGAACTAAAATCTAATAATGATCTAATAGTTTCAGCATTACCATTAATTTGAATCTGTCCTCTGCTGTAATCTAAACGATTAAAAGTAATATTATCACCAATTATTTTTGCAAATTCTATAAAAAATGGTGCAGTAGTATATTTTTCTAGTTCAACTTTTTCTGGGAGTTTAAAATTAGCAATTTCATCTTCTAACTGAAAATAATATTCTTTCTCTGGACGCAGCACTTCTAATCTTGTTTCCCAATCGTTTCTGCGTTTTTCAAGATTTTGAACCTTTAAATAATTAAAATAATAATTTAAGGCTGGTACTGCAATAATTAAAAATATTAATAAGACAACTACAATTTCCATCCATTCAATTTTTACACCATCATCTTTTTCAAGGAGGTTAACTCTCATTATGCATCACCTCACTAATAATAGTACCAGCGGCAGTTGCCATAAAATGTTTATTGATCTGTTTGACATCATTCTTGAAATCAAATTCTTTTAAGGGGTCGATAATCGATATTTTATAATCTATCTGCTCTTTAAAATAGCTGGTTAATCCATTTAATAATAAGCCGCCACCTGTTAAATAGATATTTTCAACAGGATTTTCTTTATTTCTCTCATTATGATATTCTAAAGAACGATTTATCTCAAAAATTATCTCATCTACCAACTCTTTTACCCGTTTCTGTGTTGTTTCAGCAGTGTCAATATCTGTAAGCATTAAATCAAATTTTTTTTCTTCAACTTCTGCCTGCTCAGGAAAAAACTCAAATTTTTTCTTTTCAATTTCAGCCTCTTCATGACTTTTTTCTTCATTCAAAAATAAATTACTAAAATTATCGCCTGAAGTATCTACTTCTCGACTGAGATAAAACTTATTTTCAGCAGCAATTAAAATTTTAGAACTCCTAGCTCCAACATCTAAAATTAAAGCTGGTTTTTCTAATCTTTTATCTTTACTTAGTAGAGATATTAATGCCATATCTTCCAAATTGAAAACCTCAACTTTCAACATATTATTATCAAATATCTCTAAATAACCATTAAGAATATCTTTTGATATCCCTGTCACTAAAAGCTCATACTGATCATTTTCCTCGTTTATAATAATATAACACCACTTTACAACTTTTTATCATGCAGCATCCCTGAATGAAATAAAGCTGTGCAAACAATCCTTTAAATTCCCATAAATTTTGGTATTTTCGAA
>NZ_SOEF01000009.1 GCF_004366375.1 Halanaerobium congolense
ATTTAATATTATAAAATAACACTGATTTTAATAAAAATAATTTACACATTATGGTTTCATTGCTATATTTTTTAAGCTTTTTGTGGTAGAATCATATCATAAATATAGAATTGTTTTCTGATAAAATTCAATTAATTTGTAATGATTGTGGAGCACGCTTAAATATAGCAGCTGTCAATGAAAATGATCTTAAAAGATTGAGACAGCTCAACAAAGTGTGTATTCACTCTATTCAGGGAAAACCAAATAACTTTTAAAAGGCCCTGAATTACTATCTAATTAAGGAGGAAATAATTATGAACTTAGTTCCAATGGCAGATATTTTACAAGATGCACACGAGAAAACTTATGCAGTCGGTGGCTTTAATATTAATAATATGGAATTTCTACAGGGTATAATGATGGGAGCGGAAGAGCTTAATTCTCCTGTTATTTTACAGGCTAGTGAAGGTGCAATTCGCTACATAGGTATTGATTATGTAATGCAGATGGTAGAGGCTGCAACCAAAAATACTAATATTCCTGTTGCTTTACATTTAGATCACGGTAGTGATTTTGAAAGTGTTATGAAATGTATCCAGGCTGGATTTTCATCTGTAATGATTGATGCTTCTAAAAAGCCATTTGAAGAAAATATAGCTTTGACTAAAAAAGTTGTAGAAGCTGCTCACAGTGTTGGAGTTAGTGTTGAAGCAGAATTAGGAACAATCGGTGGTACAGAAGATGATCATACAGTCGAAGAAAAAGATGCAATGTATACTGATTCAGATCAGGCAAAAGAATTTATTGAGGCAACTGGAGTAGATGCTCTTGCAATCGCAATTGGCACTGCTCATGGTGTATATGAAGGTGAGCCAGAATTAGATTTTGAAAGACTTGATAAAATTAAAAAGTTAATCGATATGCCTGTTGTTTTACACGGAGCTTCCGGTATTTCTGCCAAAGATTTAAAAACAGGTGTTAAATATGGTGTTAACAAAGTTAATGTTAATACTGATTTTCAGCAGGTATTTACTGCTAAGGTTAAAGAAATTTTTGCTGAAAAGCCAGAATTATATGATCCACGTAAATACTGTGGACCTGGTAGAGAAGCTATTGCCGAAAAAGTAAAAGAAAAGATTAAAATTTTAGGTAGTGACGGTAAAGCCTGGTAAGTAGTTGTTGGTGCCGGGTATCTGCGAAATATTTCCAAGTTGATTAACTTATGCTAGAATTTTGGAAATATTTCATAGATGCCCGGTATCTTTATTTCAGCTAAGGAGGATTCAGTTGACACAGCTTTGGTTAGAATTTATTTTGATGGCATTATTCATTATTATTTCGGGAACATATTTATCACGCTTTGGAGATATAATTGCAGATAAAAGTGGTTTGGGACAGGCTTTTATCGGTGGGATTTTAATAGCAATGGCAACTTCACTACCTGAACTGGTAACAAGTATCAGTTCAGCACTTGTTGGTGCTCCAGATATTGCTGTTGGTAATGCTTTTGGAAGCAATACCTTTAATCTTGTTATTTTAGCCTTTGCAGATTTACTCCAGGGCAAAGGTCCTTTACTACTTCGAGTTAACTACAGCCACATTCTTTCCGGCCTTGTTGGTGTTTTACTTTCAGCTTTGGTAGTTTTCAGCTTGATATTATCCCATTTTATGAACTTTAATTTAAATGTTTTCGGAGTAGGATTAGATAGTATAATTTTACTATTAACTTACCTTGTTAGTGTTAGGATGATTTATCGTTATGACCAGAATAATCCTCTTGATGCCAAAGATGAGGAAAAAGAAAACCTAAATTCAGAATATACATTAAATAAAGCTCTGCTTGGTTTTGCTGCCTGTGCAGTTGTGATAGTATTCAGCGGTTATCGTCTAACACTAACTGCAGATCAGATATCAGCAGTGACTGGTATTGATCAAAGTTTTATTGGTTCTATTTTAGTGGCTGCAGCTACTTCACTGCCGGAACTGGTTGCTACTATTTCAGCTATTAGAATTGGAGCCTATAATATGGCGGTTGGAAATGTTTTTGGCAGTAATATCTTTAATATGACAGTTATTTTCTTTGCCGATGTTTTTTATCGTCAGGGAGTTTTGCTGCAGGATGTCCGGATAGTTCATATTTTAACTGCAACTGTTGGTATAGTAATGGCAACAATAATTTTGATTGGTTTATTTTACCGTTCACGCCGTTCTTTTATGTGGATGGGCTGGGATGCAATTGCAGCAGCAGTCGTTTATTTTTTAGGAGTATATTTGCTGTTTCAGCTGGGCTTGAATGTGATTTAAGTTAAAATTATTAGATTTTTAATTATTTTATAAAAACAAGGTAGAATTTAAGAAAGGTGGACTCGATGTGCTTAACATCAGTGAACTAGAGAGAAAGACAATTACAGAATTACATGAAATAGCAAAGGAAATGGATGTCAGCGGTTATTCGCAGATGCGGAAAAAGGATTTAATCTTTGCTATTTTAAAAAAAGGGACAGAAAAAGGGGGTAATATTTTTGCTGAAGGAGTTTTAGAGATTATTCAGAGTGAGGGCTATGGTTTTTTAAGACCTTCTAAATATATTCCTTCCAGTGATGATATTTATATCTCTGCTTCTCAGATTAGACGTTTCGATTTAAGAACCGGAGATGTTGTTTCCGGTCAGGTGAGGGAGCCTAAAGATAATGAAAAATATTTTGCGATTTTAAGAATTGAAGCTGTTAATTATCAGGATCCAGAAAAAGCAAGAGAACGCTCCTATTTTGAAGATTTAACTCCACTTTATCCCGAAGAAAGATATAAGCTGGAATATCACAAAAATGAGATTTCCTCACGAATGATTGATTTGATTTCTCCTATTGGTAAGGGGCAGCGGGGACTATTAGTTTCCCCCCCTAAGGCGGGTAAAACGGTATTGTTAAAGAAAATAGCAAACAGCATCCGTTATAATTATCCAGAAAGTAAAATGATGATTGTACTTATTGATGAGCGGCCGGAAGAAGTTACAGATATGAGGCGCTCGGTTGATGCTGAAGTAATTGCCTCAACCTTTGATGAGCCGCCAGAAGAACATATTCAGGTAGCAAAACTGGTTCTGGAAAAAGCTAAGCGGCTGGTTGAACACAAAAATGATGTAGTGATTTTATTAGATAGTATAACCAGATTGGCTCGAGCTGCCAATGTTACAATTCCACCCAGCGGCAGAACTCTTTCCGGTGGTTTGGATCCAACTGCAATGCACTTTCCTAAAAGATTTTTTGGGGCTGCTAGAAACATTGAAGAGGGAGGCAGTTTAACAATAATTGCGACTTCTTTAGTTGATACTGGAAGCAGGATGGACGATGTAATTTATGAAGAATTTAAGGGCACCGGTAATATGGAGCTGCACTTAAGCCGCCGTCTTGCCGAAAGAAGACTGTTTCCTGCTATTGATATTAATCGCTCGGGAACCAGAAAAGAAGAAATGCTGTTAGAAGAAAAAGAACTGGAAATAATTTGGAAACTTCGCCAGCAAACTGCAGATATGACTGAATATGAGTTAATGGATACTTTTTTAAAGCAGCTGAAAAACACCACAGATAATAAAGAGCTGCTGCAGATACTGGATAAAATATTTAAGAGCTGAGCTTGAAATTTTGATTTGCTTTTTTCCTTGCATAGCGAAAAAGCCTGTGTTATAATAAATCTTAGCTTGAAGATTTATGTCTTCAGTCCGGTTGTTGAGACAGAAGTCAATCGGTGTATCAATAATTATGTGTGCAAGAGAGGTGATATAGATGCGTGAAGGAATCCACCCAGACGTAAAAGAAACCACAATAACCTGTGCCTGCGGCGAGGTTTATAAAACTAAGTCAACTAAAGAAGATATCAGGGTTGAAGTTTGTTCTAGCTGTCATCCATTCTATACAGGAAAACAGCGTAAAGCTAAAAAAGGTGGTCGTGTCGAAAGATTTAATAAAAAATATGGGATTTCAGACGAAAGCTCAGAAGAAGATGATGAGTAGAACGGGAAAGAAATCCTTTTTTCTACTGCAGGGCTTAATTGCTCTGCTTTTTTTTTAGAAAATTTTTTATGAATTGCCTTTAAAACTATATATTTTGATAAAGCTTAAATTCGAAAAAAATATTCATTTGCTTAAATTTTTTCAAAATAGATAAGTAAAAAATGACGAGGTGGCATAATTGTACAAAATAACAAAAAGCGGCTGGTTGGAAGTGATTACTGGTCCAATGTACTGTGGTAAGAGTGAAGAATTAATTAGAAGGCTGAGAAGAGTAAAAATAGCCAAACAGAAAATTAAAGTTTTCAAACCTGTCTTAGATAACCGTTACAGTAAAAAAGATGTTGTTTCTCACAGTGGAGACAGTATAGAAGCAGTTCCGGTTGATCACCCGGAAGAAATTTTAGAGAGAATTGACAATACAGTTGATGTTGTAGGTATTGATGAAGCTCAATTTTTTCATGAAGATTTAGTGCCAATTTGCGAAGAACTGGCAGATCAAGGGATTAGAGTTATTTTAGCCGGTTTAGATCGAGATTTTCGTAACCAACCATTTGGACCAATGCCGGAATTGATGGCAAGAGCCGAATATGTTGATAAACTGCATGCTATCTGTATCCAGTGTGGAGAACCTGCAAGTAGAACTCAAAGACTAATTGATGGTGAACCAGCAGCAGCAGATGATCCTGTTATTCTTGTTGGAGCAGCGGAAGTTTATGAAGCTCGCTGCAGAAGCTGTCATGCCATTAAAGGAGAATAACTTTTTAATTTAAAGATAAATATGAGGTGAAATATAAATGTTTGATTTAAATGACTTAGAAGAAAAGCTGGATAAATTAGTTGATAATTATAAAAAGCTTAATTCTAAACTGAGTGATCCAGAAGTAATTAATGATAGCGATAAATATCAAAAATTATTAAAAAAACATGCTAAATTAAAAAAAATTGTAGATAAATACAAAGAATACAAAGAAGCAAAAGAGGGAATTGAAGAAGCAGAAGAAATGATGGAGCTTGATGATGATCCAGAAATGCAGGCTTTATTTGAAGAAGAAATTGCAGAATTGAAACCTAAAAAAGAAAAATTGCAGGAAAGGCTGCCAATTATGCTGCTGCCTGATGACCCCAATGATGAGAAGAACGTTATTGTGGAAATTAGAGCTGGAGCTGGTGGTGATGAAGCTGCACTCTTTGCAGCAGATTTATATCGAATGTATACCCGTTACGCAGAAAGCAAAGGTTGGAAAGTAGAGGTCATGAGCGCCAATGAATCGGGAACTGGTGGTTTCAAAGAAATTATCTTTACTATTGAAGGTACAGATATTTTTAAATATCTAAAGTACGAAAGTGGAGTTCATAGAGTCCAGCGTGTCCCTTCAACTGAATCCAGCGGTAGAATTCACACTTCAACTGCTACTGTAGCTGTGCTGCCGGAAGCTGAAGAAGTTGATGTAGAAATTAATACTAATGATTTAACAATAGATACTTTTCGCTCTAGTGGCCCAGGTGGTCAGAGTGTAAATACTACTGATTCAGCAATCAGGATTACTCACAAGCCAACTGGACTTACTGTCTCCTGTCAGGACGAAAAGTCACAGCATAAAAACAAGGCAAAGGCGATGCGTATTTTACGGGCCCGTCTGCAGGAGAAAAAAGAGCAGGAAAAACAGCAGGAAAGAGCAGAAGCTAGAAAATCTCAGGTTGGTACTGGTGACCGTAGTGAAAAAATTAGGACCTATAATTTTCCACAGGGAAGGGTCAGTGATCACCGAATTAATTTAACCATTCATCAGCTTGATAAAATTTTAGATGGTGACCTCGATCCGGTAGTTGAAGCTTTAATTGAGGAGGATAATATCAAGAGATTGGAGAAGATCTAAAATGAATATTAAAGAACTTCTTAACCGCAGTGATCAATTTTTAGCTGCAAGAGGGATCGAAAGTTCCCGCCTTGATGCAGAAGTACTGATGGCAGATCTGCTTGATATGGAAAGAATTAATCTTTATGTAAAATATGATTATCCTTTAAAAAATGTTGAGATTGATAATTATAGAGAAAGAATAAAGAAAAGAGCTCAGAGGATTCCTGTTGCTTATATTACTGAAAAAAAAGAGTTTATGTCTTTAGAATTTAAAGTAAAGGAAGGGGTTTTAATACCTCGTCCGGATACTGAAAATCTAGTTGAGGCTGTAATAGAGTACTGCCGTAAAGAGGAACTTCAAAGCCCACAGATTATTGATGTCGGCACCGGCAGTGGAGCAATAGCAGTCAGCTTGGCCCACTATCTTGAGGATGCAAAAGTAGTCGGGGTTGATCTTTCGACAGAGGCGATAAAAGTTGCCCGTCAGAATATGGATGAACATGAACTATCTGAGAGAATGAGTATTTTAAAAAGTGATTTATTAAAAGAATTTATCAAAAGAGAAATCACGGGAATAGATATTATAGTTTCTAACCCGCCCTATATTTCTAAAAGTGAAATGGAAAAACTGCCGCCTGAAGTAAAAAAAGAACCTAAAACTGCACTAGCTGCAGGAGAAGATGGACTTGCTTATTATAAAAAACTTATTCCACAAGCTGAGAAAGTTCTTAAAAATGGAGGTAAATTATTTTTAGAAATAGGTTACCAGCAGGCAGAAGCTGTCAAAGCACTTTTCGGCAGCAGCTGGGTTGAAGTTGAGGTCAAAAAAGATTATTCAGAAAATGATCGGATAGCAGCTGCTCAGTTTAAAAAAGAATAAATTAGTTTACTTTTAAGCTGAGACTGCAGCATTAAAAATTAGGTGAAATTAAATGCAATTTAAGACTGTAATCAAAAAAACTGAATATCAGGCTGAATTAGAAGTGGGGTCTATAAAACTGTTGGCTCTGGATTCTTTTTTTCTAGAGAAATTAAAGCAGGATGCAGCAGTTGCTGAAGCTGCAGAATTTCTGCAGAAGGGGGAAGTTGTTGGTCTGCCGACAGAAACAGTTTATGGTCTGGCAGCTGATGCTCTGAATCCGAAAGCAGTTAGAAAGATATTTCAGGCAAAGGGTCGCCCTCAGGATAATCCTTTAATTGTACATATAGCAAAAAAAATACAGCTGCAGCAGCTGATAAATGAGGATATTTCTGAGAAGGCTGAGAAATTAATGTCTAAATTCTGGCCCGGACCCCTAACAATCATTTTTTCTAAAAATAAAATTGTGCCGAGTGAGACATCTGCTGGTCTGGAAACAATTGCAGTCAGGATGCCTGCCCATCCGCTGATTTTAGCGGTGATTGAAAAGACAGGACTGCCTCTTGCAGCCCCCAGTGCAAATACTTCTGGTTTTCCCAGCCCAACTCGAGCCCGTCATGTTTATAATGATTTAAAAGGGAAGATCCCACTTATTTTAGATGGTGGATCTTGTCAGGTGGGAGTTGAATCTACAGTGATAGATATCAGAAGTAAGCAGGTTAAAGTTTTAAGACCGGGCGGGATCAGCCGAGAAGAGCTTTCTCAATATTTAGGAGAAGAAGTAATTCTGGCATCTGACTTAAAAGATAAAAAAGTATTATCACCGGGGATGAAATACCGTCATTATGCTCCACAAAAAAAACTATATATTTTTAATTTTACTGATAAAAATTACGTATTAAAACAGGCTTTAAAAAAAGCTGAGATAAAAAAAGTAGCTATAATAACTGCTAGAGAAAGTAAATTTGAGGCTGAAGAGCTTGCAGATAAAAAAATTGAGATTTTAAAGGTTTTCAGTCACGATCAGCCGGAAGAATTGGCTCAAAAGCTATTTCATTTACTTAGAAAACTTGATGCTGATGACAGTATTGCTGAAATTTATATTGAAGAATTAAATTCGGAGGGTATTGCTGAAGCTGTTATGAATAGAGTTTATAAGGCTGCTGCTGCCGAAAAATATTCTCAGCCAGGAGGTGGAGACAATTAAAAGGATTTTATTTGTTTGCACAGGAAACACATGTCGGAGTCCGATGGCAGAGTATTTATTTAAAGATTTAATTAAAAATAATAAAGAATTTAAAGAAGAAAACTGGGAAGTTTTTTCAGCAGGAATTTCAGCTGTTAAGGGAGCTGAGGCCCACGATAAGGCAAAATTTGTGATGGAAGAAATCAATATTGATCTTTCAGATCACAGCTCTCATAATATAGATGAGATTGAATTAAAAAAAGAAGACATAATTATCACTATGACCCGCAAACACAGTCGAGCTTTAGTTCTCAGGCATCCTGATCTAGCTGATAAGATATTCACCTTAAAAGAGTTGAGTGGGCTGGAAACTGAATCTAAAGATATTCAAGATCCTTTTGGTCTTTCTAAAGAGTTTTATAGGGAAACTAGAGAGGAAATCAAAGAAAATTTAAAAAAACTTTTAAAAAAATTGAAGAACATTGAGCTGATAGAGAAGGATTAAGCCTCTTTTAGTAGAATAATATTATATGAAGGGAGAAATTATTTTGAGTGAATTACATGTAATGGAACATCCGTTAATTAGACACAAAATTGCAATTATGAGGGATAAAAATACCGGTCCTAAAGAATTTAGAGAGCTTGCTGATGAGGTAGCCACTTTAATGGCCTATGAGGTAACAAGAGATATGCCATTAGAAGATGTAGAAATTGAAACACCAATTACCAAAGGTAAGTTTAAAATGATTGCTGGTAAAAAAATGGGTATTGTACCGATTTTAAGAGCTGGTCTGGGAATGCTGGATGGAGTTTTGAAACTAATTCCTGCGGCTCGGGTTGGTCACATTGGTTTATATAGAGATCCTGACACTTTAGAAGCAGTTGAATATTACTGTAAGCTGCCAACTGATGTTGAAGAGAGAGATCTGCTGGTAGTAGATCCAATGTTGGCCACAGGTAATACGGCTATGGAAGCTATTAAGTTTATCAAGAAGAGAAATCCACGCAGTATTAAGATGATGGTTTTAGTTGCAGCTCCTGACGGTATAAAAAAAATCCAGGATGCACATCCGGATATTGATATTTGGACAGCTGCTTTAGATGAAAAGTTAAATGATCATGCTTATATTGTTCCTGGTCTTGGGGACGCAGGAGATAGATTATACGGTACTAAGTAAATGAAATTGGCACCGGCTGCTTGTAAAAATATACCAAATTACTAAATTTATAATGGATTATTTTTACAAATGATTTGTACTTTTTTAAAGGGGAGTTGAGGGAATTGCTATATCTAGCTGCTTTTTTAATAGCTTTAGTTTTAGCTTTAGGAATAACTCCAGTCGTAATTAAGCTGGCTAATAGGTTTAATTTTGTTGATAAACCTGGAGAAAGAAAAATAAATAAAAAGATTGTGGCAACAGCTGGTGGTACAGCAATTTATCTTGCCTTTATGATTCCATTAAGATTTTTTATACCTCTTAATCAAACAATCAAAGGTATTATAATCGGCGGCAGTTTCATGCTTGTTTTAGGGCTGCTGGATGACAAATTGGAGATCTCAGCTCCGATAAAATTCGGGGGACAAATAATAGGTGCCTTGATTTTAATTTTTTATGGTGTTAAAATTAATTTTATAACCAATCCCTTTGGTGGTTTTATTTATCTGGGTATTTATACAATACCATTCACTGTTTTTTGGATTGTTAGTATTATTAATACTATCAATTTAATTGATGGACTTGATGGCTTAGCTGCTGGAGTTTCAATAATAGCAGTTTTAACTCTTTTTGCAGTGGCTTTACAGGAAAATCAGCTTGTCGCTCCGATGCTCGCAGTTTTGCTTGCTGGAAGCTGTCTTGGGTTTCTAAAATATAATTTTAATCCTGCTGAAATTTTTATGGGTGACACTGGCTCAATGTTTATCGGTTATATAATTGCGGCTGTTTCGATTACAGGAGCTTTAAAAAGTGCGGCGGCAGTGACGATTTTTGTACCGATGCTGGCCCTAGCGGTCCCGATTCTTGATACAACTTTTGCAATAATTAGACGAGTTTTTAATGATCGTCCAATTGGAGAAGCAGATCACGGCCATATTCATCATCGATTACTGGCGATTGGTATGAACCAAAAACAGGCAGTTATTTCAGTCTATATAATTAGTGCATTTCTTGGAACAGTTGCTTTTATAATAAATGGAATTAAATTTGATCAGGCTTTAATAATTTTTATTGCTGTTATTTTAACTGTTATTTATGGAGCCAAAAAAATAGGTATTTTTTCTGTTGAACTCCCTCAGGAAGGGTGTTCTTTAGAAGATAATTAAAAAGTTTGTTGTTAAATTTACAAATTTACTTGCAACTTTAGCTTTTATATAATAAAATATTAAAAAAAGGTAAGATTAAAATGGATAACAAAGATTGGCGTCAAATTATGAGAGGACTTTCTTTGCTGACTGAAGTTGGATTGATAATAGTTTCTGCTGCCGGAATTGGTTTTGGTTTTGGTTATTTAATTGACAATTTTTTTAATCTTAATCTTTTTTTCAAATTAAGTGGTTTAATTATTGGACTGGCAGCTGGATTTTATTCTGTTTATAAATTGTTGATGTCAACTTTTGAAGATTAAAAAGTTTATTTTCTGATTATTTCATTTATTTAAATTGTTGATTTAAACTCTATTGAACTTTAAATTTAAAATTATTTGAAGAGAGGAGGAAACATTTTGAATCCAGGTCCACAGATACAATTTTATTTATTTGGTAATGAATTATTTCCAATAACTGATACTCTAATTGTTGGCTGGGTTTCTGTTATTATAATTTTGCTTGGAGCTAAGTATTTAACTTCACAATTAAGTATTCGCCCGAATGGGAAACAAAATATAGCAGAATTTATGATAGAGCTAATCTATCAACAGATCGAGCCAATGCTGCCGGGTGAAGGATGGAGATTTCTTCCTTTTATCGCAACTATTTTTATTTATATTGGAGTTGGGAATTTAATTGGAGTTGTTCCTGGTGTTACTAGCCCGACTGGTGATTTAAATACGACACTTGGTCTTGCTCTTGTAGTTTTTATTGTTGTTCAGTATGAAGGAATGCGGGAGTATGGTGTTTGGGGTTATATTAAAGGTTTTGCAGAGCCAGTTATTTTCTTGCTTCCAATTAATGTGATTGGAGAATTAGCAAAACCAATTTCACACTCTTTCCGTCTTTTTGGTAACATAGTTGGTGGTGGAATTATAATTACCTTAATTTATCAGGCAGCACCTGCTTTAATACCAGTTCCTTTACATGCTTGGTTTGGTGTTTTTGTAGGAGCAATTCAGGCTCTAATCTTTGGTATGGTTGCTATTGCCTATATATCAGTGGCCAAGTCTTAACATTTAGAAAGGAGGCAAATTATGATTGAATTTACGCCTGAAGTAGCAAATACAGTTATCACAACTGCTTCTTATGTTGCTGCTGGAGCCGCAATGATGGCTGGTATGGGTCCAGGAATAGGTATGGGTTTTGCCGCAGGAAAAGCAACATCTGCCGTGAGGAGACAGCCTGAGGCCAGAGGACCAATTATCACAACAATGTTATTGGGCCAGGTTATTTCAGCCTCAACAGGTATTTACTCACTGGTTATTGCTATCTTTTTGATTTATGGAATTTAACTTGTATTTTATTAATTAATTCATTTTGTTTTTAATGCTTAAGAGAAGTAAAGAACAAATTATATTAAACTGAAGGAGTATTAGATGAAAAACATTGATGATCCACAGAAATTACAGAAGGAAATCTTGAAAATTACATATTTGATTTCTCTTCTGCCAATAATTTCTTCTCTGCTCTTTGGTGAATATGACATAACCTTAGGTTTTGTTTTTGGCCTGGTTATTGCCACTCTTCTTTTAAGATTAAAATATAATAACATAATTAGGGCATTGAGTATGGAGGAAGATTCAGCAGAAAAATTTATTCGTAACAGGTATTTTATAGAATATGCCCTTTATTTTGTTGTGCTTTTCAGTGCAGCTAAAAATGCAAATTTAAATTTTTTGGCTGCAGCAGTAGGACTATTTATGATAAAATTTGTAGTCATACTGATGTCAATTGTTGATTTACTTAAGGATACTTTTCAAAGGAAATTTGATGAGTATAAATAAGACTTTTTGTTTTTAATATTGAAAGGAGGAAATTATAATGGTAGAGTTTTCACCAGAAGTTATTGACACAGTTATTAGAGCATCAGCACTTTTAGGAGCAGGTTTTGCAATGATTGCAGGTATTGGTCCTGGTATTGGTCAGGGGTATGCTGCTGGTAAGGCTGTAGAATCTGTAGCTAGAGATCCAGAAGCTAGAGGTAATATTATTACAACTATGCTTTTAGGCCAGGCTGTTGCTGAGTCAACAGGTATTTATTCTCTGGTTATTGCCATTGTTTTAATTTTTACAATATAGTACAGAGTAGATTAAGTCGGGAGATCATTCTCCTGACTTAATAATACTTACTATATTATGCAACTATTTTCCCATCCGATAGATGGGTAATTATATTTCAGGAGGTGAATGTACTCTTGGTTAATATTAACACTACAATGTTATGGCAGTTATTTAACTTTTTTGTTCTTCTTTTCTTACTGCGAAAATTTCTCTATTCACCAGTTAAAGAGATACTTGATAAAAGAGCAGCACAGATTAATGGTGATTTAGATGATGCTGAAGCCCGCAGAAAAGAGGCTGAAGAAATTAAGGCTGAATATGAGCAGAAATTAAAGAATGCTCATACAGAGGCACAGGAAATTGTAGATAAAGCAGAAACTAGAGCTAATAAAAAAGCTAAGAATATTATAAATGAAGCAGAAGAAAAAGCTGAGAACTTAAAGGCTAAGAAGTTAGAAGAAATTGAACAGGCTAAAAAAGAGGCAGCAGCTGAACTTAGAGACAGCATAGCTAATTATACTGTTCTGGCAGCAAACAAACTAATCCGAGAGCAGTTAGACGAGAACAAACATCAGCAGATGATTATGGATTTTATTGATGATTTAGATAAAGAAGAACTAGGTGAGCTGCGATGAGAAATGAAGTAGCCTCAAAATACAGCCGTGCTTTATTTGGACTAGGTAAAGACCATGATAATCTGGTAACTTTAAAAGAAAACATAAATGAATTCTGGGAGCTTGTCTTAGAAAATGAAGATTTAAATGAAGTTCTTTTTCACCAGCGAATCACTCCCGAAGATAAGAAAGGTATTCTGAAAAAGTTATTTGCTGAAGAAATGAATGAGGATGTTTTACATTTTCTTTTTATTTTAATTGACAAAAGAAGAGAATTCTTTTTGGAATCGATTATTAAAGAGTTTAATAATCTTGTTGATGATGCTGAAAGTATCTTACATGTAGAAGTTACATCAGCTGTAGAATTAAATGATTCGATACTTGATAAATTAAAAGAGAAACTGGATTCACTATTAGATTATAATATTCAGATCAAAAATAATGTTGATGAGGAAATTATTGCTGGTATTGTTCTGAAAATTGAAGATTACATTATTGACGGCAGTTTGCGGAATGAACTTAACTCATTGAAGCAAAAACTGCAGGCAATTCCAGTAAGTAAGTTAGGGGTGAATTAATTTGAAACTGAGACCTGAAGAAATAAGTTCTATTATAAAAAAAGAAATAGAAAATTATGGACAGAAATTAGAAGCCGTAGGAGTAGGTACTGTATTAGATGTTGGAGATGGTATTGCTCATGTTTACGGACTTCAAGATGCTATGTCCGGAGAACTTCTAGAATTTCCTAATGAAGTATTCGGGATGGCTTTAAACCTTGAGGAAGATAATATCGGGGTTGTTTTACTCGGTGACGAGACATTAGTTGCAGAAGGTGATGATGTAAAACGTACCGGACGTGTGGTTGAGGTTCCTGTTGGAGATGCTCTCTTAGGTCGAGTAGTAAATCCACTAGGTCAGCCACTTGATGGAAAAGGGACTATTGACAGTGATATATATCGTCCTGTAGAATCTGAGGCTCCTGGTGTTGTTGAGCGTCAACCTGTAGAAGTTCCTTTACAAACTGGTTTAAAATCAATTGATGCAATGACACCAATTGGTAGAGGCCAGCGTGAATTAATTATTGGTGACCGTCAGACTGGTAAAACAGCGATTGGTATTGATACAATTATTAATCAGAAAGATAATGATGTAATCTGTATTTATGTTGCTATTGGTCAGAAAAACTCAACCGTAGCCCAGCTTACAGAAAGATTAAGAGAAGAGGGAGCAATGGACTACACTATTGTAGTTTCTGCTACAGCAAGTGAGCCGGCTCCAATTAGATATATCGCTCCTTATGCCGGTTGTG
The DNA here is from genome assembly GCF_004366375.1 of Halanaerobium congolense. Classification (GTDB taxonomy): domain Bacteria; phylum Bacillota; class Halanaerobiia; order Halanaerobiales; family Halanaerobiaceae; genus Halanaerobium; species Halanaerobium congolense. The sequence goes on from NZ_SOEF01000009.1 coordinate 14,249, forward strand.
CCATGGGTGAGCATTTCATGTACGAAGATGATAAAGATGTATTAGTTATTTATGATGATCTTTCCAAACATGCGGTAGCTTACCGTGCCATGTCACTTCTTTTAAGAAGACCACCTGGACGTGAAGCCTATCCGGGAGATGTTTTCTACCTCCACTCACGTTTATTAGAACGTGCGGCTAAGTTGAATGATAATTTAGGTGGCGGTTCTTTAACAGCTCTGCCGATCATTGAAACCCAGGCCGGAGATGTTTCTGCTTACATTCCTACCAATGTAATTTCAATTACTGATGGACAGATTTATCTAGAGAGTGAGTTATTTTTCTCAGGTGTAAGACCTGCTGTTAACGTAGGTATTTCTGTATCTCGTGTTGGTGGTAATGCTCAGATTAAAGCGATGAAGGATGTTGCTGGTACACTGCGTCTTGACTTATCTCAGTATCGTGAACTTGAGGCTTTTTCACAGTTTGGATCTGACCTTGATAAGTCAACTCAGCAGAAGCTGGCTCGTGGTGAAAGAATTGTAGAGATTCTAAAACAGAATCAATATTCACCAATGCCGGTAGAAGAACAAGTTATTATAATTTATACTGTAACCAATGGTTATTTAGATGATCTTCCGGTTGATAATCTACAGCGTTTTGAAGAAGAATATCTTAACTTTGTAGACAGTAATTATGTTGAAGTAAAAGAAGAAATTGTAGAAAGTGGAAAATTATCTGATGAACTTAAAGAAAAATTAGATGAAATGGTAAAAGAGTTTAAAGAGATGTTCCAGGTTCAAAAAAATACTATTGTAGATTTGGACACTGATGAATCTGATGATGCTGGAGAAACTGCAGCTGAATCTAGTGATTCTAATGAGTCTGATACCGAAGCAGAGGAAGCTGAGGTGAAATAACAATGCAGAATATGCGAGATATTCAGCGGCGGATAGGGAGTGTTAAAAATACTCAAAAAATTACCAGAGCCATGAAAATGGTTGCTGCCGCTAAGTTGAAAAATGCTCAGGATAGAGCCGAAGATGCCAGACCTTTTTTCAATAAAACAGTAGAAGTTTTGAGAGGTGTTTTTACAAGAACTAGAGAAACATCTCATCCGCTTTTAGCAGAGAGAGAAGGCGGCAGGCATTTAGTAATTGTTATTACAGGTGATAGAGGTCTTTGTGGAGCCTATAACCACAAGGTAATTGACATAGCGGAGGAAATTCTAGAAGAGGAAGAAGAAGTTTCTTTAATGGTACTCGGCCGTAAGGCAAGAGACTATTTTCGCCGCCGTGAGACAGATATCATGGCCGAATATATTCAATTAGATGATTACCCGGGTTATGGTTTTGCCAACAATCTTGCTGATGAGATCATTCATCATTTTAGGGCAGAAGATGTTAATAAGGTGTCTATGATTTATACTCATTTCAATTCTGCAATCAGCCAGACAGTAAAAACAATGCAGCTTTTGCCTGTAGAGAAATTTAACAAAGCAGAAGAGGATTCAATTGCTGTAGAAGAGCAAGCAGAACAAATGGATGCAGAAACTGCAGGAGAAGAAGCTAAAAGCAAAAAATATGTTGATTATATCTTCGAACCTTCTCCAGCTGAAGTTTTTGATAACATTTTGCCGCAATATTTAATTAATGTTATTTATTCAGCTCTTCTAGAATCAAAGGCTAGTGAATTTGGTGCTAGGATGACAGCGATGGATTCTGCTACAGACAATGCAAATGAAATGATAGATAAATTGACCTTGAAATATAATAGAGCCCGTCAGGCAGAAATCACCAAAGAAATCACAGAAATTGTTGGTGGAGCAGAGGCACTTAAATAAAGTTTTATAAAGGAGGAATTTGTGTGAGTGACCAGAACATTGGTAGAGTAGTTCAGGTTATTGGTCCGGTAGTTGATATCGAATTTCCGGATGGAAAATTACCAAAGGTTAAATATTCGGTTAAAATAGAGAATGAAGAAAAAGATATAAATCTAACCTGTGAAGTAATGCAGCAGCTCGGTGATGACCGGGTTCGTGCTGTTGCTATGTCATCAACAGATGGCTTAGTAAGAGGAATGGAAGCTGTAGATCAGGGAGCTCCAATCAGCACACCTGTCGGTGAAGCTGTATTGGGTCGTGTTTTTAATGTTTTAGGTGAGACAATTGATAATCGAGGTGAGGTAGGAACTGATGAAAGAATGCCTATTCACCGTCCTGCACCTAAATTTGAAGAACAGGAATCGACAACAGAACTTTTCGAAACTGGAATCAAGGTAATTGACCTTTTAGCACCATATACTCGTGGTGGTAAGGTAGGACTCTTTGGTGGTGCTGGTGTAGGTAAAACAGTACTTATCCAGGAATTAATTAATAACATAGCGACAGAGCACGGAGGTTATTCAGTATTCTCTGGTGTAGGAGAAAGAACCAGAGAGGGTAATGACCTCTGGTTGGAATTCCAGGAAGCTGATATTTTAGATAAGGTTGCCATGGTTTTCGGTCAGATGAACGAGCCACCTGGAGCCCGGATGCGTGTAGGTTTAACAGGGCTAACAATGGCCGAGTATTTCCGTGATGAGGCCGGTCAGGACGTATTATTATTCATTGATAATATCTTCCGTTTTATCCAGGCTGGTTCTGAGGTATCTGCCCTTTTAGGTAGAATGCCTTCAGCTGTAGGTTATCAGCCTACACTTGCTTATGATGTTGGTACCTTACAGGAAAGAATTACTTCAACTAAGAAGGGTTCAATTACATCTGTTCAGGCAGTATATGTACCTGCAGATGACCTGACTGACCCTGCTCCTGCAACTACATTTGCTCACTTGGATGCTACAACAGTACTTTCTAGAGATATTGTGGAAAAAGGTATTTATCCTGCTGTTGATCCACTTGATTCAACTTCTAATATTCTTGATCCAAGAATTATAGGAGAAGAGCACTATAGTGTAGCGCGTGAGGTTCAGGAGATTTTACAGGAATACAAAGACTTACAGGATATTATCGCCATCTTAGGTATGGACGAATTATCTGAAGAAGATAAGATAGTTGTAAATAGAGCCCGTAGAATTGAGAGATTCCTATCTCAGCCATTCTTTGTTGCTGAGCAGTTTACAGGAACTCCAGGTCAGTATGTTGAGCTGGACGACACAATTCGCGGATTCAAAGGAATTTTAGAAGGGCGTTATGATGATCTACCTGAGGAAGCATTCTATATGGTAGGGACTATCGAAGACGCAGTAGAAAAAGCTAAACAGCTGGAAGAAGGTGAGTAGCCAATGGCTGCTGCACCAAAAATTCAGTTTGAAGTAGTAACACCGCAAAAATTGGTTTACAGTGAAAAAATTGATAAATTAGAAGCACCTGCAATTGACGGTTTGATTGGTATTTGGCCTAAACATGCTCCTTTAGTGACTGCAATGAAAATTGGAGTCGTTAGAGTTGTAAAAGATGGTGAAGAAAGCCAGATTGCAATCAGTGAGGGTTTTATGGAAGTTCAGCCTGATAAAATTAATTTAGTTGTTCGAACAGCAGAATTACCAGATCAGATTGATATTGACCGTGCGAAATCTGCAAAAGAACGAGCAGAAGAGAGATTGGAAAAAGAGCGTGATAATATCGATTTTGCTCGTGCAGAAGCATCCTATGATCGTGCACTAGCCCGACTAAAAGCAGCTGGACACCAAGATCATGGTTATGACCGTCTATAATCACCGTGCACCTTCCGGGTACGCGACTAATTTATGAAAAAATAATATAAAATTATATTTATCAGCTGAATAACCTGATTTAGGTCAGGACATTTAAAACGCTGAATTAGCAAAAACATACAAGAAGGCCCCTGTGCAGGGGCTTTTTTGTATTTAATTAAGATTACTTAATCCCCAATAATTAATACCATTTATTGGAACGATAAACGGAAGGTGTACATCCTAAACTTAAAATGTTAAAATAATAAAAGGAGGGTAGAATTTATGAAAAACAATAATGGAGAGAGCAAACTTGAAAAAACTGCCCGTGAGGGTGCTTTTGGTTCAAAAGAGATCAAAAAAGGCGAAAAAAATAGATTTCTGGGAGAATTTGAAGAAAGAGTAATTACCTATTTAACTGATAAACAGGTTAAAGAAAAAGCATTATACCCTGAGATTAAAGAAGCCTTAAAAAATAAAGAAGCAGCTAAATTAATTATTAGAGGAGATATTGACAAAGAATATATCTCAGATTATATAAAATGGGCCCGACAAACGGGAGTAAGATTTAATAGGAAAAATTCTCCTGAATTCCGTGGAAATGTAGCTCTGGCAGTAGTTGGAAAAGATGCAGTATCTCAACAATTTGGTGTGATTCCAGAGCGAGAAGAAAAGTTGCAAAAAAAGGGCGTATCTGATAACATTATAGAGAATGCAGGCTCTTTGCTCTGCAGTGATTGTTGGAATGAATTAATGGAAAAAGCGCCGGAAGAAAAAATCAATTATAAAAAAGCCGGCATTTTAGATAAAATAACTGGTACAAGCTGTATAGGCTGCAGGAAAAAATAATTATCATCAGTAAGATGATAAGAAAATGATAAGGTTTGATTGACGCGGCCTTTAAAGGTATAATTTTAGAAAGGGGCTTTTAGAGGTGGACAAGTATATAATTCAAGGTTTGAATCCACTTAAAGGAGAAATTAAAGTTGGGGGATCTAAAAACGCAGCACTACCAATTATAGCTGCATCACTACTTGCTGATTCTGAGGTAGTATTAGAAGATATCCCAAGACTGAGAGATGTTACAAATTTATGTAGTATAATTGAAGATATGGGTGCAAAAGTAATAAGAGACAAAAATCGGATAGAAATTGACCCCAGATTAGTTTCTAAAACAGAGGCTGATCATGAACTTGCTAGAAAATTAAGAGCATCATATTATATTTTAGGAGTGATGCTTGCTAAATCAGGACATGCAAGAACCACCCTGCCTGGGGGCTGTAACATCGGTAACCGTCCTATTGATCTTCATCTTAAAGGTTTTAGAGCTTTAGGAGCAGAGGTTAATCTTGACCATGGAGTTGTGGATGTTAAAGCTGATAATTTAACTGGAGCCGAAATTTATTTGGACTATCCAAGTGTTGGAGCGACAATTAATATTATGATTGCTGCCAGCCGGGCTGAGGGTAAAACAATAATTGAAAATGCAGCTCGAGAACCTGAGATTGTAGATTTGGCAAACTTCCTAACTGTAATGGGAGCTAACATTAAAGGTGTAGGTACAGATATCATAAAAATTGAGGGTGTAAATGAGATGCATGGAGTTGAGCATCGAATTATACCTGATAGAATTGAAGCAGGTACATATATGATTGCATCTGCTATTACTGGTGGAGATGTTTATATCCGCAATGTTTTAACTGAACATGTTAAACCACTGATTGCAAAAATGCATGAGATGGGAATTATTGTCGAAGAAGATATAGCAGGGGTTAAAGTTAAAGCAGACGGTAAATTAAAAGCTGTTGATGTCAAAACTCTGCCCTATCCTGGCTTTCCGACAGATATGCAGTCTCAAATGATGGCTTTATTAACCCAGGCTGATGAGACAAGTTTAATCATTGAAACAGTTTGGGAAAATCGTTTTATGCATGTAGATGAATTAAAAAGAATGGGAGCAGATATCAAGATTGATGGACACAGTGCTCTCGTAAAACCTGGTTGCCTAACCGGTGCTGAAGTAAGAGCTACAGATTTGAGGGCAGGAGCTGCACTTATTCTGGCCGGATTAGCTGCTGAAGGTCAAACAGAAGTTAAAGATATCTATCATGTTGAGCGAGGTTATGAAAATATAGAAGAGAGGCTCAAGGAAGTTGGGGCTTCAATAAATAAAGTATCTGAGTAAATAAAACCTGCCGCTGATATTTCAGCGGTTTTCTGTTTTGAAATTGATTTTGGTTCTTCAATAAAACAAGGTGGTGAATAAAATGATTACAACGGTAACGTTAAACCCGTCAATTGACCGTGAGTACTTTGTTGAAAAAAATGAGGTTATGAAAAACCAGTTTATTTACAATGAAGAAAATCTAAAGGTTTATCCAGGTGGTAAAGGCTTGATTAGTGCGATTAACTTTAAAGAACTGGGTTATGGTGATGTGCAAAATATTGGTTTTGTTGGCGGCAAACAGGGTTTATTTTTCGAAAAAATGGTTCAAGAACATAATATTATAAGCAACTATATTCATACTGAAAGAGAAATAAGAAACAATGTAAAAATTATTGGTAAAGAACCTGCAACCTATACTCAGTACAATGATTATACATTTGAGGTTGAAAAGGAAGAAGTTGATGAGCTGATAATTAGGTTTAAAAGATCAATTTCGGAAAGTGAGTGTATTTTAATTTCTGGATCAGTTCCAGTTGGAGTAGATTTTGATATTTATCAGCGTTTAATTAAAATTGCTAAAGATAAAGGAAAAAGTGTTTTTCTGCAGGCCAGTGGTGAAGCTTTAAAATTAGCTTTAGAGTCAGAACCAGATGTTGTAACCCCATATTTCAAACATCATAAAACTATTTTAGATATGGAGATGGAAGAGAAAAAAGATTATATCAAAGCAGGAAAAAAAATGCAGGAAATGGGAGCCAAAAGAGTTATGATTCCCTTCCACTGTGACCGTATACTCTTTGATAAAAATGGTGATGTTTATCAGCTTTCACCCAGAGGATATTGTATCATTAACTGGTTGGGAGCAGGTGATGCCTATAACACGGCCTATTTAGATTATGCTTTTAAAACAGATAAATTTGATTTTATTGAAGCTAATTTAAGAGGGGGAGCTGCTGCCTTATGGATAGCAGAAAATAGAGCAGTTTATCTAAAAGAAAGAAAAGATTATAATGGTTGTTCAGATAGATTAGAAGTCACTAAGCTGGAGGTGTAAAAGTTGAGCCTAGTAAAAGATTATATGATTAGAACAATGAATTCAGTAACTCCTGATGATAATATCCGCAAGGCAATAATTTTAATGTATAGATCAGAACAGTCTGTATTGCCGGTAGTAGATCATCAAAACCAGTTTGTGGGAACTATTTACAGTAATAATATCCTTAAAAATATAATTCCTGAGAGCTTTGGATTTTTAGACAGCAGCCGCCTTTTTTATGAAGTAAATGAAGCAGTAGAAAATCTAAAGCATGTAAAAGATGAAAATGTTGATAAATATATGGCCCGCAACAGAGATGCTGTTAAAGAAAATAGTGATATGAAAAAAATTGCTGATATTATGCTAAACAACAAAGAATCATTACTTTTTGTTGTTAATGATCAAGGGTATTTGCGCGGTTTTATTGAAAGATCGAACCTGCTTCACTACTTACTAGATGAAGTAGAAAATAATTATGAGTAGTTATATTTGAAAATATAGTTTTGGTTGGTTAGACTGCTGATAGCTTAATAATTGTATTATAGGATTGGATAAAATGAGGTGTATTTTATGAACGAATTAATTAACTTTTCTGCCCATGAGGTTGAAGAATGGTTGGTGTTAAATGATGTTGCCAATAAAGAACTTTATTTAATTTCTTTATTGTTATTATTTGCATTTTTAGTAGTTTTACTGGCCAAAAAATATAGAATTCCAATAGTAGTTGGTTATGTATTTTTGGGTATCCTATTAAGTCCAGATATTATTTCTATTTTTTCAGTAATAGATTCGGAAACAGTTAACATGTATACTTTTGTTCTGTCTAATTTAGATTATGTTACAAATATTGCTCTGGCATTTATTGCTTTTACAATTGGTAGTGAACTTTCAATCAAAACACTAAAAAGGCTGGGGAAAAGTATATTTTCAATTGCAATAATGGAATCTGTTTTAGCCTTTGTAGTTGTTACAGCAGCATTGTATTTTATTGGTCGTCCTCTTTATATGGCACTTTTATTTGGAGCAATTGCTTCTGCTACTGCACCAGCTGCAACTGTAATGGTTTTAAAAGAATATAATGCTGAAGGTCCGCTAACTTCAACAATTATGGCTGTTGTAGGTCTTGATGATGCCTTTGCTTTAATAATCTTTTCATTAATTAACCCAATTGCTTATTCACAGTATAGAGGAGAAGGAGCAATTAAATTATCAGAGATCATTGTTTTACCTTTAATTGAAATTTTTGGAGCCATAATTTTAGGGCTGTTTTTTGGCTATATTACCCAATATTTGCTAACTAAATTTAATGAAAAAACTCGCAAAATATTAACTATTGTTACTTCCATTACTTTAAGTTCTGCTGTGTCTATTTTCTTTGGCTTATCAGCATTGATAGCAAATATGTCAGTTGGTTTTGCAGTCCGTAATTTTGCCAAAAAGAATTTGGAAATTTCTGAAGAGATGGACACACTAACAGTACCTCTTTATGCAATGTTTTTTATAATTGCTGGTACAGAAATTCGATTTTCAGAGATGGGTTCCCTCAGTTTTCTGCTGATAGCTTTTACTTATTTAATTGCGCGTATCATCGGTAAGGTGGGGGGGTCAACCCTGGCGGCGAGAATCTCTGGAGCTCCTGAAGCAGTCCAAAAATTTATTGGTTTTGGACTTTTACCTCAAAGTGGAGTAGCGATTGCTTTAGCCTATTCAGTTCAGAAACAGTATGTACAGGATACTAAGGTTGGACTATTGATTTTTAATACTTTACTGCTTACAGCGGCAATGACTGAAGTTTTTGGTCCATTGTTAACAAAATATGCAGTGATTCAATCAGGAGAAGGTAAAATAGATTAGCAGGAGAAGGTACAACAGATTAGTTATTTTGATCTTAACCAAATAATTATATTATTTTAATTTTATTTTAAGATTAATAGTCTATAATGAGGTGTAAGAATGGGAAATAATATAGAAGCAGCAGAATAAGTATTATGGAAGGAGTAATCTATTGAGTTTTCTAAATAAATTTAGCAAAAAAATTGCAATTGATCTTGGAACAGCAACAGTAATTATTTACGAAAGCGGTAAAGGAATTGTTCTGCAGGAGCCTTCCTTTGTGGCTTTGGATTCCAAGTCAAATAAAGTAATTGCTGTAGGAGAAGAGGCGCGTAGAATGTTAGGTCGAACTCCTGCAAACATAAAAGTAGTACGACCTCTAAAAGATGGGGTAATAGCAGATTTTGAAATAGCAGAAATGATGCTTAAAAGTTTTTTGGAAAAAGTGGGTGTTAAAAGTAGGTTTATCAAACCACAGATAATGGTCTGTATCCCGGTTGGTGTAACTGGTGTAGAAAGTAGAGCTGTTTTGGATGCAGCAGTACAGGTTGGAGCTCGCAAGGCTTATCTAATTGAAGAGCCAGTAGCAGCCGCAATTGGAGCTGGTCTCCAAATTGAAAAAGCTGAAGGAAATATGGTGATTGATATCGGTGGTGGAACTACTGAAATTGCTGTTCTTTCGTTAGGTGGAATTGTTGTTGGCGAATCAATTAGAGTTGGTGGCGATAAGTTTGATGCTGCCTTAGTTCGTTATGTTCGAGAAAACTATAATTTAGTTATTGGAGAATCCACAGCTGAAGAAATAAAAATAAATATTGGCAGTGCTGGCCCAGGATATTCAGCCACATACGAAGTTAAAGGGAGAGATTTAATGACTGGTTTACCAAAACATATAGAATTATCGGCTGAAGAAACAACTAAAGCTTTTAAGGAGCTTCTGGATAATATTGCCCAGGCAGCTCGAAGAGTACTTGAGCAAACTCCGCCAGAACTCTCGGCTGATATTGTTGAAAAAGGAATTATTTTAACAGGAGGGGGTTCTTTGCTAAAAGGAATAGAAAGTTTTATTAGCAGCCGAACAGAAGTTGGGGTTTTTGTCAGTGATGATCCCTTAACCTGTGTTGCTGAAGGTACAGGACAAGCTTTAAGTGAATTAGATAAAATTTCAAATGTTTTAAGTACAGGGAATCAAGGCATTTTTTCCTAAAAGTTACTGGAGAGTGATCAAAGTTGAATAAAAACAGAAGAAGAGTTTTATTATATATTTTAATAGTATTAGTTTTTCTTAATGCCCCAGTACTTGCTGCAGAAGATATTATGTCTTTAGAAGAAGTAGAGGCAGGAATGACAGGTTATGGGAAGACGGTTTTTTCTGGCAATGAAATAGAAAAATTTGAAATTGAAGTTATTGATGTACTGGATAACCGCAGTTTAGATGAAGATCTAATTTTAATTAAATTAACTGGTGATAAAGCAGAAGAATTTGGAGGTATTGCTGCTGGAATGAGCGGCAGCCCGATTTACATTGAAGACCGGCTAATTGGAGCAATTGGTTATGGTTGGAATAACAGCAGTCATCGTTATGGCCTGGTGACTCCGATTGAAAGAATGCTTAAACTTTTAGATAAAAATGATGTAAAAGCTAGAAATGATAATCTTAGTGATTTAGAAATTGATATCGATAAATTTACCCCAGATAAAAATTTAATCAGAAGTTCAAGTCCAATAATGGTCAGTGGGATCAAAGGCAGAGCTCTGGATAGATTAGAAAAAACTTTATCAGAACTTAATTTAAAGGTTGTACCATCTTCAGGAATAAAAGAAGAGGATAAAAGTTATAAAGAACCCAAACCAGGGGAAGCAATTGCTGTCCAGCTGGTTCGAGGTGATATCAGTGTTGCTTCTATAGGTACCCTGACTTATATTGACCAGGGGAACTTTTTAGCCTTTGGTCATCCATTTACAAATAGAGGTAATGTTAATTATCTTTTAAGTAGGGCTAATATTAGTGCTGTAATACCAAGTTCAGAACAGCCATTTAAATTAGGTTCCCCCTATCACAGATTATTGGGTTCAGTAACCCAGGATAGAGGAGCGGGAATTGCGGGCAGGATGAATAGTTATCCGCATATTACCCCACTCTATATCAATATTTCTGAAAATGGAGAACTGCTGAAAGAAGTTAGCTTACAGATTATCAATGATGAATATTTATTTTCATCACTTGCTAATAACTCTGCTCTGCAGGCGGTTGACTCTGCTTTGGATAGAATTGGCCCTGGCTCAGCTGAATCAAGGGTTAAGATTATGGGGAGAGGTTTACCACAGCTGCAGATAGAATCAACTGATATGTACTACAGCCAAAATGATATCGGCAGTATGGCACTCTCTGATTTCTCACAACTTTTGGATTTAATCTTAACAAATCCATTTAAAGAAATTAATCTAATAGATATTCGCTTAGAATTAGATTTTCAGAAAAAAGACAGTGTTGCTTTAATTCAGGAGGCAAAAGTTTTAAATGAGGAAATTTATCCTGGAGATGAATTAGAAGTAGAGGTAATTTTACACCGTTATCGAAATGGAACTGAAACTAAAACATTGACTATGAAGGTTCCAGAAGATGTGGAGCCGGGAATAGCGACTCTATTTATTGACGGTGGCTATACAGGAGAAACAATGCGGCCTGAAAACACTGCTCCCACACAAAGTCAGGGTGGATTAAATGAAGCTGAAATATCCGGTCATAAAAGTTTTGAATCAATTTTAAACGCTTATCTTGAGTCACCGGATAATAATGATCTAATATTACAACTTTATCCTTCTTATGCAGCCCCTGTTTATCAAGAAAGCAGTGCAGAAGCACCTGTTAAAAATTCAGATAAAAAGAAGCAGGGAGAAGAATCAAAAGAGCAGGATCCTGATAATAAAAGCAATCAGGATTTACCTGCCGCCGAAAATGAAATTAAAGAAACTTTTGCTACAGAGTATGTTTTAGAAGGAAGCTTGAACCTTGATTTAGAAATTCTAAACCCAGCAGAAACAGAAACTGCTGCAGACTCAGAAGCTGAGTCATCTGAATCGGATTCGGCTCAAGCTCAAGGCAAAACAAAAAACAAACAGTAGAGCATTAATTAAAGTCAGGGCTTTGTGGAGGTTTTTAAATGAATAAGCAAATAAAATATCTTTTGGGGGTTTTGATTTTAATGCTGATTGCAGCTTATTTTTTAAGTCTGTTAAGCGGTTTACCCCAATATTTCAAAAATGATATTATTGCTTTTCTGGAAGAGAGATTTTCAGGTGAAATTTCTTTCAGCTCTGTTTCTTTATGGCCTCTAAATCGGCTCCGGCTTGAATCATTTTCTTTTGCAGATCAAAATGGAAATCTTGTAAAAATAGAGCAGCTTAATCTTGACTATAATTTTAATTTTAGCGATTTTGATAACTTAATCAAAATTTCATTTTTAGAAGCTGAAAATGCAGAAATCATCCTGACTGGAGATTTTTCAGCTGTTGAGAAAGGAAGTCAGTCAGCTAACTTAAATAATCAAAATTCGGAAGCGGGAGAATTTAAGCTTGCTAGTTTTGATTTACCAAAATTTTTGGGAGATATTAATGTCAATCTAGTTAATTCAAAATTAACTATAAAAAATGAAGATTATGATTTAGAGCTTTCCAATTTGAATCTTGGGGCTGCTGCTCAGAGTTCTAAAGATTATGTTTTGAATTTGTCAACTTCTATTTTTATAGATCAGTTAAGTTATAATAATTTTAAATTAAATGATTTTGAAGCAGAAAAACTTGAGCTGCAGCTGAAACGAGAAAGCGAAAGTGCTGATTTATATTTTAAGACTGATAACTTGGCCGTTAATTCAATGGTCAATCTATTAGAGCAAAAAAATTATAATTTTGAAGGTTTTAACATTGACTTAAATACTTTAACTGGACTTTTTTCTGCTAAAGGTGAAATTAAATTTGCTAAAAATAAAATTTTAAATTATAAATCAGAAATTGACTTTTCTGAATTAAAAATGACTGCTTTTTATCAGCGTCAAAATCAAAGTGAAAACTTTAATTTAAGCTTTAATGACTTAAAGCTGGTCCTGTCAGGTCCCGAATTTAATTTGGCAGCAGCAGATAACAGTTTTTTGCTTGACGGTAATCTGGTTGATTTTTCTTTCAAACTGGATCAGAACTATCAGTACCAGCTCGAATTAGCAGCCGCTAACTTTAATTATAACTATGATTTATTAAAACCGGAGCTTAGCTCGGGGAATATAAGCTTTGCTCTAAAAGTTGAAGGAGATCAGCAGCAGCTTAAACGAGCTCAGGCAGATATAACTGCCGAAAATGTAGTAAGCAAATATGCTGAGCTTCAAAACTCACATTTAATTGTAAAATTAGTTGATAAAGAAATATTTGTTGAAAAAGCTGAATTTGAGCTGGCAAACAATTCAAAACTTAATCTTCAGGCAAGCTATAACCTGCAGGATGGCAATTATCTTTTAAGTGCGGAAGCCGCAGAAATGAAAATTTCTAATAACCTGATTTCTCTACTTGAAGAATACAATTTGGCTGCTGATTATTTAAATCAACTGCGAAAAATTGAAGATGACAGTCTTGATTTTATTTTAGATATTGCCGGTTATTATAACCATGAAAGTGGGATTTCTGCTGCAGGTGATCTTGACTTCGACTTCAGCTTTGTCGAAGAAGAGAGCGAAATTCAGCTGGAAAGTAAGTTTTGGTATACTGATCAGAAATTATTCTTTGATTCCTTAAAATTGATTAGTGATTTTGCATATTTGGATTTGTTAGGAGAAATAGATTTTGCAGCAGAAAACTTTGATCTTCGTTATGCTGCTAAAAATATTGAGCCTGCTTTTTTGAATCAGCTTTTTGACTTAAATCTTAATTATTTGACTGAGATTAATCCAACAATTAATTATATAGAAGGCCATCTGGCTGATAGTTTCAGCAACCCGACTTTTAGTTTAGATTTGGAGATGGACGAACTTCGCTATCAAAACTATGTTCTAAAAGATATTAAAATGAGGGCTGATTATGCCGATGATAAACTGGAATTAGCTGAAGCAAAAGCTTCCGTTAGTCAGGCGCTGCTGCGGGCAAAGGGTAAAATTACTGATCTCACAGGAACAGCAGCAGTAGACTTTAATATTAGAAGTGAAAACTTATATTTTCAAGATATAGCGGCTGCGGCAGGAACTGAGATCCCTTTAACAGGACAGCTGCAGTTAAATGCTGATTTAAGCGGTCCTCTTAGAGATTATGATTTAGATTTTAGTATCAACACTTCAAATCCTGCATTTACCTTTGGTGATCGGGAATTTGAACTCTCAAATTTAAGCAGTAATATTAAAAAGGAAAATGGAAATTTTAAGATTGAAAATTTTTCTTTTAAATATCAAAATTTAAATTTTAAAGCTGATGGAATTTATAATCCGGCAGCAGGTTTTGATTTGAACTATCAATTAACAGGTTTGGAAATTCAGAGTTATTTAAATAGTTATCCCAACCTGACTGAAAAAATTACAGGAAGCTTAAATTTAAATGGAAGCTTAAATGGTCCTTTAGAAGCATTAAGTCTCAATTTCAAGCTTGGATCTGAAGCTTTATATTTTGATGGTTTTGAATTAGATATTCAAGAAAACAATTTTGAATATAGTTTCCAGGCTGATCAGCTTGATATTAATCAATTTAACTTTAGTTTTGCTTCAGGCAGCTATCAAATAACAGGTGAGGCCTTTGATTTTAATACAGTACCTCAATCAAAGCTTAACTTTAAACTGCTTGAGGTACCAACTGAAGAATTTTTTCAAAAATATTTAACCTTTTATCCTTTTGCCCAGGAAGTAATTTTAAAGGGAGAAAGCGAGATTGAAACAAACGGCAGTGAATATAATATTTTCTTAGATATTGCAGCTTATTTGGGACAATCAGCTCAAAGTAGTTTTGCTATAAATGGTGAAATAGGAAAAGAGATAGCTTTAAATTTCAGCGGCTCAGAATTACCACTTGCAGTTGCAGTTGATCAGTATGGTTTTAATTTAGATTTACAATCAGATCTTGATCTTAGTGGTAATATAAGTGGTGGTTTAATGACACCAGTTTTAAACTTGAGCCATACTCTGACCAATATTGAAATCAATGAAACTATTATAGAATCAATAACAGGTGATATTTTAGTTGAAAACCGCAGAAGATTTTCTGCCTCCGAAACTGTTAACTTTAGTGAGGGTGGGAATCTAACTCTAGATGGTAGTTATTCTTTAAATGACAAGCAGCTGAGTTTGACTTCCGATCTGCAGTCACTACCTCTGGCCTTTATTTTATCTTTCTTTGGCGAAGAGATTTCCAGTGATGGCCATCTAAATGGTAACTTAAGGGCTGAAGGAAACATTGATGATCTGCAGTTTAGCGGAGAATTAGCAGCACGGGGAGAGACTCTGGAAGTTGGAATCTGGTCCCCAATAAAGAATTTTGAGGCTGAGATTAATTTCCAGAATGAAAAAGCTCTGCTGCAAAATGTAAACGGTCAATTTGGAGAGGGAAGATTTGAAATCGGAGGTGCTTTTAATCTCTTAGATTCAGATAATTTTTGGGATCTAACTCTAACCGGTCAGGATTTATACTTTGACTATGGATCTTTAACTGGAAACTTTGACAGTCAGTTAAGCTTTAGTGGTTCTCTTCAGGATCCACTCTTGGCAGGAGAACTGCAGATATTTGATTTTATAATTGGCATTCCTTTTAAATGGCCTGCTGGGGGAGGAAAAACTGGAGCTGAAGCTGATGGAGCTGGAGGCAATACGTTCATCCCGCGTATTGATTTAAAACTTGTTCCGGGAAACAATGTAAGGGTAAAAAATAATAACATGGATATTTTAGTTCAAAATGGTGATTTGCACCTTGACTTTAACCACCGCCGTGAAAATCGGTTGATGATGGAAGGCAGACTTAGAAGTAGTGAAGGTAGATTTACTTACTATAATTCTCGCTTTACTTTAAATAGTGCAGAAATCACATTTACACCGGTTGATGAGGGAGATATTCCTAACCTACTGGTTAATGCGACAACTTATGCTGGTGGTAGAGAAATTAATATAATCCTTAATGGACCGGCAAACAATATGCGGATTAGTTTTAGTTCGAATCCCGAAATGACAGAAGAAGAAATTTTAAACCTTCTTTCAAGTAGAGGCGCTCTGGGTTCGGCAATAATTGGCGGTGAAAACATTGGAATCCAGCAGATAATCTTACAGGAACTAATTAGAATTGCTAGTGGATTTCTGCAGGAAAATTTAATTTCCGGTATTGAATCCGACTTTAAAACAGTTTTATCATTAGATAGAATAGAAATTGATACCCTGCAGTATGGTACAGAAAGAGAAGTTGCAATTTATCTCGGTAAAAATCTCAGTCAGCGCTTTTATCTTGAGTATGCAGCATTTTTTGGTGAGGAAGAAAGAAATAACGAGATATCTTTTCAATATAGATTAAATGAGATTACGACCTTAAAAGGAAGTTATTTAGGTGAAGATGAATATCAGATAACTTTAGAAAATGAAATTGAATTTTAGGAGGAAAAAAATGCGGAAGAAGTTGTTTTTGGGTGCAATAATTGTTTTAGCTGCTCTGTTATTTTTTACAGGAATAACTGCAGCGCAAAATATTCCTATTGATGAGGTGACTAAAATTACAGTTGATGGGAATCAATATGTCAGTGATTTTGAAATTTTGACTGCTGTTACAACAGAGGTTGGAGATCAAACTGACCAAGAATCTTTAAGAGCAGATATGCAGTCTATCTTTGAGCTTGGTTATTTTTCAGATGTGAATATTGTTTTTGAAAATTACCAGGGAGGACTTAATGTTATTTTTGAAGTTGTAGAAAACCCGGTTTTAGAAGAA
The DNA here is from genome assembly GCF_004366375.1 of Halanaerobium congolense. GTDB lineage: Bacteria > Bacillota > Halanaerobiia > Halanaerobiales > Halanaerobiaceae > Halanaerobium > Halanaerobium congolense. The sequence continues at coordinate 30,889 of NZ_SOEF01000009.1, forward strand.
ATAGAGATATCGGGTAATGAGCCTATTTACAGTCGAGATAAAATTATCGAGATTTTGGATCTGGAATTAGGTGCTGTTTTAAATGTAAAAAAAATGAATAAAAATCTTAAATCCCTGCAGGAAAAAATGCAGAATGACGGCTATATATTAGCACGGTTTAAGGATGTCAATATTTCTGAAGAAGGAGTATTAACAATAGATATTAGCCCAGGTTATTTAGCCGATGTAAAAATTAAGGGTAACACTAAAACTGACGATAAGGTTATCTTAAGAGAAATTCCGATTACAGCCGGTGATGTTGTTAATATCAACAAGATTCAAAAAGGTTTTCAGAACTTAAGCCGTTTGGGTTATTTTGTTAACCTTAATCCAACTTTAGAGCGAGTAGGTACAGAAGGAAACACAGTAAATTTAGTTATTAATTTAGAAGAAGGGAAAACAGGTAACTTAAAGTTTGGTGGAGGTTATAGCTCCAGTGATGGCTTGATAGGTTTTGTAGATGTCAGCGAAAAGAACCTTTTTGGTAATGGTCAAAATATAGGGGTTAAATGGCAGTTTGGTGATACTACAACTTATTCACTTAATTTTTATGAACCTTATCTCTGGGACAGTGATTTTTCCTTTGGTTTCAGCATCTATGATCGAGAAACAGATAGAACAACTTTTGAAGACTTAGATTACATTAAAAAAAGTAAAGGTGGCAGTATTAGTTTAGGCCATCCACTGCCTAATGATTGGAGAACTTCTTTAAGATATAGAATTGAAGACACAGAAGAGACTTGGGACGAAACAAATCTCAATTATAATGATGTTGTAGAGGGAAATACTTTTTCTGATAATAAACTGCGCTCGATAACTCTTTCTTTTAATCGCGATACTTCAAATAATAGATTTCACCCGACCTCAGGTTCGATAAATAATGTTAGCTTCGAAAATGCTGGCGACTTTTTGGGTGGAAATATGGATTTCACTAAAATTCAATGGGATACCAGAAGATACTTCCCTGGTTTTAGCGATCATGCCTGGGCTCTGAGAATGAAAGTGGGTTTAAGTGACCCACGTACTGATTCTGGAGGTCTGGAAAACGAAGAATATGACCTTGGTGGATCAGATACCCTCAGAGGTTATGACCGAAGTGACTTTGACTTTGAAGACCGTTATAATAACGATCTCTTATTATTTAATGTAGAATATAGAATACCATTTAATGATAGTTTTACTGGAGTTTTATTTACAGATGCTGGTAATGTCTGGGAAGAAAGAGACAGCATCTCTCTAAATGATTTATACTATGGTTATGGATTAGGAGTTCGGATGAATACACCTGTCGGTCAGCTGAGACTTGATTATGGTTGGAATGAAGATTCTGATGGTCAGCTGCATTTCAGTATCGGAAATACATTTTAGGTAGATTATAATTTAACTAAATAAACTTGGCAGTAATCAATCCAGCAGAGTGATAAAATAATTTTTGGAGGCAGATAGTAATGGAATGGAGTGATCGCAAGTTTCAGTTAGCAGTAATTTTACTGCTGCTTGTTATCTTAACATCAATCTTTCTTTTGGACTTTTTAAAGCAGGATGAAAGCGTTGATAGTGTAGCTTATGTAAATTTAAAAAGGGTTTTTGCTGAGCATCCTGCCAAAACAGCAGCTGAAAAAAAGCTGAATCAAAAGGCGGCAGAATACCAACAGCAGCTTGAGCAGAAAGGTGAAGAACTAACTGGAGCAGAACAGAAAGAGCTCCTGCAGTCATACCAAAAAGAGCTCGAGAACTTAGAAGCTGAATTGCTGGCTTCAGTTTTAAACGAAGTAGAAACAATCATTATCGAAACAGCCGCAGCAAAAAGGGTTAAGTTTGTACTAGAAGAAGAAGACGTGCTTTATGGCGGCTATAATTTAACTGATGATGTACTGGCTGAACTAAAAGCCAATTGGTAAAAAGCAAACTTAGAAATTTAAAGGAGGGGGCTTAATGCTGGATGCAAAAGATTATCATCTAATTTCACTTAAATTTTTATATGCCATTTTGCTGGCCCTGTTTTTTGCCTTCCTCTTTGTTTTTGTTTTTATACCAGAGACCAAAGATAGTTATCCGATTTACAGTTTTGAGCGAGAAAGCATAGCTGACTCGAAGAAAATTGAGGTTTTTTCAGAGAATAAAAATGGCAGTTTGCTTTTAGATCTTTCTAAGCAGGAGAACTTTGAGACAGAACTCAAAAATCGGAGTTTTCAAATTATGGAAGCAGCTAAAGGAGCAGTTCTAATCGTTTTAACAAGTAATCATTTAGACAGAATCAATGGTTTACAGGAAAAGGAAGAGCTGCTTTTAACCGAACTAAAAATGCGTTTGAATAATGAAAGTGAAGAACTGCTGCAGCAGAAAAGGCAGGAGCTAGAAGCCAAGCTCTCAGATAAACTACAGACTGTTAGAAGAAATATTCGAGAAAAATATTCTGATTACAGTCAGCAGAAAATTAGAGATAATTATTTAAAAATAATTAATTTAAGGATTGCAGTTGAGGTTCTAGCCAGTAATGAAAGTGAAAAAGAAAAATATCAGTCAGAGCTGAAGCAGGTGCAGCAGCAGCAGAATCAGCTGTTGGCAGAAAAAAATAGTGTTTTAAATGAAGATATTTCTGCTGAAACTAGAACTTTAATTATGGATTTCAACCGTGAATATGCTGAATACAGACAGCAGCTTGAAAACAGACATCAGGAATTAATTGCGGCAAGAGAGGCTGAAATTGAAGAAAAAGTAGCAGCCTACAGACAGGAAATCAAGGCAGAACTCAGCACTAAAAGAGAAGCAAAAGTGGCAGCAATGGATCAGCTGATTGCTAAAAGCAGAAAATATTATTAAGAATAAAAAATAGGGGTTAAAGCAAATGGAATATTATCGAAAAGCAGCAGCAATTTTTATTGTAATTATTACACTAACACTTCCCTTTTATTTGGAAGTTGAATCAGAGGTAGCGGTGGTTGAAATCGAAGCTTTGATTGCAGAAAGTGAATACCTCAGTCAACTAGCAGCTCAGGATATAAAAAAAGAGGCTGTTGAAGCTGAGATAATGTCAGTAATTAAAGAATCTGCAGCAGAATATGCGGCCGCAAATAATTACAGCAGTGTGGTTACAAAACATCTTATTTATAAGGGTGGTAAAAATATAAGCAGCCAATTGGCTCAAAAAATTGATGCTGAAAATTAATTTTATCTAAAAATGGGGAGGACATATTACATTGATAGCAGAAAACGTGAAAGAAAATAAATATAAAATATCTAAATTAGCAGAGATGACAAACTCTGAGGTTAAAGGTGATCAGGAAATTGTTGTAGATAATGCATGTGGGGTTGCTGAAAGTATAAACAGCTCTGTCACTTTTGCTGATCAAAAAGAGTATTTAAGTGAAGCTTTAAAATCTAAAGCTGCAGTGATTGTCAGCAGTTATAAAATTTGCGAAGAGATGGAATCTGATTTAAAAGCTAAAAAAACATTTTTATTAACAGATCATCCACGTCGAGTTTATGCTAAGATTGCTGACATTTTAACACCTCGTCCTTATGAAAATGGAAAAATTTCTAAAAGAGCAGTAATTGATCCAAGCTGTCAACTGGGTAAGGGACTTTCTATTCACCCGGGAGTTGTGATTGCAGAAAATGTTAAAATCGGTGATAACAGTATTATTGCCCCAGGAGTAATTATAGGACCGGATGTTGAAATTGACGAAAATTGTCTGCTTCATCCAGGAGTAATAATAGAAAGAGATACTATTATTAAAAATCATGTTATTATCCAATCCGGTGCTGTAATTGGTTCTGACGGCTTTGGCTTTGCTACAGATAAGAGTGGACATCATAAGATTCCCCAGCAGGGTAATGTAATTATTGAATCAGAAGTAGAAATTGGAGCCAATGTAACTATTGATAGAGGTGCAAGCGGCCCCACAATTATTAAAAAAGGAACAAAACTTGATAATTTAATTCAAATCGGTCATAATGTTGAAGTAGGAGAGGAATCTTTACTTGTGGCTCAATCTGGAATTGCAGGCAGCACAAAATTAGGCCGCAGAGTTACCTTAGGTGGTCAGGCAGGAGTTGTTGGTCATATTAATCTGGCTGATAATACTATTGCTGCCGCTAGAGCAATGGTCACTTCCAGAACTAATGAGGGTGATTTCATTTCTGGCGCTCCAGCTCAACTTCACCGTGATGCGCTTAAGGAACAGGCTTATTTAAGGCGTTTGCCCAAATATATTGAGCGAATTAAAGAACTGGAAAAAAGACTTTCTGAATTAGAAAAATAAATAATTCTTGAATTCTACTGTCAGGAAATATATAATAGACTATTGAAAGGCATTAGAAAGAAAGGATGACGGATTTGTATATAGAAAATGAAGTACAGCAGACGCTAAAAAAAGAAATTGTTGTTCAGGGAATTTCCCTGCATTCTGGTAAGGATGCAGAAATTAGACTGATACCTGCAGCTGAAAATACTGGTATAGTATTTTACCGTGCAGATTTAGATAAAAAAATAAAGATATCAGCTGAACCAGCTTCAGTTGTTAACTTAATCAGAAATACTACAATTGGAAGTAAAGAAATAAAAGAAGCTAAAATAAGCACGATAGAACATCTTATGGCGGCAATCTGGGGTAGTGGGATTGATAATTTAGAAATTGAGGTATCTGGTCCGGAAATACCGGTAATTGATGGCAGTGCTTTTCCATATTATCAGGAAATGATCAAAAGTGGTTTAAAAAAACAGCAGGCTAAAAGAAAAGTCTACCAAATAGAGGAAACAATTTTTGCTAGAGAAGAAGATTCATATATAGCTATTCTCCCTTATGATGGTTTTAAAATTTCATATACTTTAGATTATGATCATCCTGTAATTGGCAGCAGCTACTTTGAATTTGATGCTGCAAAAATGAATTTTGCTGAGGAAATTTCTAAGGCTAGAACATTTGGTTTTGCTTTTGAGATAGAAAAACTGCACGAACAGGGATTAGCCCTGGGTGGAAGTCTTGATAATGCAATTTTAATAGAAGAAACGAAAACAGTTAATTCACTTAGATTTGAAAATGAATTTGTAAGGCATAAGATTTTGGATGTTGTTGGAGACATGTTTTTAAATGGTAGGATCAGGGGTCACATTATGGCCGTTAAATCAGGCCACAGGCTCCATGTAAAATTAGCAGAAAAAATCAGAGAAAAAATGCTTGAGGAGGAAAATTAATTTGAATGAGGTAAACGAAATAATTGATATCAGTGTAATAAGATCGATACTCCCACATCGTTATCCTTTATTATTAGTTGATAAAATTGAGGAAATAAAGAAGAAAGAATCTATTGTAGGAATCAAAAATGTTACTATTAATGAGGAGTTTTTTCTGGGACACTATCCAGAACATCCAATTATGCCGGGAGTTCTAATTGTAGAGGCTATGGCCCAGGTTTCGGGCATTTTAATCTATTATAGCTCTGAAGAAATGGAAGGGAAACTTCCAATCTTTACCAGCATAGATAAGGCAAAATTTAGAACACCTGTTAAGCCAGGTGATCAACTAAGAATAAAGGTTGAAATAGTAAGATTACGCAAAAAGATTGCCAAAGTTCGTGGTGAAGCTTATGTGGGCGATGATCTTGCTGCAGAAGCCGAAATGATGTTTACTTTTGAAAAAATATAGTTCGGAGACCTAGGAAGGGGAATGATAGTCTTGGCAGCAGAAAAAAAGGGGAAAGTGCTCCACATGAGCAATATTCATAAAACAGCAATTGTTGCTCCTGGAGCTAAAATTGGGAAAAATGTAGAAATTGGTCCTTATGCTATTATTGAGGAAAATGTTGAAATAGGAGAAGGAACAGTAGTTGGTCCTCACGTTGTAATCAAAGGTTGGACCACTATTGGCAAGAATAACGAAATATTTCATGGAGCATCTATAGGTTTTGAACCTCAGGACTTAAAGTTTGACGGAGAAAAGAGTTATCTCTTTATTGGAGATAATAATACAATAAGAGAAAATGTAACTATTCACCGGGGGACTGCTGATGGTGGTGGGGAGACAAGAATTGGTAATGATAATTTAATTATGGCCTACTGTCATGTAGCACATGACTGTCAATTGGGCAGTCATATTGTAATGTCTAATGCGACAAACTTAGCAGGTCATGTAGTAATTGAAGATCATACAGTTATTGCAGGTATGGTTGGAGTCCACCAATTTGTCCGCATCGGTAAGATGAGCATGGTTGGTGCCCATTCTAAGGTTGTAAAAGATGTACCTCCTTATATTTTAGTAGACGGTCATCCAGCTGGAGTCAATGGAATTAATGTAGTTGGCTTGAGAAGAAATGGCGTGACCCCTGAAAAAAGAAGAGAAATTAAAAGAGCTTATAAAACTCTTTATAGATCTAAATTAAATATTGATGAAGCAATAGAAAAAATGGACCAGGAATTAGATGCCAGTGAAGAAATTGAGCATTTCCTGCGTTTTTTACGCAATGCCAGCCGCGGAATTTGCCGGTAGGTGAAAATAAATGACTAAAAAAGCTTTAATTGCAGGCTGGGGTGATTTACCAGATCTCTGGGCCGCAAGGGCTCAGGCGGTAGGAGAAGATTTTATAATTTTAAAAATAGCAGAAGAAATTACAGCCGATTTTTCTGAGCTGTCTGTGGAAGAGTATACTGTTAATTTAACTCAATTTGCAGAAATCATAAAAATTATAGAAGAAAATAAGATTGAGGAGATTATCTGGCTGGGTAAAGTGCAGAAGGCTCATTTGTTTGATAATTTTAATCCTGATCAGGTTCTACAGCAGATATTGACTGAGCTGCCTGATTATAACGATGATACAATTTTATTAGCTCTGGCCGAAGAATTTATAAAACGAGATATTAAACTTTTGCCTCAAACTTATTTACTGGAAGATCACTTAGCTGAAGCAGGTATTTTAGCAGGTGAACCTGATTCCCAAATAAAAAAAGAAATGAAATTTGCCTTTGAGGTTGCTTATAATTTAGGCCGTTTTGATATTGGTCAAACTGCTCTGGTTAAAGAGGGGGCAGTAATGGCTTTAGAGGCAATAGAAGGAACTGATGCAGCGATCAAAAGAGCTGCCAAATATGGTGGACCGGGTGTTGTGATGGCTAAATGTAGTAAGAAAGAGCAGGATATTCGTTTTGACCTGCCAACTGTTGGCTTAAAAACTCTGGATAATCTGATCGAAGCTCAGGCTAAAGCTCTAATTATTGAAGCAAATAAAACATTTATTTTAAATAAAGAAGAGTTCTGTCAAAAAGCAGCTGCTAATGATTTAATTGTGGCGGCAGCAGAATTTAATAAAGGAGAATTGATTCTACCTTGCTGAAAATAATGGTTTCTGCAGGAGAAATATCTGGTGATATGCATGCTGCTGCAGTGCTGAAAAAAGTAAAAGGAAAATATCCGGAAGTTGAAATTTTTGGGATGGGATCTACTGCCTTAAAAGAAATGGGAGCGGAAATTTTAATTGACCCAACTGAAATTAGTACGATTGGCTATATTGAGGCTCTCAAAAATCTAAGGCAGCATTTTAAGCATTTATCTAAGATGAAAGAACTGCTTCGAGAAAGAAAGCCGGATCTAGTTTTTTTGGTAGATTATTCTGCTTTTAATATGAAATTAGCTAAAGCCTGCAGTCAGGCTGGGGTTAAAGCGGTTAATTATTTTCCTCCATCTGCCTGGGTTTATAATAAAAAAAGAGCAGCTAAGATGGCTTCTTATGGGACTAAAATTGCGGCTGTTTTTCCGATGGAAAGGGAAGTCTACGCAGAAGCGGGTGCAGATGTGAGCTTTGTCGGTCACCCACTTTTAGATATGGTTTCAGTTGAGGCTGAACCCGAAGAACTGAGAAAAGAATTTAAACTTTCTGATTCAGAACGGTTGATTGGTCTTTTCCCCGGCAGCCGCCGCGGAGAAATAGAATCATTATTACCTGAGATGCTGAAAGCAGCTTCTGAACTAAAGAAAGAAAAGGACGATCTCAAATTCTTAGTTTCAGCTGCTGATGGAATTAAAGAGGAATATCTACAGTCTTTTGTTGATCAGAGTCAAATTAAAGCTCAGATAATAGGTGAAAGTAATTATAAGATTATGAAGGCAGCGGAATTTATAATTACAGCTTCCGGGACTACTGCACTTGAATCTGCAATTTTAAATACACCGCAGATTATCTGTTATCAGGCAGCCTGGACCTCTTATTTTCTGGCTAAGTATGTTTTTAAGATTGAATTTGTTGGTCTGCCAAATATTATTTACGGCAGTCAGATTGTTCCAGAATTACTGCAGAATGATTTTGAAGCAGCAAAGATTGTAGAAATTGCTTTAGAGTGGTTAAACGATCAAAACCAATTAAATAAAATAAAAAATAAACTGCAGATCGTCCGAGAAAAACTTGGCGGTGGTGGTGCAGTAAATAAAACAGCAGAATTACTGCTAAAAGAAGGAGGGCTAAAAAATAGTGGATAAAAAAAGTATTTTTTTAGTGCTCTTTATTTTTATCATTATAGCCTTGGCTTTTTATTTCAGCCTGGATGAAGTTGGTGTTGTTCCCGAAGCAGCTCCACCAGCAGATAATTCTGCCGAAGAAAAATTAAAAGGTGTTAACTTTACAGTTTATAATGACCAAAAAAATCAGCGGTTAAAGCTGATCAGTGAAGAGGTAGATAATTTTAAGAGTGAAAGCCGGATGGAATTAAAACCTATTAAAGGCGAGGTTTATTCTACTGAAAGTGGAAAACTGCTTTATACCTTAGATGGTGATTTTGGTACTTACTACACTGAACTCAAGTATTTAGAAATTAGAGATAATGTTGTTTTAGCTAGTGAAGAATATCATATTCTGGCAGATGAGCTGGATTATGATATGCAGCAAAACTACCTGGAAGGTAGAGGCTCGGTTAAAATTACGGGCAGTGAATTCAAATCATTTGCTGAGGCTTTTAATTCTAATCTTAATTTAAATGACCTTGAGTTATCCAAAAAAAGCAGCCCGGAAAGAGCAAAAATAATTTTTGATGAGCTGCCGGAGGATTCTAAAACAGAGGAGCCTAATAATGAATAAAAAAATTTTTCTTATTTTATTAATAATATTTTTAATTGTACCTGCTGGAGCAGATGCAGCCAGAGAACTGAATGGTGACCAGCTGGACCTGCAGCAGACTGAAGCCGGTCAGGTAATAATTGCCAAAAATAATGTGGAGCTGATCTACGATGAACTTCGGATTACAGCAGAAGATGAGGCTATTTACCGCCGCTATAATGGTGAAATTGAATTCAGAAATAATGTGGAGTTCTTTTACCGCCAGTATGAAGGACAGTCAGTTGAACTAACAGGTAACTTAGAGCAGGAAATTATTCACTTAATCGGTGAAGCTCAAATCACAGGCCCTACTTCTTATATAGAAGCTGATAAAATCGATTTTTATCAGGCTGAAAATAGAATAGAAGTGCAGGGTAATGTTTATCTAGAATATCAAGATTTTTGGGCTGAGGCTGATCAGCTGACATATTATACAGAGCGAAAGTTTATGCATTTAGAAGGAAATGTTAAAGGAGAAAGAAATGGTGAAAGCTTTACAGCTGATGCTGCAGATATAAATCAAAAGACAGAAGAGGTTAAGCTGCAGGGACAGGCACGGGTAACTCTGCCGCGAGCAGAAGAATCAGAAAGCTCTACTGATGAGAATTCGGAGGCAGCAGAGAATGACAATTAGAGCAGAGGCTTTAATCAAAGAATATAATAAAGAAAGAGTAGTTAACGAAGTCGATCTGCAGGTAGAAAGAGGAGAGATCGTTGGCCTTTTGGGTCCCAATGGTGCTGGTAAAACAACAACCTTCTATATGATTCTGGGTTTAATTAATCCTGATGGAGGCGAAATTTATCTTGACCAGCATAATATTTCTAAGTTTCCGGTTTACAAAAGAGCCCGACTCGGTATCGGCTATTTACCACAGGAAGCTTCTATCTTCCGCAAGTTAACAGTTGGCGAAAATTTAAAAGCAATTTTAGAGTATAGAGATTTAAGTAATCAGGAAATGGAATCAATTATTACTGAACTTTTAGCTGAATTTCATATAGAAAATTTAAGAAATCGTAAAGGTTTTCAGCTTTCAGGTGGAGAAAGAAGAAGGGTTGAAATTGCCAGAGCCCTCGCAGCTGATCCGGCTTTTATTCTGCTTGATGAACCTTTTGCCGGGGTTGATCCAATTGCGGTTAATGATATCCAGGAGATTATTAAATATTTAAAAAATAGAGGTCTGGGAGTTTTAATAACCGATCACGGTGTTCGGGAAACCCTGTCGATTACAGATAGAGCTTATATTATGCATGAGGGTAAGATACTTTTATCGGGAACTGCAGACGAAATAGCAGATAATGAACTGGCCCGGAAATTCTATCTGGGCGATAAATTTAAAATTTAGTGAGGTGCATCTTTTTTGAAAACAATTAACAAATATATTTATAAGGAATTGATTGCACCATTTTTCTTTGGCGTAGCAGCTTTTACCGGTATTTTTATCGGGACTGATTTAATTTTTGAGCTGACAGAATTTTATACTGAATGGGGAGTAGATGTTTTTACCCTGATTAGACTTTTCTTTTTAAGTCTGCCCGAAATTATAGTGCTTACCTTCCCCATGGCTTCACTTCTGGGAACTATTATGGCCTATAACCGGCTTTCGGGTGACAGTGAGATTACAGCAATGAGAGCTGGAGGGATCAGTATTATTTCTCTGGTTTTACCTGCTTTAATTATGGGGCTTGTGACCAGTGGGGTGACCATCGGTATTTCAGAATTTCTAGTTCCCAATGCCAATTATCAGGTGGAACAGATAATGTATCGGGCCCGCCACGGAGAGCAGCGGCCGGAAACTCAGTACGATTTGTTTTTAACACCAATGGACAGCAGCACCCGCCGCCCTGATTACATGCTCTATGCTCACAGTTTTAATGGAGATAATGGAGTAATGAAAGATGTAGTTATCCAGAGCTTTGAAGACGGCAGGCCCGATTCAGTGCTGGAGGCAGAAAGTGCTGAATGGTTAAGTGATGGCTGGCATTTCTATAATGGTACGGTCTATTTTTTAGATCAAGAAAACAGACAGCCGGCCCTGAAATTCAGCACCTATCGTTCACGGGAGGAAATTCATTCTCCCTCTCAGACTGGAAAATTGGGTAAGGATATAGATGAAATGAATATTCGGGAGTTAAATGAATATATAGCCTTAAAAGAGAAGCAGGGTAGTACGGCTTATGAGGAGAGAGTTGAGCTGCACAACCGTTTTTCTATTCCTTTGGCCAGCTTTATCTTTGCTCTGCTGGCAGCACCGCTTGGAATTAAACCCCAGCGCTCTGCCGGTTCAGCTACAGGTTTTGGAATCTCAATTATCATCATTTTTATTTATTATGTTTTAATGACAGTCGGTGATGCCTTAGGCAGTCAGGGCAGTATTCAACCCTGGTTTGGTGCCTGGCTGCAGAATATAGTTATCTTTATTGTGGGAATTGGACTGCTTATTAAAACAGCCAGACAATAATTTAGAATAACACAATAGGAGAGGAGGTGGAGATTATTAACGCATTTGTCATTATAATTTCATTAGTTATCTTAAGTGGTTTAATAGCCTTTATTGGTGATAAAATTGGAATGAAAATGGGTAAAAAGAGGGTTTCGCTATTTGGTCTCCGCCCCCGTTATTCATCAATTATTATTACAATTTTAACTGGTGTTTTAATCGCTGTTCTTTCGATTACTATTCTGCTTGGAGTTTATTCTGAGCTGAGAAATGCTTTATTTAATATCAATGATGTTTTAAATAGATTAGAAAGATTGGACCAGCAGCTTGCAGAAAGAGACAAGCAGTTATCGGAAAGAGATCAAAAACTGGCAGCAAGAGACAAAGAATTATCTAAACTGCAGCAGGAAATTGAAAGCAGGGAAGCAGAAATCAAGGCTAAGGAAAATGAAATCGCTGAAAAAGAAGCGGAACTGGCAGTTAAGGATCAGGAGCTGCAGGAGGTAGAAAATGAGCTGCAGCAGCTGACCAAAAATCGAAATGAGCTGCAGAGCCGAGTTAATGAACTGAGCTCCCAGCGAAATGATTTGGAGGAACAGGTATCTGAACTTGAAAATCAAATTGCAGACTTAGAAGCTGACTATGATGATTTAAGAGAGGTTGCAAATCAGCTGCAGGCCGGTGTGATCTATTATATGGGTGAGGATATGGTCTATCAGAAAGGTGATGTTATCTACAGTGATGTTCTGGAAGGCGGCCGCAGTGAGCAGGAAACTATTTCTGCTTTAAATAGATATCTGCAGGAAGCAAATCAGGTTGCAATGGAACAAGATATTCAGGTTAATGAGGAAACAGGAATGGCTTTACGCCTACAGACAGAGGATATACTAAATGCAGCTAGAATTATTTACAATATGGATCAGGGAAGCAGAGTCATTGTTTCTTTAATTTCTCGGGTTAATGTTCCTAAAAATGACTGGCTTTATGCAAACTTTCAGCTCTACGAAGATTTTGTTGTCTTCAAAAAAGATGCGTTAATCAGCAGCCGGGTTATTAGCTCTGCTCAGAGCAGTGAAGAAATAGAAACTGAATTAGAAGCTTTACTGCAGGACGTTAATGAAAAAGCAGTTAATCAGGGCTTACTACCTGATAATTCAGGTCAGGTTGGCTCAATTAACTTCAGTCAGTTTTATGAGCTTGTAAACAGAGTTAGATCCAGTGAAGCTGAGGTTAAAGTTAATGTCTATGCAGCTGCCAATATCTGGCGTGAAGATCGACTGAGCGATAATCTTAAGTTTGAACTGGAAGAAGTTAAAGCTGAGGAGCAGAATAATGATGGATAAGTATTTACTTGCTTTAGATCCCGGTAGTGATAAAGTCGGCACAGCTGTTTTAGATTATCAAGCTCAGGAAAAAGAAAAAACTATTGTTAAAATAGATGAATTAATTGACCATTTAAAGGAAATATTTAAACACTATCAGATAGCAGAGATTATAGTTGGCAATGGGACTGGAGCTGAAAAAATAATAAAGATGGTTAAGAATAATTTTAAGCAGAGTAAAATTTCTTTAGTGGAAGAAGAATTTACTACAGAAGAGGCTCAGGCCCGTTACCTGCAGGAAAAACCAATGTCTAATTATGAGAAGCTGCTCAGGAAGATTGTCAGCTGGAAGCTAAAAAAGCCTCTAGATGACTATGCAGCCCTAATCATTGGCGAAAAATATCTCGAAAAACTTGACAAAAAGCAATAAAACCTTTACAATAGGGGTTGAAGATAAAGTTTATAAAAATTAAATTTGACAGGTATATAAATTTGCTGTTATAATTTAATTTGCAAATTGATAATTTAATAATGCTTATCAACTCAAAGCTAAAATGTGGCGGAAAGGAGGTGCCCCCGAAGCTGCGGAGCTGTAGAGTTATAAGAGTTCTATAATACTTATATTTACATCGATTGGACAGATGAAGAGGAAACTAGGAAACTCGCTCGGATGTCCTCTATGATTGTATAGGTTATATTAGAACTTATATATGAAAAAAGAAAGATTACAAACAATCAAGGGGGATTTTAATAATGAAGAGACTTACAATTACAATTGCTTTAATGTTAGTCGTAGCGTTAGCTATGCCAGCATTTGGTGCTTCTTTCTCAGATGTACCTTCTGATCACTGGTCATATAATGCTATTAACAAGTTGGTTGCTGCTGGTATCGTTGAAGGATATCCAGATGGCGAATTTAAAGGTGAACAGTCAATGACTCGTTACGAAATGGCTGTTATGGTTAGCCGTGCTCTAGATAACATTGTTGATGAAATGGAAGCTATGGGTCAAGGTCTAACTACAGGTCAAGCTGAAGACGTAACTGCTATCGTTAAGTCCTTAATGGAAAAGAACACTAATGAAACATTAAGCGATGCTCAAGCTGAAGAAGTAGCAGATATCGTTGATGCTTTAACATTCGAACTAAGATCTGAACTTAAAGTTCTAGGTGCAGACGTAGATGCTTTAGGTAAAGATATGGACGAATTAGAAGCTAAAGTAAATGCTTTAGAAACAGATATGCCAAAAGATAACATTGAATTTAGTGGTAAAGTTACTGCTGTTTTCCAGGCTGGTAGCTATGGTGATGATAAAAGTGCAACAGCTGAAGCTCTAGCTGATGGTGATGCACTGGATATTGATTTACCACGGGCTGAAAGAACTGATGCAAATGGTAATGTTCTTTACCCTGGAAATGATGGTGGCGACTATGATGATTTTCCAGCTGAACAGGCATTTTACCAGGAATTTGACTTTGTTGTAAATGCTGAGGTTAGCGGAATCAATCTGGATTTTGTTGTTGATACTATTACCAATGGTTTTACTGATTACGAAGGTTATAGATATGATAACTATGAATATGTACTTGGTGACCAGGGTGATGGTAAAGATATAATGATGGATACCGGACGTTTAGATATTTCCAAAGATAACTGGATGCTTAAAATTGGAGATATGGACGATTATGATGTAGATGAGAATGCATACTTCTTTGATGTAGAAGATGCTGAAGGTGTAGAATTTACCGGTCCTGTTTATGGTCTGGATCTTAAAGCCTTTGCTATCGGTCTTGATGAAGGTGATGAAGATGAATATTATGGTGCAGCTGCTACCAAAGACTTTGGTAAAACTCAGGTAACTGGTAAAGTCTATCAGGGAAGCATTGACAGTGAAGGTGAAAGAGTTACTGATGTTGCAGTAGCAGTTCAATCTGCTCTAACTGATGCTCTGACTGTAACTGGAGAAGCTGTTTATAATGAGTTAAACGAAGCTGATACTGATGACAGTCTATTCCAGATTGGTGCAGATTATAAATTGAGTGATATCTGGAGTTTCCGCGGTAGTTACCAGACTGTTGGTGATGAATTCAACGGTGGTGAAGATTATTATACTGGTGTTGAATCAGATCTGGAAGAAGACTATGATTTTGATAAATATACACTGGGTACTTCCTATGTTGTAAATGATAATAATAGTCTTGATTTTGATGTAATGATGGTTGAACATGAAGCAGATCAGCCACCTGTACAGGGACTGTACAACACAGGAAAAACTGATGAAGATAAGATGGAATATACTGTAGGCTGGAATAATGTTTACGGTAAATTTACCAATCACTTCAGGGTTTCTTATATAGAAAATGACTATTATACTGATGCGATAGATGATGATGCAACAGTAGTTGAACTGGGAACAGAGTTTCCCTGGACAGAAAAAACTACTGTAAGTGCCAGTGTAGTTAACAAACAGGCAGACCTTTATGATAATGAAGGTATCTGGGACAAAGATATGCAGTATACCTATCTTACAGCCGGTTTTGATCACAAGTTAACCGATAATGTAAGCTGGTTGACAGAGGTAATGTATATTACTGGTGATGTTGAACAGTTAGATAACGAAGCCGATGATTATGATAGTGCTGTCGATGCCGCAGGATTTAGTGACAGAATTATTGGTGAGGGCGATGCTGATATCGATGGTAGCTTTATCACAACATCTCTATCAATTAGCTTCTAAATATAGCTTACAGCTAAAAGATAGATAAAAAAACAACCCGGGGGATTTATTCCCTCGGGTTTTTTATGCCTTAAGAAAAAAATAACAAAATATAGAGGAGGAATTCAAAAAGTGAAGAATAAAATTATAGTATTAATGATGGCTTTAATGATAGTAGGGCTTGCAGCAGGTAATGCAGCAGCATCTGAATGGGAAGCAGTTGGTGGGCTGGCAATTACAGAAACAACTTTAGATGTTTGGAATGATGTAATAGATGATCTGAATTATTCATTTGAAAATGGATTCAAAAATGAATCGGGATCTGTAATTCCAACAAGAAATGAAGAAGAGGTAGATAATATAGATAGAGTGCCGATGTTATATTTGGGTGCTAGAAAAGAAATAAATGATAAATGGACTGGAGAACTCAGATATGAGTATATTTTTGGAACAGTTGAAGGGGAAGCAGAAGCTGTAATTGCTGGAAACACTCCTGCTGATTTTGTTTGGCAAAAACAAGAAGCTAAAATTGATGTTAAATTACATGGAATAACTGCTCTAGCTGATTATCAATTTAATGATAGGTGGACAGTTGGTGGTGGTATTGGGTTTTATAAAGGTACTAAAAATAAAGATTTTGAAGGAGCAATTTTTCAAGCAATTAATGCAAGTGGTGCGAAAGTAACGCCAGATGATAAAGATTTCGATCTTGATGCAGTAAGTTATCGTCTTGGTGTAGGATATGAAAAACCTTTTGCAGAGAACTGGGATTTTAATGCTAATCTGGATTATCTCTATATGGAAATAGATGATGAAGATGACGGAAATATTTACAGTAACGGATTTTCATATGGTGTTGGTGTAACTTATAGTTTCTAAATTAGATAAATTTGTATAGTATTGAGAAAAGCCCTTAAGGCAGAGATTTTAATTCTGCTTTAAGGACTTTTGTACTTAAATTTAATTATAATAGCATTCTATTTAATACTTCCAAATAACCTGTGGCCATCATTAAACCAAATATAATTAAAAGTATCCCAGTTATTTTATTTACTACAGGTAAATACTTATTAAAAGTCTTCAATTTTGGCAAAAAATAATCCATAAAGACTGCTGTTAAAAAGAATGGTACTGCCAGTCCAACTGCATAAAAAAACAAGAGCACTCCACCTTCAGCTATATTAGCTCTGCTGCTGGCTGCAATTAAGATTGAACTTAGAATAGGACCAATACAGGGTGTCCAACCTAAAGCCAGAACAATTCCCATCACAAAAGCTTTGAAATTACCATTTAGATAGGGTGGAAGTTCTAATTTTTTTTCTCGATAAAAATAATTTATTTCAAAAATACCGGTTAGATGAAGCCCAAAAATAATTATTATAATTCCGCCAACTGTTGTTAAAAAATTTTGGTTTTGAATTAAAAACTTTCCTAAAAAAGTTGCTGATAAACCAAGCAGTACAAAAATAACTGTGAAGCCTAAAATAAAACTGATTGAGCTAATAATTAAAGATAAATTTCTTTCTTTTTTCTTAGTTTTAGCATAATCACCCAATAGATATGATAAATAAGTAGGGATTAGGGGTAAAATGCAGGGTGAGAAAAAGGAAAGTAATCCCGCTGAAAGTGCAGCTATCAAAGAGACTTCAACCGCCATTTGATCACTCCTTTTTTATATTTCCTTTAATTATAACATAGTTAATTTCTCTTGTATAATATTTGAAAAGTACAATCTGAAATATTTTTTCAACTATCTGGATTATTCTATAAATATCTGTTATACTTAAAGTGTGTAAATAGATTTAGAAAGGAGGCAGGTAGAGATGAAAAAAATAATTGCATTACTAATTGTTTTTCTGCTCTTAGTTTCATTTAATGTTTTTGCTCAAGAAAATGATCAATTAAATACTGAAGCGACAAGTTTAGAAGATCTTAACCTGTCTCAGGAGAAGAATTTTTCTCGATCTGCAAGAGAGGAACTGCTTGGTATTGCCTCACAGTTTGACAGTGCAGAAGATCAGGAAATAGATCAATTAACTTTTGAGAGTGAGAATTTCTCATTAACAGAGTCAACACTTAATAATTCGCAGCAGTTAAATATTTTAAATGACTTAACCTTTGATGCAGATTATTCTAAAGCAGAAGATGAAAAATTGGAAACAGCAGCTGATTTTCAATTAGAATATGCTCTTAACTCCAGAACTTTACTTAGAGCAGGTTATTCCATCTTAAATGAAGAATGGTGGGATGTTCGCAGTAAAACTGCCGCTGCTGAAGAGCCGTCAACAGCTGATGATGGTAGTGATTCTGTTTCTAAAAATAATATTATTAGTGATGGAAGTGCTGCTGAAGATTTCAGTCCAGAAAATGATAATCCTGCTGCAGCCAATAACAATGTGCGTAAGGTTTATCAAAACGAATTGGAGAGCAGCCGCAGTCTTGGTGTAGCTTACAGAACTAACAACCGATTTACTTTATCAGCTGATTTTATAGATAATAATGAATTTGGAAGTTATTATGATGAGGACTGGGAGATTGCGGGAGAATCAACAGTTTTTGGAGTAGAATATAGTTACCCGAAAGGTTCTTCAATTAGAGCTCGTTATCAGGTTGACACTGCAGATGATATTACTCAAAGAGTAACCGGTTTTGATTTTGATTTTAATAACTTAGCAACCTTTAGTGCTTCTTACAAATTACTAGATTTAAATCGATTAGCTAATGATTTAAATCAGCAAAAGACTGCCTGGGATTTAGGTTTGGGAGTTAACATTAGTGAAAATTATGGGTTGAATTTTGGTTATGAGAGAATAGAAGCTGAAGGCGAGGAAGAAGCTGAACAGAAAGTTAGAGCTTCTTTTGAAATAAACTTTTAAATAAATATATAAGGATGGTGTAGTTCTTTGTCATTAAAAATCAGAAAGATAATCAGTATTTTTGTACTAGCAGTTTTAGTTTTCACACCTTTTTTGAAATTTAGCTCTGTTCAGGCAGCAGGGATCATTCCGTTGGCTGAGCTGGGAGAAATTGAAAAAATTCTTTACGGATCTGTTTCTGAAAAACCAATCTTAACTAGAGTTGATGATGTAGAAAAGACGGTTTATAAGACTAATCAGTCAGGTTCAATATTAGAGCGGACAGACAAATTAATTGATGACATTTTAGTTACTACTGAAAAATCTCCTTCACTCTTATTTTTATACAACACCATTGAATGGTCAATTAAAGGAGAACTTGCAGGGGGAAATCTAATTCAGAGATTAGATGGACTGGAAAAAATGGTAAAGGGTGAAGTAAACAAAGGTCCGATCAAAGCTAGGATTGAGGAACTGTATAAATTAACCATTAAGGGCCAGGAAATGCCGATTAAGAAGGTAGAAACTAGAAATAAGCAATTAATCAGGGTTGAATTATTAGATAAAATTAATTCTAATACTGCCCGCCGGGGAGAAAAAGTTTCCTATAAAGTGTTGGAAGATATTAAAGTTAAAAACACTTTAATTATTCCTAAGGGTACTAGAGGTCAATTAGAAATTACAGAAATAGAAGAAGCTGGCCGGATGGGTAAGGATGGGGATATAAAAATAGGTTTCCCGCATTTGGAAACAATAGATGGTACCGATTTGGCTGTAGCCATCCAGCAAGAAGCCCAGGAAAAGAATGAAAGTCAAAAGCTTGCAATTGGAGCTAGTGTCTTAGGTACAGCTATCCTTGGTTTACCAGGAGTAGTTGCCGGTTATTTTGTAGAAGGTAAAGAGGAAGAAATACCTGCGGGTTCTGAAATGTATATTCAGGTAACTGAAGTTAAAGAACTATATGGAATAGTTGTCAAATAAATCTTTAATTATTAACCTGCCTTGAGCTGTTTAACTCGGGCAGGTTTTAAAAATTAATTAGGAGAATTATTGTGCTAAATAATATCTTAAAAAATAAATTAATTTTAATATTTTTTTTCTGCCTAATTTATGCTTTGGCTTTTTCTGCAGCAGTCTCAGCTGCAGAAGAGCCAGGAGATAACTATATTTTGACTGCTGATCAAATAACATTTATGGAAGCAGCAGGTATCGTAATTTTTGAAGGTAATGCTTCTTTTAAATCTTCTGACTTTGTGGTGGAATCAAATAAAATGACAGTTGATACAAACACAAAAACTGTTAAGTCATCAGAAAAAGTGGTAATTCACTCTGATAAAAATGACATTTATGGAGACAGCTTAACTTATAATTATGAAAGCGAAGAAGGAAAACTCTATGGAGCAGAGGGAAGTTTGGGTGAACTAAATTTTTCCGGAAAAACTTTAAAAATACTTTCGGTTACTCCGATAAAAGCTGAAATTAATTCTGCTGCTTTTACTCCCTGTATCAGAGAGGATCCACACTATCATTATAAGGCTAAAGAAATCAAAATCAATGAAGATGGGACTCTGGATATTTTTCATATAGTTCCTTATCTCTGGAAAATACCCGTTTTTTACCTACCTTATTATTCGGCTACATATGATCCTGATGACGAAGAAAAACCTTTAAAAAGTACATATCCAATGCCTAAGTTCGGTTATGATAGTGACCGGGGAATTACAGCAGAACTTAATTATCCTTATCAGCTGAGTCAGCGCAGCAGTGGAGAAATTTACTATTTAACAGAGGGTAGAGATTATGATCGATATGAGCTTCGCCGTTTTATTAATAATTACAAACTGACAGACCGGCTGACCCTTAAGAACCGCTATGACTATTTATATAATTATGACCTTGATGATGAGGAACTAGACGATCATGAGGAAGAATTTTTTAGTTCCTTAGAATATAGTACCGGCAAATATGCTTTAGAGGCCGGTATTGGGCAAGATTTAATGGCTGAAGATGAAGATAATGAGAGATATCTATTTGCAGGGCACTATTACTTTGATAATGGTTTAAATACCAGCTTCAGACAGGAGTATAATTTCGATTGGAAAAGGGTTAAGGAAAGATACATAATGTCTTACAATCAGCACTCAATCAACTGGAATCTGAAATATATTGATGGAGAAAGCTATAACTATTATCCCTACTTAACCCTCAATTTACCACCGCTAATGGGGGTTAGAACAACTCTTGGTACTGGCCGGGTAGAAAATGGCGGGGTAGAGCTGAATAAAGAAAGAGTTAATTTGCGCTACAACTTTGCTTATCCCTTAGGAGCGGGACTTTCTTATCACTTAGGTTATAGTTATCGCTTGGATCATTACCGCAGTTCTTATGATTATAATTATTATTATACCACTTTAAATACGGGCTTCAGATATAATAAACGTTTAAATCAAAAAGTAGGACTAAATTCTTCTCTCTTTTTTGAAAAAAATTATCCCTGGGGTAAAAGTCCGCTGCCAGATGATAGGGAAGATCAGGATAGATTAATCAAATCTGCTTTGAGTTTAAATATTGACCGTGATTTAAAACAGTCATCTTATAGTATTTCGGTTAATGCAGATTATGATTTGGATTTAGAGGACTGGGATGAAATCAATTTAAGATTAACTCAAAAAGAAGACTGTTACAACCTTTATCTTAACTATGAGTTTATAGATCAAAGCATCAGTTTTGGCTTTGAAATTTAACATTTATGGAAATAATTAAAAATATTTCATAAAAATCACTAAAAAATAAAGGATATTCTTTATAAGTCGGGAACTTAAAAAAGAAAGGGTGATTTTTGTGAAAAAGAACACAATTAAGTTAGGCATGAGTTTTCTTTTAGTTTTAGCTATTTTAACTCTTTCAATTTCGACTTCGACAGCAGTGGCTAAAAAGTACCAGCCTGAAATCAGCGGCAGTATTGAAAAAGGTGATCGACTTTATAGTGACCCTGGTAATTGGGAAAATGATGATCCTTTAGACTATTACCGCTATGATAAACAGTGGCTGAAATACAGGCAAAAGCTGGCAGTTGGCGAATACTACTACTTGAAAGTTCAGCGTCAGGAGAAAATTTATGAGCAGAGCCAGAGCTACAACAGCCTTAACTTAGAAACAGAAGCTAATTATACATTCTATTTAAACGATAAATTGAGAAATAGATTTAAAGTATTGGTTAGAGATAAAGATTATCTAGAAGAAAAATATGATTATAAGGATTATCAACTGGCTCGACTGCAGTACACTCTGCAGTATAAAAGAAATAAAATTCATGATTATGAGCTAATCTTACAAAAGCAGTGGACTCAATATCAGCTGAGCCCTGATTCTGACTATCAGCGCGAGCGAATAGCTTTAAAATGGGGCTGGAAGCTGAGTCAGAATTTAGAGTTAAACAGTAAAATACAGTATGACTGGCAGCGAAATGATAATGACTCGAGCCGATCTAATAAAGATGGACGTAAAATTTCAATGAACTTCAAATACAAACTCTAAAATATCTCAAATTTTTTAATGATTTTTTAAAATCGCTGTGATTGTTAAATTGTATAATTAAATGCACGGGCTGATTTGATTTCTACAAAAACTTTATAAAAAAAATTATTTGTGATATAATATTTTCAATGAGTAGAATAATAATTTAGCAGTGTTAATCAACAAAGGAGTTGATCAATTTTGAATTATATGTCTAAATATCGTGATTGGCTTGTAAGTGATTATTTTGACGAAGAAACCAAAAAAGAATTAGAAGCTATTAAGGATAACGAAACAGAAATTGAAGATCGTTTTTATAAAAATTTAGAATTTGGTACCGGTGGAATGAGAGGTAAAATGGGGGCTGGAACCAACAGAATTAATAAGTATGTAGTTCGTAAAGCTACCCAGGGACTAGCAAATTATATAATCAATTATAGTGATAATGGGCAGGACAAAGGAATTGTTATTGCTTATGATTCTAGACATAATTCACCAGAATTCTCTTTAGAGGCAGCTTTAGTTTTGGCCGCTAATGGAATTAAAACATATTTATTTACCGGAATGAGAGCAACTCCAGAGCTTTCTTTTGCAGTAAGAGAACTAGATGCTATTGGTGGAATAGTTATTACTGCCAGCCACAACCCACCCGAATACAACGGCTACAAGCTGTACTGGGAAGATGGGGGTCAGGTTGTACCTGAGCAGGCAAGAGATATTATTGCAGAAATTGAAGAAATAGATGATTTTTCTATTGTTAAAACAATGGACGAAATGGAAGCAGTTAACCAGGGACTTCTAAATTATATTGGTAGTGAAGTTGATGCAAGTTATCAGAAAACTTTAAGAGGAGTTTTACCAGAAACTGGGCTTGCTGCTGAAAAAGGTAGTGACCTCTCAGTTGTTTATACACCCTTACATGGAACAGGAAGTACAGTTGTACCACAGCTTTTAAGTGATTTAGGTTTTTCTAACCTGCATGTTGTAAAAGAGCAGGCAGATGGAGATTCCGATTTTTCAACTGTAGATAGTCCTAATCCTGAAGATCGAGATGCCTTTGAACTGGCTTTAAAACTGGCTGAGGAAAAAGATGCAGATTTAATTATTGCTACTGATCCTGACTGTGATCGAATGGCACCTGCTGTTAAAGATGCTGCTGGTAATTATCAGTTCTTAAACGGGAATGAAGCAGGAGTTTTATTTGCAGATTATCTTTTACAAACCAAAAAAGAAGCAGGTACTTTAGGAGATAATGGGGTAATTGTTAAATCTATAGTATCTACAGACATGGTTGCTGACATTGCAGCTGATTATGGAGTAGAAGTTCAGGATGTTTTAACTGGATTTAAATTCATTGGAGAAAAAATGACCGAGTTTGAAGAAACAGGGGATAAAGAATTTATTTTAGGATTTGAAGAAAGTTTAGGTTATTTAATTGGCAAATATGCCAGAGATAAAGATGCTGCTGTTGCAGCTGGTCTGGCTGCTATTATGGCCTTGAAGTATAAGGAAAAAGGAATGACTCTCCTTGACAGACTGGCCGAGTTGAGAGCTGAATATGGTTATTATTTAGAGGACCTTCACTCAATCAGACTTGAGGGTAAGGAAGGTCAGGAGATTATAACTAAAACTATCGCTCACTTAAGAGAAAAGAGCCCGGAACAAATTGCGGGCTATAATGTCGAGATTGCCAGAGATTATAAGGAATCTAAGATTTCTTATCTTAAGGAAGATAGAGAAGAAGAGCTCAAACTGCCTAAATCTAATGTGCTGCAGTATGTGCTTGAAGGCAATTCTAAACTAACAATTAGACCATCTGGAACTGAGCCAAAGTTAAAGTTCTATTTTGCAGTAAAAGATAAAGATCAGGCTGCTGCTGAAAGAAAACTGGCTGAGTTTAAAGAAAAAGTTATAGCTCAGATGGACGAAATAATGGAGAATGTTTAATTTAAAAATTAAATTTTGAAAATATCAGTTGAATATTTATGCTTAATTAAAGAGAGGCTCTGCGGCCTCTCTTTTTTAACATTTATTTAAAAAAATGTTATAATAGAATTGATAATAAAAATGTTAGGAGTGGTATAATGAAAATTAAAAAAGCAGTAATCCCAGCGGCAGGTTGGGGAACCAGATTATTACCTGCAACTAAAGCTCAGCCTAAAGAAATGCTGCCAATTGTTGACAAGCCTGCAATTCAGTATATGGTCGAAGAGGCAGTAGCAGCAGGAATTGAAGATATATTAATAATTACCTCAAAAAATAAACAGAGTATTGAAGATCATTTCGACAAATCTCAGGCCTTAGAACTGGTCTTAGAAAAACAGGGGAAAACTGAACTGCTGCAGGAAGTGCGGGATATATCGCAAATGATTACTATTCATGCTGTCAGGCAGAAAGAACAAAAAGGATTGGGTCATGCCATCTACTGTGCAAAAACTTTTGTTGGAGATGAACCCTTTGCTGTTTTATTAGGTGATGATATTATTCATTCTAAAGAGCCGGTAATTAAACAGATGATTGAGGTTTATGAAGAAAAAGAAACAGCAATTTTAGGGTGTCAAACTGTTGCTAAAAAAGATGTTAATAAATATGGAATTGTAGATTTCAGTCAAAAAGAGGGCGATATTTATAAGGTGGAGGATCTAATAGAAAAGCCAGCTCTGGCTGAAGCACCATCTGAACTGGCTATTTTAGGCCGCTATATTATTACACCTGATATTTTTGAGATATTAGAAAATACTCCTCCGGGTAAGGGGGGCGAGATTCAGCTGACTGATGCTTTAAAAACCTTATTGGACAAACGCGCAGTTTATGGTTATGACTTTGAAGGTAAACGCTATGATATTGGTAATAAGATGGGCTTTCTGAAAACAACGGTAGAGCTGGCCCTGGCCCGTGAGGATTTGGGACCTGAATTCAGAGAATATCTCAAGGGAATAGCCAAAGAGCTTTAATTAGCAATAGATCTAGCCAATCATATTAGTTTTTATGGTTTTAAGTCTGATAAATTTTTAGAATTTAAAAAACTGCTCAAATATTTTAGATTCGAAATTAGCTCCTAAGAGCTGTGTTAGTTCAGATTGTGTTTCAGGTTTTTTAAAAATAATGCTGGAAGCTCTTTTGCTGCCAATACCCGGAATTGATTCCAATTCCTTTTTGCTGTACTCGCTGACCTTTTTTGGCCATTTGAGTGCAGTAATTGATCGATAGCCGTGATCAATAACTTTGACCTGTTCAAAAAAATCATCATTTTGGTCAATAATTGCTGTTAAAATTGGATAAGTTCCCAGCTGTCTGCAGTAATTTAGGCTTCCTTTCTTTTTTTCTGAATAAAGATCTTTTAAAATAACTCCAGTGGGGAAGACTCTTTTCAGCATCTGCTGATTAATTTTCTGATTTATTTTTTCTTTGTATTTTTTAAATTCACCCAGGCTGTATTTAACTTCGGGATAACTGCCCAGTCTTACAACCTGGCGAATATTGATTCGTCTGAGCATTAAATCATCCTGCAGCAGTTTTTTTAGAAATTCATAGTTATAGTTTAGGGTTTCTTTTCTTTCGCCAATTAACCCATGGAGAAAGTTTAATCCCGGCAGCAGTTTAGGAACACCATCTTTGCGTTTGCCGCCAATTTCATTCATTAATTTAATAGCAAAGTAATTTTCTTCAGCTGTACTATCAATATTATTTTTTTTAAGTACCAGGGGGTCAGCAGATTCCAGACCAAAAGCTGCAGTATCACCTGCGGTATTGTATTTAGTGATTATTTCAATTATTTCGGCGGCCTGATCGGGATTTCTTGCTATTTCAGCAGGATTCATATTGTCCATATGCAGAACCTTAAGTTCGGGATCTGCCTTTCTAATTCCCCGATAAAGTTCTCTGATCTGAGCTGGATTTAGCTTAAAATCATTACTTTTTCTCTGTGCACCATAAAGAAGCAGATCGGTTTGGCTGCCAAGTCTGTAGTGGTGCAGACCAGCTGCAGCCAATGCTTTAACTTCAGAACTGACTGCTTCAGGCTGCCGACTGTAGGTTAATTTTTTTAGTCTTTCACTGCAGAAGCTGCAGTGGCTTGCTCTTGGACAGCCCCTAAAAGTTTCCAGTTCTGCTATCAGATGGGGATAGTTAGGGTGTTTTTTAACAACCTGAGCCCCTCTAACTGCAAATTTATTGATATAATCGTTTCTTTCAGCTGCAGATATTTCTGCTGACTGCAGACGCTGGTAAAGGTCTAAGGCTGCAATTTCAGCAGTCAAAATATCATAGTCAGCTTCAAATTTTTCTCTCATTTTTTTAATCAATGTAATCGGTCCAGCTAAAACTTTAGTTGGATAAAATATTTTTTCGCCAATTTCTTTAATTTCAGCTGCTGAAGCTGGTTGGCCGCCTAGATAATGGCCGGGGACTGTAGTTCCGGCAACCAAAATAACAATATCCAGCGCCTCCATTTTTTCTAATTCATCATTTTGGTTCTGACGCAGCTGGTCAATTGTGATATAATTTAAATTGACAGGGCTAATCCCAGCTTCCAAAAGTGCTCCCCAGAGGTAACGAATGTGGGGAGAGATATAGGGAGGGACTCCCAGACAGGAAGGTTCATCTAGATAACCATCGATTACAGTTATTTTTATTTTATTATTTTTCATATTCAAATCCTTTCTTAACAAATTTATTTGATCGATTTTAAGTGATTAATTTCAGGTTCTGCTAAATATAGTATAACACAAATAGCTTTTAGTAAAAAAATAGCTAAATAAATGTTTTTTAGGCAGGATTTAGGCTTTTGAGATTAAATATATATAAGTAAGGAAAAATTTAATTCTTTTATTAATGGAGATGAAAATTTTGAAGAAATTCAGAAAAATTTTATGTACAATTTTATTTACTTTAGTTGTACTCTTAAGTTTAAGTGTTCCTATCTCTGCGGAATTTTTTCAGGCCAATTTAGTTGACTTTGTTAAAAGCGAGAGAATAATAACTATCCCGATTTTTGCTCCTGCAGAAAAAATAGAAATAACTGCAGGTAACGATACAGTTTTAGCTGCTGCAGGTAGTGGAGAGTTGAGTTTAGAACCAGGAAAGAAATATATAATCAGCCAAAATAAAATTGAGCTGTCAACAGAAGAACAAACTGCTGTAGAAAATCAAACCAGTACTGAGTTTCCAACTGTTCCAGTTGTGCTCAATCCAGGCTGGGGAATTCAAATCATGGCCAGTTCAACTGAGGAAAAAGCTGCAGCTTATAAAAAAGAAGCAGCAGCGGAGATCGAAGCTGAGTTAAGAATTATCGAAGAAGATCAGCTGTTTAAGGTTATTGCAGGTCTTTATCCAGAGCGGGCTCAAGCTGAAAAACTTCAGAAAGAAATTGAAGCTGAAGGTTATAAGGGTTGGCCGCGAGAAATTGAAATCAAAGGAAAAGAACAGCAGACAGCTCCAGATAAAGTAGAAACTGAGTCAAAAGAACAAGCAGAATCTGAAACAGAAAGCAGTGAAAATAACAGTTCAGATAGTAAAGGATTAATTTTATATAATCAGGACGGCAAAAAACTAAGAGAGGCTTATGTTTTTGAAATTAAGGGTGAATTTAAAGCAAATTCTAAAGAAATGAGGGGCAGCTATCAGTTTGGTCCGTTAGCTAATTCAGTATTATTTTCTTACAAAACTGATATTGAAGAATTGACCGCTCATTTACTTCAGAACTACTTCAGCCCTGCAGCTCCTATGGATGCTTTAAAGGCTCAGGCTGTAGTTTATAGAACTACAATTTTATACCAGCTCGAAACACAGGGAGCAAAACTTGAAAAATTAGGTTATATAGATTTTAGCTCGTTAAGCCCCCTCTTTAAAGAAGCTGCTGCAGCTGCTGCAGACGAAGTTTTAATCAAAGATAATGAGTTTTTTTATAACCATGATTTTTCTTTAAGAAAAATTAACAAACCTAAAACTGGAACTGTGGCTTTGGCCCAGGCTGAATACAGTTATCAGGAGATAATTAATTATTATTATGAAAGATCGAATATAGCTAATTTAAATGATTTAATAGATAGTGAAGAAAAATTTTCAGCTCGGATAACTCAAGGTCTGCATCTAAAAGAAATTAGACAGATGAGCTGGTCTGGTCCAAGAGTGATTACAATTATCGACTATGATTTAAATAATGAGAGCCTAAAATTGAAGCCAGTTTTAGCACAGAGCACTGTTCCCGGACGAGAAGATTTAGCTGATTTAATTAAAGAACATCAGGCTTTAGCTGGTGTTAATGGAGGTTATTTCCATTATAGTGGTAGGCCGCTTGGACTGCTCTATATAAACGGAGAGTTGGTGAGTGAACCGCTATATAACAGAAGTTCTATTTTAATAGATCAAGAGAACAATATTTCTTTTGCTCAGGTTGACTGGCAGGGGGAGCTGCTGGTTAATAATCTTGATTTTAAGGTAAAGTTGGATGGGGTTAATAAAGAAGTTAAAGCAGAAGAAATAATTTTGTTTAACTATTTTTATGGGCCCAGAATGCCGGCTTTAGATAATCAGCATTATGATATTGTAGTCAGAGATGATAAAATTTTGGGTGTGGAAAGTGAAGCTGGGGTCCAGACAGCGATTCCACCTGATGGATTTGTAATTAGATTTCCCACTCAAAGAACAGATATCAGAAATAGGATTTCTGAATTAAAGAATAAGGAGATTACTTTAAATTATAATTTTACTCCTGACTTAAGTAAAAAGAATATAATACATGCGGTTGGTGGGGGTCCTCGACTTTTAGAAGCAGGAGAGCTCAAAATTACCGGCCAGGAGGAAGGGTTTCAAAATGACATTCTTAATGGAAGAGCTCCGAGAACAGCTGTAGCCTTAACTGGAGATAATCATCTTTTGCTTTTAACTATTGATGGCCGACAGAATAACTTCAGTGTTGGAATGACTTTAGCAGAAGTAGCTCAAACCCTTAAAGATTTGGGTGCTGTTGATGCTGTTAATTTGGATGGTGGTGGCTCAGCAAGAATGGTTATTCGAGGTTTTACGATGAATAATCCCAGTGAAAAAAGATTAATTTCTAATGGAGTAATAGTTGATGAACGTGATAATTAATTATTAATTTTGTTTTAAATAAAATATTAGATAAAGGAGTAATCAAATGCTTAAAAAATCAATCATTCTACTAATCACAGCAGTGTTTTTAGTTATTTCATTTTTGCCGGTTAGTGCTGCTAATTTAAATTCAGTTACATATTCTATCTCAGGTGATTCTCTTGATATTGACACACTTGAGCTGGAGCCGGAATTTTTAATTAATAATATTCATCCAGCAGTAATCAATCTGGCATTTGACGGAGATGATTTTTATTTTGGAGCAAATATGGGCTTGAATATGTTGATGGAAGAAAACTTCAGAATGGATTTGAACCTGATGTTTACCAATGAGGTTGATGGTCGTGATTTTGGTAAGGCAATTGGATTAGCGGCTGCTACCTTGGGTCAGGATTTAAGTTTTTTCTGGCAGACATATTATTTTATGGATGATGATTTAGATGATCATGCTTATTATAAGGGTGGAGTAGATTACAGCATCGGTCCCAGGAGTGATCTGCAGGTAAGTGTAGCAAATCAGTACTGGGATTTAGACAACAACGTTATAAAACTAGGAATAAAAGTTAAGCTCTAGGGGGATGACATGGATAATTATCAGGCAGAAGAACTTGTAAAATATATAAAAAAATTTAAAAATAAAAAAATTATGGTTTTAGGAGATTTAATTGCAGATAAATTTATCATAGCTGATCCAGAAAGACTTTCGCGAGAGGCTCCAGTTTTAATCTTAAAACATCAGCAGGAAAAAGTACTGCCAGGTGGGGGTGCTAATGCCGCTGCAAATATTGCTAGTTTAGGAGCAGAAGTTGATCTGCTGGGTGTAGTTGGAGATGATCTGGCTGCAGAAGCCCTAAAAAAAGAATTAGATCAGCGTAATATTATAACTAAGGGTATTTTTAAAGATGAGACCCGTCCTACAGCTGAGAAAACTAGAATTTTGGCTGGGGGAGAGCAGATAGTAAGACAGCAGGTTGTTAGGGTAGATAAGGTAAAAAGTTTTGATATTAGTGAAGAATTGAGTCAAAAGCTGAGCAGCTATCTGGAAAAAAAAATTGCTGCCAGTGATGCGGTCTTATTTTCTGATTATGGCAATGGTATTTTTAATCAAAAGACCACGCCAAAGTTTGTAGAAACTGCTGCAGCTGCAGGCAAGTATTCTGCAGTAGACAGCCGTTATCAACTGCCTCAATTTAAGGGCTCAGTGATTGCTACTCCAAACTTAGAAGAGGCATCTGAAATTTATGGTTCAAAGCTAAAAACACAAGCAGAGGTCGAAAAAGCTGGTATAGAAATGAGGAAAGAGCTTAAATTGGAATATTTATTAATAACTCAGGGTGGAGATGGAATGACTCTTTTTGCTCCCGGAGATCAGATAGACCATATTCCGGCAGCTAATTTCTCAGAAGTTTTTGATGTAACCGGAGCTGGTGATACAGTAGTTGGTACTTTAATTTTAGCTCTTGCTGCAGGTGCACCGGTAAGAACTGCAATTAGAATTGCAAATTTAGCCGCTGGAATTGTTGTCCGCAAAAGTGGAGTTGCTGTAGTAACCGCTGAAGAATTAATCAGGGAAGTGAATAAAAATGCCGGCTAAAATTATGGAATTAACTGAACTTAAAACCGAAATTGAAGCCAAAAAAGAAACTGGGGAATTAATTGTTTTTACCAACGGTTGTTTTGATATTTTACATGTGGGACATATCCGCTATTTAAAAAAGGCAGCTGCTTTAGGAGATAAGTTAGTGCTGGCTGTTAATAGTGATAGTTCTGTGAGGGAATTAAAAGGTAAAAATAGGCCCTTTGTTCCGGAAAATGAAAGATTGGAGATGCTGTCTGCTCTAGAAATGGTTGATTATTTAGTTCTTTTTTCAGAAATAGACTGTAGGGCTGTATTGGCAGCAATTAAGCCTCAAATTTATGTTAAGGGTGGAGATTATAGAATTGCAGATTTACCTGAAGCAGAAACTGTCTACAGTTACGGTGGTAAAATAGTTTTGATTACTGAAGTCAAAGGTAAATCGACAACTAATATTATAAAAAAGATAAGGCTGAGTAAGGATGAAAAATAATCAGCTGCATATTCTTATACTGCTGACCCTCTTGCTTTTAGGAGTGACAATGCTAGAATTGGGAATTTCACTTCAGGATTTGCTGAGTTTTTGAGGGAAAAACTAGTATCAGGATGGGGGGATACTCTTGTTTAAAGAGAAAGAAGAAGAAGAGATTATAGAAATGGCCCAGGCTGGAAATGACTTTGCAATTGAATATTTAATAGATCAAAATATGGATATAGTTTATGCCAAGGCCAGATTCTTTTTTATCAAAGGGTTGGATCGAGATGATGTAATCCAGGAGGGGAGAGTTGGCTTATATAAAGCTATAAGAGACTTTAGAGAGGACAAAGGTGCTTCTTTCAGAGGTTTTTCACAACTTTGTGTTCACCGACAGTTGGTTTCTGCAATTAAGAAGGCAAATAGGCAAAAACATATGCCGCTTAATACATCTGCTTCTCTTGATAAAAATCTGGATTATGGGAATGAGACAGGAAGAACTTTTAATGAGATTTTACCAGATGAGGGAGAAGACCTGGAAAGAAAGTTTATCTGTCAGGAAACATTAATTACAATTGTGGGTGAACTTTCAGAGGAATTAACAGATTTAGAATGGAATGTATTTATGCTCTACTTAGACAATCAGTCTTATCAGGAAATATCTGATGAGCTTGATATTAATGTTAAAACTGTTGATAATGCTCTGCAGAGAGCCCGCAAAAAAGTTGATGAGCTCCGTGAGCATTACAACCTTAAAGGAGTTGTTAATTAAAATTGAAAGTACTTGATATTTTAAAAGACCTAATCTATCCTGAAAAGCCGGTTTGTCTTGCCTGCGGCCGTAGGTATGATCATTCCGAAATTGAAGGGGTTTGTGATCGCTGTCTTTCTCGTTTTTCATTTATTACAGAGTCCTGTCCAGTCTGTGGTCGAGAAGTAGTGCCTGCAGCTTTAATTGATGGTCAGCACTGTCCTGAGTGTAAAGAGGAGCGACCACCGTATAATTTTGCCCGCAGTGTTTTTGCTTATTCAGGTTATGCACGTGAGGTTTTATTGGAATACAAGTATGGACATCGCCCGGATTTAGCCGAACCTTTTTCCCATATGTTATTTCTTTATTATGAAGAATATTTTAGGGACCAGAATATAGATTATATGATTCCGGTACCGATGCACGGTGAGCGCAAAAATTATCGCGGTTATAATCAGGCAGCAAGATTGGCTCAGGCTCTTTCAAAAAAAAATAAAATTGAATATAAAGATGTACTTTTAAGAGTTAAAAATTCACTGCCCCTCTATACCTTAACTAAAAAAGCAAGAAAATTAGAGCTGGAAGGTGCTTTTGAACTCAAAGAAGATATAGATCCAACAATTTTTAAAGATAAGAATATTTTAATTATTGATGATATTATTACAACGGGTACAACAGCTTCTGAAATCTCTCATTTTGTTTTAGAAGAAATGAAAGCGGCTAATGTTTATGTGCTGACAACCGCCTCTGTGCCGGTAAAAATAGATTAAATTTAAAATACAGGGATTTTATAGCAAAAGCTGCTGCAGAGATTAAAATTTAATTAAGATTTTTAATAATTAGTTTTTAAAGCAGGAATTATATCTGATTTGTAGAATAATATACTATACAGAAGTAAAATATAATAATAATAGTTGTATGAGAGGAGTGAGCTTCATGAAAATTATGACCTATGGTAAAAACATTGATGTTACCCCGGCTCTAAAGAGGCACGCAGAGGAGAAGGTACAGAAGCTAGAGAGGTATTTCAATGGAGAACCGATGGAAGTTCAGATCTCCATGGAAGTAGAGAAAGAAAGACATATTGTTGAAGTAACTGCCTTTGTTAAGGGTTTAATTCTTAGAGGGGAAGAAGCTTCTGGTGATATGTATGCTTCTATTGATGGTGTAATGGATAAACTTGAGCGCCAGGTTAGAAAATATAAAACTAAGATTCATGATAGATACATTGAGAAAAAGCAGGAATATAAAGAGGAATATAAAGAAAAGCGTAAAGAACAGGTAATGAACCATAAACTGGGTGATGATGAGGAAAACATCGATACAGATGTTTTTGAGCCTCAAATTGTAAGAACTAAGCGTTTCCCAATGAAGCCGATGAATGTTGAAGAGGCTTGTATGCAGATGGATCTTTTGGATCATGACTTCTTTGTTTTCCATAATGCTGATACTGAAGAAACTAATGTTGTTTATAAGCGTAAAGATGGACATTATGGTTTAATTGAACCAACCTTTGGTTAGTCTAATTAAATAATATTGTTTTTACAAGGATGCTCGTAATTGGGCATCCTTTTTTGATATTTTGGACTAAAAAGATAAAACTAATTAAATTCTAATCATGAGGGCGGCTGCTTTGATTGAGTTTTAGGGATTAAGATGATATAATTACTTTGATTGAGAAACTGAAAATAGACAGAATAAATTCTTAAAAATTCTTAAAAAGTAAAATCATTTAAAGATAAAAGCTAAAGATAAAAGCGACTTAAATTTAGGGAGGAAGATAAATGTTTAAGTTCCTCAAGAACTTATTTAAAGATGCAAATGAAAAAGAATTAGAAAAATTAGAACCAATTGTGGAAGAAATTAATTCTCTGGAACCTAAAATGCAGGTGATGAGTGACCAGGAATTAAAAGCTAAAACTGAAGAATTTAAAGAAAGACATCAGGCAGGTGAAACATTGGACCAGCTGCTGCCAGAGGCTTTTGCTGTGGTTCGCGAGGCTTCCCAAAGGGCAACTGAGGCTGGGTTTCGTCATTATGATGTTCAGCTTGTGGGGGGGATTGTACTCCACCAGGGTAAAATAGCTGAAATGAAAACTGGAGAAGGTAAAACTCTGGCTGCGACTTTACCTGTATATTTAAATGCTCTTACAGGCAAGGGGGTACATGTAGTTACAGTTAATGATTATCTGGCCGAAAGAGATAGTGAATGGATGGGCCAGATCTATCGTTTTTTAGGAATGTCAGTTGGTGTAATTTTAAGCGGTATGTCTCCTGCTGAAAGGCGTGAAGCTTATAACTGTGATATTACCTATGGTACAAATAATGAGTTTGGTTTTGATTATCTGCGGGATAATATGGCGTATAAAGAAGAAGATTTAGTGCAGCGCGAGCATCACTATGCAATTTTAGATGAGGTTGACAGTATTTTAATTGATGAGGCCCGGACACCACTAATCATTTCGGGACCTGTTCAGGAGAAAAGTTCAGATTACCGTAAATTCAATCGAGTTATTCCCAATCTTAAAAAAGACGAGGATTATGAGATTGATGAAAAAAACAAACTTGTAACTCTAACTGAAGCGGGTGTCAAAAAAGCTGAAAAGAAATTAAATGTTGATAATCTTTATTCAGAAGAAAACTTTAAACTTAATCATCAGCTTAATCAGGCTTTAAAGGCTCATACTTTAATGAAAAAGGATAGAGATT
The DNA here is from genome assembly GCF_004366375.1 of Halanaerobium congolense. Classification (GTDB taxonomy): domain Bacteria; phylum Bacillota; class Halanaerobiia; order Halanaerobiales; family Halanaerobiaceae; genus Halanaerobium; species Halanaerobium congolense. Next base: position 65,458 of record NZ_SOEF01000009.1, read on the forward strand.
ATATAGTTAAAGATGGGGCAGTTAAAATTGTTGATGAGTTTACAGGACGAGTTATGGAAGGCCGCCGCTATAGTGAAGGCTTACATCAGGCAATTGAGGCTAAAGAAGGAGTAGAAGTGCAGAAGGGAAGCCAAACTTTTGCTAAAATTACACTGCAGAACTTCTTTAGGATGTATAATAAGTTGGCTGGAATGACAGGTACTGCAGAAACTGAGGAAGAAGAATTTGTCAAAATCTATGATATGCCGGTAGTGGTAGTACCTACCAATGAACCGATGATTAGAGATGATATGGCTGATTTAGTGTTCACCAACAAAGAAGCTAAATATAAAGCTGTAATTAAAGAGATCAAGGCGAGATATGACAAAGGCCAGCCGGTACTTGTTGGTACGGCTGATATAGAAAATTCTGAGATGCTGAGCCGAGAGCTGAAAAAAGTTAAGGTGCCACATGAGGTTTTAAATGCTAAAAATCATGAGCGAGAAGCTGACATTATTAAAGATGCTGGTCAGAAAAAAAGTGTAACAATTGCTACTAATATGGCAGGACGTGGTACAGATATTGTATTAGGTGATGGAGTAGTAGAACTGGGAGGTTTACATGTTTTAGGTACAGAGCGACATGAGAGTCGGAGAATTGACAATCAGCTGAGAGGTCGTGCTGGACGTCAGGGAGATCCTGGATCATCTCAGTTTTATGTATCCTTAGAAGATGATTTATTGAGGCTTTTTGGTTCAGATAAAATCAATGGTATTTTAGACAAACTGGGTGTAGAAGAAGACCAGCCAGTTGAGCATAAATTGATTTCTAATTCTATTGAGCGGGCCCAGCAGAAAGTTGAGGGACGTAACTTTGATATCAGAAAGGCAATTTTAGAATACGATGATATTTTAAATAAACAGCGTGAAGTTATTTATGATCAGCGGAAGACTCTGCTGACAACAGATGAGCTGGAAGAAAAAATTGCAGGGATGCTGGAGCAGCTGCTGGATGATGTTATGGAAATGTTTATTTCAGAAGATCTTCATCCGGATGAATGGGATTTAGAAAGTATGTTGGAATACCTCAATGGTATAGGTCTTGCCAAAGATATAAGTCTGGCTGATATAGATACAAAAAATAAGGCTGAAATTAAGGAGAAAATAACCTTAAGCTCTTTAGGATCTTATGAAACTAAAAGAGAAAAAGTGGATTCAGATCGCTTTAATAAGATAATTAAATTCTTATCTTTAAGAGTTATTGATCGAAAATGGATGAACCACCTTGATAATATGGATGAGCTGCGTCAGGGTATTGGTTTGAGGGCTTATGGACAAAAAGACCCTCTGACAGAATATAAGTTTGAATCCTTTGATATGTTTAATGAACTGACAGCTTCTATTAGAGAAGATATAGTTGAAACCACCTTTAAGGTTGAGGTTGAAGAGCGTGAAAGAATAACAAAAGAACAGATTAATCAGAACCAGTTTAATTATTCTTCACCGGAAGCAGCTTTAGAAGGTCAGTCAAAGGGCAGCGATAAATCTAATGCTGGTGATGGAAGTATCGGCCAAAATACTGTGGTTAAAGAGGAAGAACCTGGACGCAATGACCCCTGTCCTTGTGGTAGTGGCAAAAAATATAAGAAATGTTGTGGGAGATGATTGGAGTGAATAAGAATTTTAAAGATAAATTTTCTGAATTAGAACAGAGATTTAAGGAATTGAGTGATTTACTTTGACCGGGAAAGACTGCTGAAGGAAAAAAAAGATATAGAAGCAGAAATGGCTGCCGGAGGTTTTTGGGATGATAAAAAAAATGCACGCAAAAAATCACAGAAACTTGATAGGATAAAAAAACGGTTAAAGGTAATTGAAGAATTGGAAGAAAAATTTGAAGAAGCTGAGATTTATTTTGAGCTGGCTGCAGAAGAAGCTGAGAGTTTAGATGCCGAATTAAAAACCACCTTAAGAGAACTTGAAAAAAAGCTGGAAAAGCTGGAATTAAAGCTGCGCCTTAATGAACCTTATGATGATCATAATGCAATTCTTTCTATTCATCCCGGTGCTGGTGGAACAGAGTCTCAGGATTGGGCACAGATGCTGCTTAGAATGTACAGCCGTTGGGCAGAAGCAAATGATTATGAACTGCAGACCTTAGATTTTAATCCTGGTGAAGAAGCTGGTATTAAAAGTGTGACAATGATGATTAATGGTGATTATGCTTATGGTTATTTAAAAGGAGAAAAAGGGGTCCATCGTTTGGTTAGAATTTCTCCCTTCGATTCTTCAGGGCGGCGCCATACATCTTTTGCTTCAGTTGATGTTATGCCGGAGATAGACGATGATTTAGAGGTTGATATTGACGAAAATGATTTAAAAATTGATACCTATCGGGCCAGTGGGGCTGGAGGTCAGCATGTAAATAAAACTGATTCAGCAGTTAGAATTACTCATCTGCCGACAGGAGTTGTGGTGCAGTGTCAAAATGAGCGGTCACAGCATAAAAACAAGGCAACAGCAATGAAAATTTTAACTTCCAAACTCTTAGAATTAAAGGAAGAAGCACAGGCCGAAAAAATTGATGAACTGGGTGGTGAACACAAAGAGATTGCCTGGGGAAGTCAGATCCGTTCTTATGTCTTCCACCCTTATAATATGATTAAAGATCACCGAACTGATTTTGAAGAGGGTAATGTTGATAAAGTTATGGACGGATATCTAGATGAATTTATAGAGGCATATTTGAAATATAAGAGCACACAGTAAATATTTTATAGAAAAGGTGAATTTCTTGAAGAAAATATTGATTGGAGTTATTTTAATAACTTTTATTGCAGCAGCTTTTACTTTGACAGCAAGAGTTGATAATGTAGATCAAAATTATGGTGTAGAGATAGTTATGGATGGAGAAAGTTATGCAGAATTGAAATCGCTGGCTCCGGAAATAAGTCTTCAAAAACTAAAAGATAATGGAATTACAGCTCTAGCAGTATATCAGCAGAGCTTAGAAGATTTTCTGGATAGAGGTAGTCTAAAAAGGTTAGAAGCTTTTGATATATTTTTAGCGGGAAATGAACTGCAGACTAGATTGGAAAATGAAGGAATAGAAATTGATCAATTGGATAATTCGGCTATTTTTGCAGTTTTTAGTGCTTCCTTAAAAGATCAGCTAGAAAATTTAGAGGCCGATCTGAAAGCTGAATATTCAGCTGAGCTGATTAGTACCTCTGATTATGACCTTCTTTATTTTCCAAACTGGCATGAAAGCCTTGAAGATTTAAGTTTAGGCTATAATTCCAATCAGGCAGCAGAGGCTCAGGAGCTGGGCCTAAAAATTGCTTATAGAAGTAATAATAAAGTTAATTCCTTTTCTGCTCTGAAAAATAATCTTGAGCTGTTACAGCCTAAAATTTTAATTTTTGATGGAGAAGAAGTAACTGGTTATCCAGATAAAATAGAAGAAACAGCTGCTTTAATGCGGGATTATAATTTAACCTTTGGTAAAATAGAAGCTTTTATTGCTGCACAGTCTGGAGCGGAAAAGTTAGCTGTTTTAAATGATTATGATCTGCTTCGAACCCACAGTATGCAGCAGGATGAAGTCGAGCAGGCTGATAGTCGGGAGATAATTAATAGATACTTGTTATCAGTGAGAGAACGAAATGTGAAATTGATTTACCATAAACCATATCTAAAAGGAAGTCAGCTGACTTCTAGAAATTTAGATCTTTTAGCTTCACTTTCAACGAGTTTAAAAGCTGAAGGCTATAACCCAGGCAGTTCAGAAGTAGTTAATTACTACAGCAACTCAAACTGGGACCTTTTAGCAATTTTATTAGGAGTGACAGCAGCTGGTATTTTATTATTGAATTATTTTACCACTTTTAAATATTCAAAAGTTATGAATATATTTTTTCTTCTGGCAGCAGGATTTGCTTTCTTTTTACTGCAGCTTGATCGAGAAATTTTATTAAGACAGATAACTGCTCTAGGAGCAGCTGTTATTTTCCCTTCTTTAGCTGTAATTATTTTTTTATTAGAGAAAGATAAGGGAGCAGAAGAATTAGAGGGAAGCTTATCGTTATCGTATATTTTCTTTAATTTCACTGCTGCAGTGTTAACAGCCTTAATTGGAGGAGTTTTTGTCAGTGGGGCTCTTAACACCAGTGACTTTATTTTTAAGATTAATGATTTTAGAGGAGTAAAAGTTGCGTTTTTGATGCCTTTAATCATTATTTCACTTTATTATTTTGTACAGCCCGGCAGTAAAAATCTAAAAAAGGAAATTCCTAAAATATTAGAAAGTGTAATTAAAATCAAACATTTAATTCTTGCTGGAATTTTAGCTTTAATAGCGATTATCTATGTTGGTAGAACAGGTAATTTCCCGCTGCTTCCGGTTCCTGCCTGGGAATTAACTGTCCGCAGTTTATTAGAAAAAATATTATATGTGAGACCAAGATTCAAGGAGTTTTTGATCGGTCATCCTCTTTTTATCTTTTCTTTGTATATAGCTGCTAAGAAAAGAAAAGAGCTTTATTTTTATCCGATTTTAATGCTGGCTTCAGTTGGAGTGATAACTACAGTTAACACCTTTTCTCATCTGCATACACCGGTTATGATTTCGCTGTTAAGAACCTTTCATTCTTACTGGCTTAGTTTTATAGTGGCTTTAATTTTAATTTTATTTTATCAAGGCTTTAATTACTTTTATCAAAAATATTATAATTTATGGGGCTAAATGATGAAAAATATTGTAATTTCTGGTTATTACGGCTTTAATAATCTTGGTGATGAGGCTGTTTTAGCTGGAATAACTTCACTCTTGAAAAAGAAAAATAAGGATTTAAAGATTACTGTTTTATCAGCTTCACCAGCTGAAACTGCTAAGCTGTATAATGTTAAAGCTGTTAACCGCAGCTCAATAATTAAAATATTATCAGTACTGGCAGAAGCTGATCTTTTTATTAGTGGTGGTGGAAGTCTGCTGCAGGATGTAACCGGTAATTTTTCGGTGCCCTATTATTTGGGGTTTGCCTGGTTAGCTAAAATGCAGGGAACAAAAACTATTTATTATGCTCAGGGAGCTGGGCCTTTAAATAAAAAATGGAGCCAAAGGCTAACTGCTCTGACCTTAAATAGATTTAATTTGTTAGGAGTTAGAGATCAGGAATCAAAAAGGCTTTTAAGAGATATTGGAGTCAAAAGAGATATTAAACTAACTGTTGATCCGGTATTTGCTCTCTATGATCCCCTGCACAACAACCGTCAGAAAATAAAAGGAAAAGTAGAAATTGGCATTTCTGTCAGACCCTGGTCTGTAGATTATATTGATCAGCTTGCTGCTGCTTTAAATAAATTTTCTCAGTCTAAAAATATTAAATTTATTCTATTTCCTATGCACCAGGGATCAGATGAAGGAATATCTAAGCAGCTGAAAAATAGATTAGAAGCTGAAGCCGAAATTTTTGAGCTGCCAGCAGCACCTGAAAAAGCATTAAAGGAATTTTCACAGCTGGATTTATTTATTGGGGTGCGTTTGCACAGTTTAATCTTTGCCCTTTTAAATCAAATACCTCTGCTGGCTTTAAGTTATGATCCTAAAATAGAGGGGTTGATGTCAGAGCTGGATTATCTTCCATTAATGAAATTGGAGGCTCTAGAAGTAGAGACAGCTGTAGAGAAATTAGAATACATATTTTCTGAAAGATATACCCTTCGCAAAAAGATTAAGGGATTTTTGCTTAAAAAAAGATCTGAGGCAGAAAAATTTGCTGAGCTTGTTTTGGAGGAGGTTGACTCTTGCGGAAGCTGATAAAAATACTTGATGTACATATTGATCAGGCCAATATGAGTCAGTCAGTAAAAAGAATTAGGGAACTAATTGCTGATCACAATCAACCTTCTTTAATTGTTACTCCAAATTCAGAAATGCTGGCAATGGCAGCTGAAAATTCAGAACTGGCTAGAATTTTAAACTCAGCAGATCTAGCAACTCCAGACGGAATAGGTGTTGTTATTGCTTCTAAAATTTTAGGTCAACCTCTGGAAGAAAGGGTTGCTGGCTTTGATTTGATAAGCAATTTATTTAAAGAATTTGCAGGAGAAGAAATTAATTTTTATTTTTTAGGTAGTAAGCCTGGAATTGTTGATCAAGCAGTAGAAAATTTAAAAAAAGATTATCCAAATTTAAATATTTTAGGTTATCACCATGGATATATAAACCGGGATGATCAACAGAAAATTATTGCTGATATTAATTCCAAAAATATTGATTTGCTGCTGGTGGGCATGGGAGTTCCACTTCAGGAAAGATTTTTGGATAATAACTTAAAAAACTTAAAGGTAGGGGCAGCGGTTACTGTTGGTGGAAGTTTTGATGTTCTAGCAGGAAAGGTAAATAGAGCTCCACTCTGGATGCAGAAAGCAGCTTTAGAATGGTTTTACAGGCTGCTGCAGGAGCCATCTCGCTTTGGCAGAATGCTGGCCCTACCCAAATTTATTTTTTTAGTACTTAAATCTAAGTATCTAAAATAAGTCTATAAGCTTACAAGGGGGTATAAAGATTGAATAAAAAAACTATAATTGAGTATATTGGAATTACAGCTGGCTCACTTTTAATTGCTCTGGCTTTAACTTTATTTTTAGTTCCTAATAGAATTGCTGCTGGTGGAGTTAGCGGTTTAGCTACTGTTATTTATTATCTAACATCATTTCCAATTGGGCTAACAATGCTAATTATTAATATTCCGCTTTTTTTAGCAGGGCTAAAAATTATGGGGAAGAGTTTTGGTATCAGAACAATTTACGGTATTGGATCACTATCACTTTTTACTGATCTGCTGCAGCCACATATGACTTCTTTAACTAATGATTTGCTTTTAGCCTCCATTTATGGAGGAGTTATTGGAGGAATCGGTCTTGGTTTAGTTTTCCGTTTTAGGGGAACAACAGGAGGCACAGACTTAATTGCATCTTTAATAAATTATTATACAGGAATTTCAGTAGGGGAAGGACTTTTAATTGCAGATGGAATTGTAGTTGCTTTGGCCGGTATTTTCTTTAATTTAGAAGTGGCTCTTTATGCTGCAGTTACAATCTTTATTAACTCCAAAACTATTGATGTAATTCAGGAAGGTTTGAATTTTAAAAAGGGATTACTTATTATTTCCGATCGAGCAGAAGAGATTAATCAGATGGTTGTTGATGATTTAAATAGAAGTACCACTGAGTTTGCAGCTAAGGGTGGTTATACAGGAGAAAAAAAGCGGGTGCTGCTCTGTATTATTTCTCGTTCTGAAGTTTCAGAAGTGAAAAGGGCGGTAGCTGATATTGATAAAGATGCTTTTGTAATTATTAGTAATGTGCACGAGGTACTTGGAGAGGGTTTTACAGAAATAGTTCATTAAGCCAGAAATTTATTTTTGACAGTTTAAGAATATTTATTAATGCAATTTAAGAATATTTATTAATTTTGTTTAATATAATTTAAGGAAGTAGGTGGCAGATTTTATGGATAAAATCAGAAAAATATTAAAAAACAGAAAGGTATTTTTAAGTTTAACTTTATTAATTTTATTTTCTTTCACTTTTGCAGCAGCTGCCCAGAATGGAGCAGTTCAGGAACAGATTTCAGAAAAGCAGCAGGCAAACGATTATACTAAGGCAGATGCTTTTCAGGATGTAATGTTTCTACTGCAGAATTATTATGTTGAAGATGTTGATTTTGAGACTTTAATTGAAGGTGCTATTGACGGCATGTTGAATAAAGTTGACCGCTATTCGTATTTTATGTCTCCATCAGAATACAAAGAAATGCAGCAGGAGTATGAAGGTCACTATGGAGGAATTGGTATTGTAATTACAATGCGTGATAACAAATTGACAATTGTTTCTCCTATTAAAAATACTCCGGGAGAAAAAGCCGGCTTAAGAGCTGGGGATATTATTTCTGCTATTGATGGAAAAGAAACTACAGAAATGTCACAGATGAAAGCTGTAGATATGATGAGGGGAGAAGAAGGAACTGATGTCACTTTAACTATTGATCGAGGTGATGAAGATCTTTTTGATGTAAAAATAACTCGTAAGGATATAGAAGTTCCTTATGTAGAAACAGAGATGAAAACGGAAGAAATTGGTTATATTTCTCTGGCCCAATTCATTGAAAATGTAGGTAAAGATGTTGAGAAAGCTGTTGCTGATTTAAAAGCTCAGGGAGCTAAGGGAATTATTCTAGATTTAAGAAATAATCCTGGAGGTCTGCTGAATGAGTCAATTGATGTTGCTTCAGTATTTTTGGATAAGGGAGTAGTCGTGTCAGTTAAACAAAAAGATGAGACTGAAAGAATATTAGAGGTTAATCAGGAAATAAATTCTGATACTCAAATTCCACTAATTGTTTTAATAAATAAAGGTTCTGCTAGTGCTTCTGAAATAGTTGCAGGAGCTGTAAAGGATTATGGCCGTGGTAAATTAATGGGAACAACTACTTTTGGTAAAGGAGTTGTTCAATCAGTAGTGCCGCTGGAAGATGGCTCAGCAGTTAGCTTAACTACAGCTCGTTACTATACTCCTGATGGTAATTATATTCATGAAAAAGGAATTGAGCCTGAAACAAAAATTGAATTAGATTTAGAAGCTGCTCAGGAAGACGGCAGTGACAATCAATTAGATCGGGCTATAGAAGAAATGAAGAATATGATATTTGTCAGAGAATTTCAGGATAAAAAAGCTGCTGGCGAATAGGAAAATTACATGCATCTGAAGCAACAATTTATCTAAAACTGCCAAGAAAACTCCATCCAAGCTATGCATTGGGTGGAGATGATTTGGCTATTTACTTTGATTTTCAATATTTTTTTGATTATCTCAATAGTAGCACCACCCGTAGATACAATACAGCAGCTCCTAGACCAAAAAGCAGACTTCCAATAATATTTTTTCAAATATTGTTCATATTGCTTTTTGATAAGTCTTGAAGATACAGTTTTTAATGTATTGACTAACTTAGATAATTGTTATTTAAGTCTCTATTCATAAAAATTAAACCTCCATTTTTTCTTTTACATACAAACATATGTATGGTATAATTATAGTAGAGTGGAGGTGAAAAATCAATGCGGTTATCATTTAAATTTAAGCCTAAATTAAACCATAAGCAGTTAGTGATAATTAGGGAATTAGCCTGGCATTGCT
>NZ_SOEF01000010.1 GCF_004366375.1 Halanaerobium congolense
TTCGAAAATACCAAAATTTATGGGAATTTAAAGGATTGTTTGCACAGCTTTATTTCATTCAGGGATGCTGCATGATAAAAAGTTGTAAAGTGGTGTTGTTATTATTTTTGTTGAATTTAAAACAGCTGCTGTTCCAGAAATTGAAGCAAGTAAAAATAAAACTATGCGGAGCACTAAAGAGCTGCTCAAAGATATTAAAGTAATTTTATTTTCTTTAATTGTATTTCTGCAAATAGGGGTAGAATTTTCTATTATAACCTGGTTGGCGCCTTTTTTAAAAGATGTTGAGGATAGATCTGATTTGGAAATTAGTTTTTATATAGCTCTATTTTTTATAACCTTTACTATCGGCAGGCTCTTAGCAAGTTTTATGGTCGAAAAAATAGGATATTTTAATTTTATTATTTTTACTGCTGGTGCTGCTTCTCTGTCCATTACAGCAGCTTTAATTGGCGGTAGAAGCTTTACTATTTTAATACCACTTTCAGGAATTTTTCTGGCACCCCAGGTTCCTACTGCTCAGGCTGCAATCTTAGATAGTTTTGACAGCAGTGGAATTAAAGTTGTTGGCTTTGCCCAAACTGCAGGTATGATTGGTTCTACAGTTCTTGCCAGCTGGATTATAGGTTTTGTTAATGATTTTATCAGTATAAGAGCCGGATTTTTTATTTTAGTTATTGCTTTGGCAGCAGATCTATTAATAACATCTTATTTGAAATATATAACTAAAAAAGAGACTGCTTAGTAAATTGAATTTTCTATAGAGTTTCCCTATTTTTTATTTAGAAACAAATCAAAAGTTATCAACAGGCAAATTTGTGGATAATTCTCCTTCAAAACTGATGAGAATTAGTTATCAACAGATTACGCAAAAAAGGTGAAACAAGCTCCGATTTTTGGTATAATTAATTCACCACAAAAAACCAAAAAGGAGTTGTTTCACCTATGATTAATTATAGCAGACTTATCTATAAATTGAAACGAAATTTATCAACTTTTTCAAATAAAATTACTAAAAATCTAACTAAACCTAAAAGCAAATTTTTCTTTCAAGTCTTATATGGATTGTTAGAAAATCAGACTGTTTTATTAAGTGAGATTTCCAGCGCTTTAAAAGAAAAAATTTCGTTAAAAAAGACTATTGATCGCCTGTCAAGAAATTTAAAAAATTTTGATAATCAGGATGAAATTAAGGAAAATTATATCAATACAATTGAATCTTTTATTGATGATGATACTATCTTTTGCTGTGACAAATCTGATATTGTCAAGCCTGCCAGTAAAGAACTTGAGTTACTTGATAGAGTACGAGACGGCAGTACCGGTAAAATTGAAGATGGTTATGATACTTTTGAGGTTGCTGCCTTAACCAGTAAACATGAGATGCCTGTTTCGGTTTATTCTCATATTTATTCTACACTGGAAAAAGATTTTAAAAGTCAAAATATAGAAACATTAAAGGGTTTAAATTTTGTTAAAAAACATTTTGGTAACAGAGGTATTTATACTGCTGACCGCTGGTATGACAACAATTTTTTCTTTAAAGAATTTACTAAAGAAAATGCAGAACGTAAATTTGTAATTAGAGCTAAGATGAACAGAAATGTTATTTATAAAAATAAAAGTATGAATATCCTGGATGTAGCCAATCTTTATAAAGGTAAATATGTTACTTATTTTAAGGATAAACATGGTAAGAGTAAAAAGGTTAAATTTAGCTATGCTAAAATAAAGTTACCTGTAATTCCAGACAAGCAATTAACCCTGGTTATAGTCAGAGGACTGGGTAAAAAACCAATGCTTTTGATTAGTAATTTAAAACCTGAATCTAAAAAATTGACTGAGGTAATACTTCGAGTTTATATTAAACGCTGGAAGGTTGAAGAATATTTCAGATTCAAAAAACAGCAGTTTGATTTAGAAAATATTAGGGTGAGATCTTTAAATAGTATCAGAACAATGGATTTGATTTTAACAATTTTAATCGGTTTTATTGCTATGCTTTCAGAAAAAAGAAATACTACTAAATTGAGTTTATGGATATCAAAATTAGCTAAAAGAATATATGATATTCCCAACTTTGATTATTACGCTATAGCAGATGGTATATTTGAAATTTTAAAAAAGAGCCGCACAGGAATAAAAAGTTTTTTAAATTCAAATATCAAATTTAAAAGATCACAACAGCCTAACCTGTTCAGTTTGCAGCAATGTTAAGGATATCAAAAGGTTATTAATTGTGATTTTGGGGAAACTCTATAATTTTCTTTCTTTACTTAAAAATTATAAAATGTTATAATTAACTTAGTTAATTTATTTAATTAACAAAGAAATGAGTGAGCAATATGGAAAAGGGAAGTTTTAAAAATATGAAAAAGAGAAATCAAAAAAATATATTAGCCTTGATTAAAGATGAAGGTGGTATTTCTAGGGCTCAAATTGCTGAAAAACTTAAAATATCCAGGGCCACAGTAACCAATTTAGTTAAGGAATTAATTAATTATGGGCTGGTGCAGGAGTCCGATCTTGGAAGGTCTAGAGGTGGCAGGCGCCCAATGCTGCTGAATTTGAAAGCTGATGGAGCTTATTCTATAGGAATAGAATGGGGAATCGATTCAATTAAAACAGTTTTGCTGAACTTTAAAGCAGATATTATTTTAGATGATCAGATACAAATGGATAATAATAGCTTTGAAGAATATAAAGAAGTTAGTTTTAATTTAATTAAACAATACAATAAAAAGCTGGAAGACTCAAGTAAAATTATTGGTATAGGTTTTGGTATTCATGGTTTAGTAAATCCTGAGAAGGGTTATTCGGTTTTTACACCTCATTTTAACTGGGGAGAAGTTGATATTAAAAGTATCTTGGCTGAAAAATATAATTACCCAATTTTTATTGATAATGATGTTAGAATGATGGCTGCCGGAGAAATTTGGCAGGGAAGAGATGATTTTATTTTTATTAATACTGGTTCAGGAATCGGTGCAGCTCTGGTTTTTAAATCAAAAATTCATTACGGTAATAACTATGCAGCTGGAGAATTAGGTCATCTTAAAATTGCAGATGATGGCCCTAAGTGTTATTGTGGGAAATATGGATGTTTAGAGTCATTTGCTTCTAAAGAAAGTATTATTTCTAGTTATCAAAATTTAAAAAATAATGAAGTAAAGATTAGTTTTTCAGATATTATGATAGCCTATCAGGCAGGAGAGATTGAGTCAAATTTGGTTATTAATGATGCCTTAAAATATTTTGCAAGAGCAATTTCGGTTGTTTTAAATATTTTGAATCCAGAAGCCGTTATTATAGGCGGTCTATTTGCTGAATATGAAGAGCTATTACTAACAAAGCTGTATAAAAAGATTAAGGAAGATTCTTTAAATCAGGTAATTAATAATTTAGATATTACAACAGCTTATTATCAAAATTTAGCAGGAGCAGTAGGAGCTGCAGAAAAAGTATTGAATGATTTTTTTGAAATGAAAAATTAGAATATTTCTAAAATTATCAAGTTATAATTTGATCAAAAATTAGGAGGCAGTTTATGAATATTTTAGTTACTGGAGGAGCAGGTTATATTGGCAGTCATGTGGTAAAAATATTACTTAATCAGGGTCATCAGGTGGTAACATTAGATAATTTGCAAAAAGGTTACAAAGAAGCTGTAACCGGGGGTAAGTTTATAGAAGCAGATTTAGCTGATCAGAAATTACTAAATGAAATTATGCAGAAAAATGAAATTGAAGCTGTGATTCATCTGGCAGCTGACAGCCTTGTTGGAGAATCAATGGAAAAGCCGGGCAAATATTACAGGAATAATTTTGCTAATGGAATTAATCTTTTAGAAGCAATGGTAAAAAATGAAGTAAAGAATATTGTTTTTTCATCCACAGCAGCTGTTTATGGTGAACCAGATGAAATTCCAATCAAAGAAAATAATAAGACTGAACCAACAAGCACTTATGGAGAAAGTAAATTATTTTTTGAAAAAGCTTTAAGAAGATATGATGATGTATATGGAATTAAATATACTTCATTGCGTTATTTTAATGCAGCCGGAGCTGATCCAGAAGCTAAAATTGGTGAGGCCCATGATCCTGAAACACATTTAATTCCCATTGTTCTGCAGACTGCTTTAGGAATCAGAGATAAAATATATATTTTTGGTGATGACTATTCAACCAGAGATGGAAGCTGTATTAGAGATTATATTCATGTTAGTGATTTGGCGGCTGCTCATCTTTTGGCAGTAGAAGCATTAGCTTCCGGTCGGGAAAGTGCAGTCTATAACTTAGGTAATGGTGAAGGGTATTCGGTTAAAGAAGTTATTAAAACAGTAAAAGAAATAACTGGAAAAGATTTTGAAGTTGAGGTTTCTGATAGAAGAGCTGGAGATCCAGCAGTTTTAATTGCAAGTTCAGAAAAAATTCAAAAAGAATTAGACTGGCAGCCTGAATTTCCAGAATTGGAAAAAATAATATCTACAGCCTGGCAGTGGCACAAATCAGGAGGATTTGGAGAATAACCAGATAAATAGAGCAGTTAATTTTTAATCAGCGGGCCTATTAAATATATTAATAATATTATCTCAGCAAAATTAAAATGCTGGGGAAGACTATAATAAAATTTAATAAAGAGGTGTTAAAATGAATAAAAAGGAGTTATGGGATAAATTTGACAGCACTTTTAGAGATTTTGATTTAGAAAATGGAGCTTATGCAGCACCAGGACGGGTTAACTTAATTGGTGAGCACACAGATTATAATGATGGCTTTGTAATGCCGATGGCAATAGAAAAAGAAATTACAATGCTGGCTCAACTGCGACCTGACAAAAAAATTAAATTTTATTCTCTTGATTATGATCAGTTGGTGGAATATGATCTGAATAATTTAGAATATGATCAAGAAAATGTCTGGGCAAATTATCTTTTAGGTGTTGTCGATGAAATTCAAAAATTAGGTAAAAAGCTGCAGGGATTCAATTTGATGTTTACGGGAAATGTCCCTCAGGGTTCTGGGCTTAGTTCTTCAGCGGCCTTAGAGGTAGTAACTGCAATGACCATTTGTGATTTACATAAAATTAAAATTGATGGAGTTGAGATGGCTCTGCTGGCACAGCGAGCAGAAAATAATTTTGTTGGAGTCCAGTGTGGAATTATGGACCAGTACATTTCTCGCCTCGGCAAAAAAGACCATGCTCTTTTAATTGACTGCCGCTCAAATGATTACCAGTTGGTTCCCTTTAAGAATGATGACTATCAGATAGTAATTTGTAACTCTAAAGTAGAAAGAGGTCTGGTAGATTCGGAATATAATCAGCGCAGAAATGAGTGCAATCAGGCGGTTGAATTTTTTGCAAAGAAAGAAAATGAAAAGATAACAGCTTTGAGAGATGTAGAACTAAAAACTGTAGAAAAATATAAAGAAGAAATTCCAGAAAATGTTTATAAAAGAGCCCACCATGTAGTTAGTGAAAATGACCGGGTTTTGGCAAGCCAAAAAGCTTTAGAGTCTGATGAAATGCATAAATTTGGTGAGCTGATGTATGCTTCCCACAAGAGTTTGAGTGAAGATTATGAGGTCAGCTGTAAGGAACTAGATATTTTAGTTGAGATAGCAGCTGAAGAAAATATAACCGGTGCACGAATGACCGGAGCTGGCTTTGGCGGCTGTACTGTTAATTTAGTCAAAAAAGACCGTACAGAACAGTTTATTAAAATAATTAAAGAAAAATACAAGAAAGAAACCGATATAGATGCTGAAGTTTATATCAGTAATCCAGCTGCAGGTGCTAGAAAAATTTAGACAAATCTATTTAGTTCAATCAATTTGAGGTGATATTATGTCAGAACCAGTTTTTGAAATTATCAATCTAAGCACTCCTCGAGAAAAAAATTCTAAGCTGAATAATTTAAACTTAGAATTAAAAAAAGGAGAAGTCCACGCAGTTATCGGCCTTGAGGGTTCTGGCAAAAAACATTTAAGCAGGGCCTTAGCCGGATTAATAGAGGTTAAGGGGAGTCTTTATTTAAAGAATGAATTAATAGAAAATAAGATTAGTGTTTTAAGAGATAATGGAGTTGATTTTCTATTTAAAAGTTCATCACTAATTGATCAGTTAAGTATTGCAGATAATATTTGTTTAAATAATTATCCTAAATTTAAATTAATTCCTTTTATTAATAAAATTAAAGCAAGAAAAGATGCAGTAAAAATTTTAGAATTTATGGATCTAAATTTAGATTTAAAAAATCATGTTTCGAGTTTATCTAAAGACGAAAAGAAGCAGCTTTCAATTGCAAAAATTCTCTATAATTCTCCTGAAATTGTGATAATGCATGAACCAACTGATAGCTTAAGTGTGGACTCTATTAAAAAGTTCTATGATCATATTTATGAATATAAATCCAATGGAGGCTCAGTAATTTATATTACCAAACAGTGGAAAGATGCTTTAAAAATAGCGGATAGAATATCAGTCTTATATATGGGAACAATTATAGATACCTTATCAAAATCTGAAGCTAATTTAAATCAGAATAAAATTCTTAACTTAATGCTTGGGAATTATAATAAAAAATCTAATTCATTATTAGAGGATGAAACTCAAAAAATACTAAATACTGTATTTAAGGCAACTGAATTTTTGACATCAAATTATGAGTTGAAAGATGTTTTAAAATTATTAGCTGAATACAGCAGTGATTTCACCAATGCTGATAACTGTATTATTAAGTTAATTGATGAAAACACTAAAACCTTTATTGACACTTTTAAATATGAAAAAGAAAGCGGTTTGGAAAGTGAAATAAAAAAAGAAAAATTATTTGCAATTACCAAAGATGAAAAAATATTTTTTTCAACTATTGATGATTCTGAGTTTAATGATATTTTCGTTAAAAAAAGTAGAGATGTCAAATCAGTGATTATTATTCCCGTATTGATTAGATCTCAGGTTAGTGGAGTAATTCAGCTGTCATTTAGTTATAAGAAATCATATAATTACTCCAAAAAAGAAAGTATCTACCTTAACACTTTAGCTAAGCAGGCAGCTATTGCCATTGAGGATACAAGATTAATGGGGAGATCAACACTTCTGCAGGAGAGCCATCACAGAATTAAAAACAACCTGCAGTATATTATAAGCTTAATCAGTTTACAGAAAGATTTTATTAATAAAAATCCTAAAAATACAGATGAAATTTTAACTAATATTATCTGTAGAATTAAAAGTATAGCTGCAGTTCATGATTTATTATCAAAAGATAGTTTAGGCAGGAGTATCATTAATCTGCATGATATATTTGATGTGATCATTAAATTCTTAAACAGCAGCAAAATAGAGTTTAAAGTTAAAATTGATGATATTTTTATTTCATATGCAAAAGCATCAGCAATTGCTTTAGTTTTTAATGAAATATTAAGTAACTGTATTGAACATGCTTTTCAAAATAAAGACACTGGAATTATAGAAATTTCATCTTATAAAAAGAACAATGAAATAAAATTAATTGTTAAAGATAATGGTAAGGGAATAGAAAAAGATTTTAAGATAGAGGAACAGGACAGCCTTGGCCTTTCAATAGTATATTCGATTATAAAACAGCAGTTTAAAGGGGAAATAAGTTTAAAAAAAAATATAAAAGGACCTGGTACTATTGTAGAAATTACTATACCTGAATAAGAGAGGTGAATTAATTTTAATGAAAAAATCATTAAATATTATATTAGCAGAAGATGAATCAATTATTTTAATGGGTATTAAATCAAATATTGAAAGTCTTGGCCATCAGGTCATAGCTCAGGCCTATGATGGTGTAGAAGCCGTTAAATTAGCTTTGGAAAAAGAAGTGGATTTAATAATTATAGATATTAATATGCCCAAGATGGATGGTATAGAGGCAGTTGAAAAAATAAATGAAGAAAAGTTTGTACCAGCAATAATAGTAACCGGCTATAATGATGAAAAATTAATTAGTAGAGCGTCTAGATCTGGGGCATTTGCTTACTTAATCAAACCAGTTGACGTTAATGATATTAAACCAGCAATCAATATTGCCTGGGCCAGATTTGAAGAATTCCAAAAAGTCTTATCAGAATTAGACAGCAGCCAAAAAGCCTTAGAAGCCCGTAAAATTATCGAAAAGGCAAAAGGAATAGTTATGGATCGAAAAGGTATCAAAGAAAGTAAAGCAATGAAATTTTTACAAAAAAAGAGCAATGATACTAATAAAAAGATGATAGTAATAGCTAAAGAAATAATTGAAGCTGATAAAAAGTTTAAATAATTTTGTTTAATATTCCGGCATAAAAAACCAATATTATGAAAATGGCAAAATGTTTGATTTTTGCAAAAATTAATGTTATACTTAAAAGAAAGTATATATTATTCTGCTGATGGTCGGCAGAATAAATTGTGGTCATGAAGGCCCCCTTTAAACAGTTATGCTGTTTAGAGGGGGTTTTATGTCTTTTTCAAGCAAAATTTTAAGAAGGAGGTGAAATTAGAACTGTAATTCCATTTTAATTTCCAAAAAATTTAAGGAGGAGAGAAATTTGAAAAAAACAATTATTTTAATGTTGACTCTGTTTATGATTTTGGGTATGGTTGCTGTTACAGCAGCTCAGGATGTAAAAATTGGATTTTTGGTAAAACAGCCAGAAGAAGCTTGGTTCCAAGACGAATGGAAATTTGCTGAAGAAGCTGCAGATGACTATGGTTTTGAATTAGTTAAAATTGGTGGTACAGATGGAGAGAAAGTTTTATCTGCTATTGATAATTTAGCTTCTCAGGGCGCACAAGGATTTATTATTTGTACACCTGATGTTAAATTAGGTCCAGCAATCAAAGCAAAAGCAGATATGAATGGTTTAAAAGTTATGTCTGTTGATGATAGATTTGTTGGTTCAGATGGAGAACCAATGGAAGAAGTACCACATATGGGAATTTCAGCTTATGACATAGGTCAATTAGTTGGAGAAACTTTGGTAGAACAAATGGACCAAAGAGGCTGGGACTACGAAGAAATTGGTTATTTAGTAATGACTTTTGATCAGCTTCCAACAATAACTGAAAGAACACAGGGTGCAACAGATGTTTTATTAGAAAATGGATTTCCTGAAGATCAGGTTTTTGAAAGTCCAATGCAGACTTTAGATACCGAAGGATCATTCAATGCAGCTAACTTTGCTTTAACAAAACATCCAGAATTCGAAAAATGGATAGTTGCTGGAGGTAATGACTCTTCTGTAATTGGAGCAATTAGAGCACTTGAAGGTCAGGGCTTTGGTGCAGACAATGTTATTGGTATTGGAATTAATGGTTCTAATTTTGTAATTAACGAATTTGAGAAAGAAGAAGACACCGGATTTTATGCTTCAGTTAAACTTAGTGCAAGAAGACATGGTTATGAAACTACAGAGTTAATGTATAACTGGATCAAAAATGGAGAAGAACCTCCAAAAGTTACCTGGACAACAGGTCAAATTATGACAAGAGAAAATTATGAAGAACTAGAATAAATTGATTTACAATAGAGGGGATTTATTTCCCCTCTATTACTCTAGATTATTTAGAGAGGAGATAAATCTATGAGTTATTATTTAGAATTCAAAAATATTACTAAAACCTTTCCCGGGGTAAAAGCACTTGACCAAATTTCTTTTGGAGTTAAAAGTGGTAGTATTCATGGGCTGGTTGGAGAAAATGGGGCTGGTAAATCAACCCTTCTACATACACTAAGTGGGGCTTTAGTTCCTAACCAGGGAGAAATCTTGATTGATAATCAAAGCATGAATTTCTCTAATACAAAAGATGCCTTAGATGCTGGGATTGCAGTCATTTATCAGGAATTAAATTTGGTGCCTGATATGACAGTTGCAGAAAATTTAATGATCGGCAATTATCCAAATAAGAAAGGCTTTGTCGACCACAAAGAATTAAGAAGAAAAGCTGAGGCCCAGATTAAAATGCTGATGGAAGATTTTGATCCTAAAGTTAAGGTAAAAGAACTATCTATTGCTCAAAAACAGATGATAGAGATAGGTAAAGCTTTAATGCAGGATGCAAAAATTATTGCTTTTGATGAACCAACAAGTTCTCTATCAGATAGAGAAATAAAACATCTATTTGAAATAATAGAAAAGCTTAGAAATGAAGGGAAAGCAATAATTTATGTATCACATAGAATGGAAGAGATATTTGAAATTTGTGATACCTGTACAGTTTTTAGAGATGGAAAGCATATCGAGACATTTAGAAAAATGGAAGAGGTTAATCATGATTTAATTGTTAAGAAAATGGTTGGCAGAGAATTAAATGATATTTATGGCTATGAAGAAAGAGTAAAAGGAAAAGAAATATTTAGAATAGAAAATATCAGGGGTAAAGGAGTTAAAAGAAATATTAATTTAACTGTCCAAGAAGGAGAAGTAGTTGGGATTTTTGGCCTTGTTGGAGCAGGTAGAACTGAACTCTTTAAACTGCTCTATGGTTTAGAAAATATAGAAGCCGGAAAGATAGAAGTTAGGGGTCAGGAAGTCTCCTTAAACAGCCCCAAAGAATCTATTAGAAATAAAATTTGCTTACTACCTGAAGATCGAAAAGATGAGGGGATAATTGGAATTAGATCTGTTAGCGAAAATATAAATGTCAGCAGCCGCAGACATCATTTGAAATATAATTTCTTTTTAGATAAGAAAGCTGAGAAGGAAACAGCAGATAAGTTTATCAACGATTTAGATATAAAAACACCTTCTCGAAACCAACTTGCTGTAAATTTATCTGGTGGTAATCAGCAGAAAGTAATTTTATCTAGGTGGTTAAGTGAAGACATTGATGTATTTTTAATGGATGAGCCGACCCGTGGAATTGATGTTGGGGCAAAATATGAAATTTATAAAATAATGTATAATTTAGCTTCAGAAGGTAAGGGGATTTTATTTATTTCCAGTGATTTACCAGAGGTAATGGGAGTTTCCGATAGACTGGTTGTTATGAGATCTGGAGAAATAATTGGAATATTAGATCGAGAAGAATTTACAGAAGAAAAAATATTATCAATGGCATTACCAGTTTCTTAATTATGGATAGGAGGATATTATATCATGTCAGATACTACAAAAAGTAAAATTAAATATTTATATACTAATTACAGCATTATTTTGATATTTTTAATTATGTTTGTTTTACTCTCAATTTTTGTTCCATATTTTTTCACCTGGCGTAACATGGTTGGGCTTGCACTTTCAGTTGTAACAATTGGTTTAATTGCTAATACAATGATGTTTGCATTAGCAAGTGGAGATTTTGATTTATCTGTAAGTTCTACTGTAGCATTTTCAGGTATTACTGCAGCCGTGATAATCAATAATACCGGAAATGTTGGTATTGGAATTTTAGTTGGAGTTTTAGCTGGTGGTTTAGTTGGTCTGATTAATGGATTTTCAATTGCTAAATTAGGATTAAATGCTTTAATCACAACTCTTGCAACTCAGATGATTTTTAGAGGAATGGCTTTTATATTTTCTAATGGTAGAGCAGTCGGTATTTCTCAAGCTGGATTTTTTACTCTTGGAAACAGTATGATTTTTGGTATCCCGACACCAATTGTAATCATGGTAACCTTTTTTGTTTTGTTCGGTATTTTATTAAATAATACTGTTTTTGGTAAAAACACCTTAGCTATCGGTGGAAATACCAAAGCTGCTGAACTTGCTGGTATAAATGTTGATCTAACAAAAATTATTATCTTTACTGCCCAGGGTTTTATGGCTGGTTTTGCAGGTGTTATTTTGGCTTCAAGAATGACAAGTGGTCAGCCAAATGCAGCTCAGGGACTGGAGCTTGATGTAATCTCTGCCTGTGTACTTGGTGGTGTTTCTCTAAACGGTGGTATAGCAACAATGAGTGGGGTAGTTGTTGGAGTTTTGATTATGGGAATGATCTCTAATGCTTTAAATCTGCTGAATGTGGCAACATTTTATCAGTATGTTGTTAGAGGGTCAGTTTTATTAATTGCGATTTACTTAGATATCCTTAAACAGCGCAGTAAGTAGTCTATTTAAAGGAGTTATCAGATGGAATTTAAAGAATTTAAATTTAAAAATACAGCTGCAGTTGAAGTTGAAAATGAATATCTTTCAATTATAATTCTTCCAAAAGTAGGATCAAAAATAGCTTCTATTTTTAGTAAGAAAAAGGATTTTGAATTTATTTTTCAAAATAAAGCAGATAAATACCAAAAAGCAGAATTTGGAGCTGACTTTGCAGCTTATGATTGTTCCGGTTTTGATGACTGTTTTCCAAATGTTGATCAATCTAAATTATTAATTAATTCTCAGAAATATGTCTATCCTGATCACGGGGAAATTTGGTCAGCAGAGTTTGATTATCAGATTAAAGAAGGAAAAATAATTTTAGATTACCATAGTCCATTTTTTAAATATGATTATCATAAAACAATAGAACTGCATAAAAATAAGATAAGTCTTAATTATAAAATCAAAAATAATTTAAAAACTGCTTTCCCTGCTATCTGGACTCTGCATTGTCTGTTAAATTATGAGGAAAATTTAGAGTTGAATTTCCCGTTTGATTTAAAGAAAGTTATAAATGTACAGGAAAGTAATTATTTAGGTGAAAAAGGGACTGAACATAATTTTCCAATTACAAACGATAAATATGGAGATAAATATAAACTAAATCGAGTGAATAATAGAGGCGGTATCTTGTCAGAAAAATATTATGGTTCTGGGGAAATTCATAATGGAAAAATTTCTGCCTATTATCCTGCTCAAGCTGCAAAATTTATAATTAAATATGATGCAGAAAAATTACCTTATCTTGGCTTCTGGCTGACCGAAGGCGGATTTATGGGAGATTATAACTTTGCCTTTGAACCAACAGATGGCTATTATGATTCTATTAATCTTGCCTTAAAAAATAAAAAAGTTAATATTATTGATCCTGGTGCTGAATATAATTTTTCGATAGATTTAATAATCAAATAAATAATGCAAATTTATAGAAAGGATGATAAACTTGTCTGAAAAATCTAGTGTGAAAGTGTGGGAGGAAATAGTAGAAATTGAAACATACCCTGTAGGAAATGCTGATAAAAACCCAATGTTTCTAGATAAAAGGGTTTATCAGGGGAGTTCAGGTAAAGTTTATCCTCTTCCAGTTACTGAAAAAATTTATGATGATAAAATCATGAAAGAATATAAGATGATTTATTTAGAAAATGATTATTTAAAAATAGAAATTCTACCAGAATTAGGTGGCAGAATTCAGAGGGCTTATGATAAAACAAATGGCTACGATTTTGTCTACTATAATCCTGTGATTAAACCAGCTCTAGTTGGCCTTACAGGCCCCTGGATTGCAGGAGGGATTGAGTTCAACTGGCCCCAGCATCACCGTCCTTCAACTTATAGTCCTGCAGAATATTCATATGAAACCAATGATGATGGTAGTGCAGTTGTCTGGGTCAGTGAAATTGATAGGATGTATGGGACAAAAGGAATGGCTGGTTTTAAGCTCTACCCTGATAAGGCCTATTTAGAAATAATTGGCCAACTTTATAACAAAACTGAACTTCCACAGACATTTCTTTGGTGGGCCAATCCAGCTGTTGCTGTCAATGAAGATTACAAATCAATTTTTCCGCCGGATGTTAATGCGGTTTTTGACCATGGGAAAAGAGATGTTTCAAAATTTCCAATTGCAACAGGAGAATATTATAAAGTAGATTATTCTGCTGGGGTAGATATTTCTAAATATAAAAATATTCCTGTGCCTACTTCTTACATGGCCTACCATTCTGACTATAATTTTGTCGGAGGTTATGATTACTCGGAAGAGGCTGGAATACTGCATGTAGCAAATCATCATATATCTCCCGGCAAAAAACAGTGGACCTGGGGAACCGGAGATTTTGGCCAGAGGTGGTATCAGAATTTAAGTGATTACGGTAGTGGTGAATATATCGAGCTTATGACAGGTGTTTATACAGATAATCAGCCTGATTTTACCTGGATTCAGCCTCACGAAGAAAAGACATTTAAACAGTATTTCTTACCTTATAAAGGTTTGGAACAGGTAAAAAATGCAAGCAAAGATTTCTTGATTAATTTAGAGTTTAAAAATGATAAAGCAGAGATTTCTATCTATGCAACTTCTAAATACAATGATGTGAAAGTTATTTTAAAAGAAGCTGATCAAATCATATTAAACGAAACAGTTAATATAGATCCACTAGATATCTACAGCCAGGAGTTAAAGATAGATAAAAAATTGAATGAATCAGATTATACTTTAAAAGTATTAGATAGCTCTGGCTCTCTTTTATTATCATACTCACCTGCTGCAGAGAGTTTATTAAAGACACCTGATCCAGCAGAGGCTGCCGAAAAACCAGAAGCAGTACAAACAAATGAAGAACTATATTTAACAGCTTTTCATTTAGAGCAGTACAGACATGCTACTTATGATCCAGATCCATATTATCTAGAAGGATTAAAAAGAGATCGCGATGATATTAGAATTAATAATGCTTATGGAAGATTATTAATGAGAAGAGGGCTTTTTGCTGAAAGTGAGAAACATTTTAGAAGAGCTGTTGAGAGGTTAACTGAAAAAAATCCGAACCCCTATGATAGTGAAGCATATTATAATTTAGGCTTATCTTTAAAATACCAGGAACAATATGATCAGGCTTTTTCAGCTTTTCATAAAGCAATTTGGTCTGGTGAATTTCACGATCGAGGTTATTATGAACTTGCAGCTTTAGCTTATAGAAAAGGTGAAATTGTAGATGCTTTAGAATATATCGAGAAGTCTATAATAAAAAACTATCACAGTCCTAAATCCAGAAATTTAAAAACAGCTATTTTAAGAAAACTGAAGAAGTTCACAAAAGCTGAAAATTTGGCAGAAGAAACTCTAAAAATTGATAAATTAGATTTTGCTGCTAGAAGTGAACTATATTTTATCAAAGAAAACACCGGTCAAAGTCAAACTGCAGCAGAATTAAAGCAAGAAATGGTAGAGGTTTTAAGAAATGACCAGCATAACTTTTTAGAATTAGCTGTTGATTATGGTAATGCCTTTTTATACCAAGAAGCAGTAGACATTTTAGAAATTTATTTGTCAAATAATCAAGATGATGAGTTTACAATATACCCGATGATTTATTATTATTTAGCTTATTATTATTTAAAAATGAAAAATAAAACTAAGGCTAAAAAATATTTTAGAAAAGCAGCAGCAGCAAATTCTGACTATTGTTTTCCAAATAAATTAACTTCAATAAATGTGCTGCAGTCAGCTATAAATAAAAATCCCCAAGACTCAAAAGCACCTTATTATCTCGGTAACTTATTATATGATAAAAAGCAGTATCAAAAAGCAGTTAAACTATGGGAAAAATCTGCTGAAATCGATAGTTCATTTCCGACAGTACATCGAAATCTCGCGCTGGCTTATTACAATAAATTATCAAAAAAAGAAAAAAGCAAAAAACTTTTAGAAAGAGCCTATAAACTTAACCCAAAAGACAGCAGAGTTTTATTTGAACTAGATCAGCTATATAAAAAATTAGGATATTCAAATCAAAAAAGAAAAGAATTTTTGGATGATAAATTTGAGATTGTTAAAGAAAGAGATGATCTCTATACAGAATATATCACCTTAGAAAATAATCTTGGTAATCATAAAGACGCATTAAAGCTATTGTCTGAACGTAATTTTAATCCCTGGGAAGGTGGAGAGGGGAAGGTTACTTCTCAATATAAGTTTGCTAACTTAGAACTTGCTAAAGAAAAAATAGAATCTGGTAAATATCAAAAAGCACTTGATTTAATTAATGCTGCCAGAACTTACCCCAAGAATTTAGGTGAAGGAAAACTTCCAATAGCAAAAGAAAATGATCTTGATTATTATACAGCTGTTGTCTATAGAGAACTTGGTCAAAATGATAAAGCAGAGGAGTATTTCAAAAAAGCAGCAGCAGGCTCTGAAGATATGTCAGATACCCTTTATTATAATGATCAACCCGCTCATATGATATTCTATCAGGGGCTTGCATTAAGAGAACTTGGAGAAGAAAAAGAGGCAAAGTCTAAGTTTAATGCACTCTATGATTATGGAGAAAAACATTTCTTTGATGAAGTAGAAATTGATTATTTTGCAGTTTCATTACCGAATTTTCTTGTTTTTGATGCCGATTTAGAAGAAAAAAATAAAATTCACTGCAAATATTTAATGGGCTTATCATTAATAGCTAAAGGCAAAAACAAAGAAGCTAAATCTTTATTTAACTACATTAAAGAAAAAGCTCCCTATCATCAGGGAATAAAAAGAGAATATTTGATTGTTTAATTAAAAATAGAAAAAATTCGAACTCCTTATATAATTATCCCCTTATGGTGGGTAGATTAAATTATTGATCTATCTTCCAGCAAGGGGATTTTTATTAGCTTTTATGAAATTATTTTTCATAATTTTAAAAAATACTTGAAATATAATTTCATAAATGTTAGAATTATAATTAAGAAATGAATGAATATTTTGAATAGAGGTTATAATATGAAAAATAATTTGAACAATTTAGTTACAGAATCGATAAACGAGAATTCAAAAAATATTGACAGAGTAAGCACTCAAGAAATGATAGAAATTATTAATAATGAAGATAAAAAAGTGGCTTTCGCAGTAGAAAAAGAAAAAAATAAAATTGCAAAAGCTGTTGATTCTATTACAGATGCTTTAAAAAATGGTGGTAGGCTTATTTACATGGGTGCGGGAACAAGTGGAAGGTTGGGAATTTTAGATGCTTCTGAATGTCCTCCTACTTATGGTGTAAGTAATGAGTTGGTGCAGGGTTTAATTGCAGGTGGAGAAGAAGCAATTAGAAACTCAATTGAAAATGCTGAGGATAGCAAAGAAGAAGCAATAAAACATCTTAAAAATATAAAATTTAGTAAGAAAGATTTTTTAGTTGGAATTGCTGCAAGTGGAACTACTCCTTATGTAGTAGGAGGATTGGAATATGCAAAATCTTTGGGATCTGAAACTGCTGCTTTAAGCTGTAATCCTGATTCAAAAATTGCAGAAGTTGCTGATATTTCAATTGCTCCAGTTGTTGGCCCGGAAGTTGTAACTGGTTCTACTAGAATGAAGGCTGGTACTGCTCAAAAAATGGTATTGAATATGCTTAGTACAGCTGTAATGATTAAATTAGGAAAAGTTTATAAGAATTATATGGTTGACCTTCAGGTAAAAAACAATAAATTAGCTGAAAGAGCTAAAAATATGATTATGGAAGTAAGTGAGGTGAGTTATAAAACAGCAGAAGAATATTTAGAAAAAACTGATTATAATGTAAAACTTGCAATCATGATGCTTAATAGTGGTTTGGAAAAAGATAAAGCAAGAATAGAATTAGAAAAATATGAGGGACGTTTAGCTGAAGCTATTCAAAATAATAAGTAATTATTTAATTTTTAATAAAAAGTAAATTAATAAACTAATAATATATTAAATAAACACATTTCTATAAATTTATATTTAAATATTATAAGTATATTAATGAAGAGGAGTACAATGAATAATCAAGATCTTGTTAAAAAAATTGTACAGAACTTAGGTGGAAAAGAAAACATTCAAGCAGCTTCAAACTGTATGACAAGATTAAGAATTGATATAAAAGATAATTCTCAAATTGATATAAAAGAATTAAAAGCTGTTGAAGGAGTTATGGGTGTTGTTGAAGATGAAACTCTGCAGATAGTTGTTGGCCCTGGTAAAGCAAAAAAATGTCTGGATATACTTAAAAGTGATTACAATGTTTCATCAAATTTAGAAGTTGGAGGAGATTGGAAGAAAAATAAAGAAGCTGTCAAAGGTGGACAAAAACAAAGCAGCTTTAAAAAGGGATTAAAAACTATAGTTAAAATATTTATTCCTTTGATTCCAGCTATTATTGCAGCTGGTATATTTAATGGTTTTGCTGGTTTAATAACTAATTTACAAAATACAGGTAGTTTGGCAATAAGTGATTTTTGGAACTCAGCTCAATTAATATTATCGCTTCTTGGAGGATCATTTCTTGGTTATCTAGCAATTTTTACTGGTATCAATGCTGCTAAACAGTTTGGTGCTACAGAAGGTTTAGGTGGAATGTTAGGTGCTTTAACTATAATGAGTCAGATCACCGAGATTTCAAAAATATTTGGAATGTATGATCCAGATGTAGCATTGAATTCAATTTTATTAACCGGTAAAGGTGGAATTATTGGAGTAATTGTTGGGGTTTATTTGTTATCAATAATTGAAAAAAGAGTTAGAAAAACTGTGCCGGATGTTTTAGACCTAATTGTGACTCCTGTAGTGACAATGCTGATTATGGCTTTGGCAATGATCTTTGTAATCATGCCTTTGTCAGGTGTTATCTCTGACTGGTTAGTTGGAGGCTTAACTCTGCTGGTAGCTTCTGAAAATCCAATTGTTAGTGTAATATCTGGTTATGTGCTGGCAGCTGTCTTTTTACCAATGGTTTTACTGGGACTGCATCACGGTTTGATTCCTTTGTATGCTATTCAATTGGAAAATATGGGTGGAGTTTCTTTATTCCCAGTTTTAGCAATGGCAGGAGCAGGACAGGTTGGTGCTGCAATAGCAATCTATCTCAAAGCTAAAAAGACCGATAATATGAAACTAAAACAGATTATATCTGGGGCTCTGCCTGCCGGTATTTTAGGAATTGGTGAACCCTTAATTTATGGTGTTACTTTGCCACTTGGTAAACCATTTATAACAGCTGGCTTAGGTGCAGGATTCGGTGGTGCTTTTGTTATGCTGCAAAATGTGATGGCAGGTGCCTGGGGTCCTTCTGGAATTACAGCTATTCCATTGATGCAGCCGGGCTCAATGCTCAGCTATTTCATGGGACTTGTTATTGCATATATAGGTGGATTTGTGGTTACACACTTCTTTATCAAAGATGAAGAAGTTGCTCAATTAGAATAGTAATTTTTTTGATGGCTCCTCTAATAAACTAGGGGAGCCTTTGTATTCAAATTCTAAAAAAGGAGTTAATATTATGTTAGGTATCTCAGTTTATGCAGGTTTAGATATAAGTTTAGAAGATAATTTTCGTTATTTAGAAAAAGCAAAAAAATTAGGAATAAAAAATGTTTTTTTATCCCTCCATATACCGGAGACTAATGAAAGCTTTTTTGAAGAAATTAAAGAATTAATTTTAAAAATTAACAAGTTGGACTTTAATCTTACAGCAGATATTTCTAAAAAATATTTCGAAAAACTAAATTTACATTTAGGACATTTGTCCGGTCCTATTCTTCCTGATTCTTAGTATTTCAAATTGATCTATTATTTATTGTTATCAGAATCAAAATATTCAGGATGATATTTTTCTATCAGCTTCCTGTATTGTTTGATAACAGAAGCTCCTCGGCCTGTCATATGTTTGATCTGGGTTGTGCTTATACCGCATCTGATAAGGAATTTAACGCGTTCATAGTCCTTGATATATCTATCAACAGCATTTAATGAATGATTTGTTTTTCTGGCTATATCAGGTGGCTGAACCTTTTGCTCATAAAGCTCTATTATTGCTTTTTTGTGAGTGGTTCCACGACCCATATCCAGTATATAACCTTTAAGAGGTAACACATCATCATGACTATTATGGTATTCACCAATACGCTTTGAAATCGTTACTGTAGAACGGTTCATTATTGCTGCCAGTTCCTCAACAGTTAACATAGCACCCTGTTTTTTAGCTGCTTTGGTCAGTCTGGCAATACGGATCATATCATGTTCTGTTTTGGATACATTCTGTCTTTTAAGTTCTATATCTTCCTCGGTAACATAGGGAAGTTCAATAACTTCCTGTTTATATTCTTCACGTTTTTGACCCAGTTTTGGCTTACTGTTTTGCTCGGAAGTAGCAACCCAGCTTAAACTGCCAAATTGATTGGTCTTTTTACGGGGATGATATTTATACTCCAGTTCTACTATATCATCAGCTATTAGTTCCAGTATTTTATGGCTGCCAAGTAGTTTATATTCACTCTCTAAAAGTTCAATGATAGCCTGCCTGAATGTCTTTTTATCCAGGTTAGCAAAAGGGTCCTGTCTCATTTGATGACCCCCTTTTTTGCCTCAGTTTTTACTGAAGCTTTTTTCTCAGCTATGTTAACTATATCAGCAATACGCTCTTTATATTCAGAGCTGTTATATTTAAAATACAGTTCGGTATATTCTTTAACCAGTCTTTCTGAAATACCAACTATATGAGCTGTTTCTTTAATTGAAAGCTTATTCTTTATTGCCAGCAATACACGACCAAAATCATTGATATATCGCTTAATTGCTCCAGGAGAATGCCTGGTTTTCCTCTGTATTTCAGAGTAGGTATTATATTCAAGATACAGTTTGATTATCTTAGTTTTATGAGATACTCCGGGTCCTATATCCTGATATGTACCTCGGGTTGGGACATTAAGATCCTGATCTTTAAGTTTTTTGATATCACGTCTGATAGTTCTGGGGGATACCTGCAGAATATCAGCCAGATCTTCCTGGGTTAAAAGACCACTCTGATCGAGTGATTCTTCTGTCATTCTCAGTATTTTAACTCTTCTGAGAGCTGATTTATTCTCTATTCTAAAGAGTTTTTTATCCTCTTTGGTTATTGATTTAGTCAGGGTTACCTGAACCTTTGGTAAATCTTCTAGAACTGGACCGTGTTTTGCTTTCTTAGAGATTACAGTCTTAACTATTTTATCTTTACTTTCATGATATGATGGATCATAATGTTTAAGTTGGTAAACTTCATTAGCAGCTTCTACAATTGCTTTTGCTTCACGCGGTGAATATTCAAATAGTTCTTTAAGAATGTATTCAAATTGACTATCTAAAGTTTTAACTTTTACACGATCAAGTTCAGTTTTAGGCATTGATTGTCCCCCCTTAACTATATCTTATATCAAACTCTTTTGTTAGTCGAACTTGATTAGGGGCGGACAAATGTCCTTATTTAAATAAATATAAAATTGATCAATTGCGGCTTGATTTTGGTTTTGCAAATCAAGAAATTGCTGAATTAAGTCAGAATAATAAGTTCAAACTGAATCTCAATGCCAGTACTTTAACTGAAGCAGACTTAAAATCAATAACGGCTAATGGTGCTGATTTAAAAAATATTGAAGTATCTCATAATTATTATCCCCGAGAAGAAACAGGTTTAGCAGAAGAATTATTAATCAGAAAAAATAGCTTATTAAAAAAATATAATTTAAAAATATCTGCTTTTGTTCCTGCTGAATATAAAAAAAGAGCACCAATAAAAGCAGGCCTGCCAACTTTAGAAAAACACAGATATTTATCTCCCTTGGTTGCTGCCCAAGATTTATTTAAACTTGGAATTGATAAAGTATATATTGGAGATAGTATGGCGTCTTCAAAGGAATTAGAAGATTTTTCTGCTGTAAATAATGAAATAACGATTATTCCAATCGAAATTGTTAAGGAGCTGCTTCCTGTAGAAAAGAAGTTATTAAAATTAACACATCAGAATCGACAGGATCCCGGAGAATATATTGTTCGTTCTGAAACCGCCAGAAAAAATAAAAAAAATAAAATAAAAGCTGAAAATACTAGTGAAAGATTTAAATATGCAGTAACAAATGATAACTATAAATATCAGAGATATGAAGGTGATCTTCATATTTTAAAAAAAGACTATCCTGCTGATAAAAGAATAAATGTTGTGGCTGATGCAGGAAAAGCAGCAGTGCTTATTGAAAAAATAAAAGAAGGAGAGAAATTTAAATTTAAAATAAAAGGTGATTAATAATGAAGGTTATTTTGAAAATAAAAGAAATGTTTAATGATTTCACCACAACAGAAGAAAAGATAGCGAATTATATTTTAGATCATAAAATGGAAATCAGCAATTTATCGGTTAAAGAACTTGCTCAGGCGGCTGACAGCAGTCCTGCATCAGTAGTTAGGTTTTGTAAAAAATTAAAGTACGAAGGCTATCAAGATTTCAAGATATCTTTAATTAAAGATATCCAGGATTATGATAACCAAAGCAGGACAAAAATTTATGATGATATAGCTGTTGACGATGAGATTGAAGAGATAATGGATAAACTCGCCTATGATAATATTAAAGTTATTGAAAATACTATTAAGCTATTATCAGTAGATGAACTAAAAAGGGCAGTAGCTGCAGTTGAAAAAGCAGACAATATTTATATTTTTGGTATTGGAGCATCAGGACTGGTGGCAAAGGATTTAGAATATAAGTTAATGAGGATAAAAAAGACAGTTATTTACTATTCAGATACACATGCCCAACTATCTTCAGCTGCCAATATGGAAAATACAGATTTAGCAATAGCGATTTCTTATAGTGGTCAGAGTTTAGAAGTTTATGAGGCTTTGAAAACTGCTAAAAAAAGAGGTGCAGAAACAATTGCTATCAGCAAATACGGAGATAATCCTTTAAATAGAATTGCTGATATAAAACTGCAGGTAGCTGGTAGCGAAAAGAACTTAAGACTTGGTGCTATAACTTCAAGAATCGCACAGTTGACAGCGGTTGATATTTTATTTGTGGCCTTTGCTAAAAATGATTTCAGCAAGATTAGTAATTATTTAAAAAACACCCGAGAAAGTGTAGAACAATTTAAAATTGACTAACAGAGGATCTGATTAATGATGCCAAAAACTATATTTTTAACTATCTTAGTCATACTAATGGTTCTTTCATGTTCTGCTTTTATTGGAGCAGAGTCTCCCTCTAAAACTTTTAACTTAATTACATTTTTTAATTCAGGTGCAGATTATTTAATAGACTATAAACTAGAAAATATGACTTTAGCAGAACAAGTGGGCCAGCTTTTTCTAGTAGGATTTCATTCTCAAACTATTGATTCACAAATTAAAGATTTACTTGAAAATTATCACGTAGGAGGAGTAATTTATTTTACTAGAAATATAGAAAATTTAGAGCAGCTGCAAAAATTATCTAAAGATTTACAGGAGCTGGCCTTAAACAATGGTGCCGGGATACCACTTTTTATAGCTGTAGATCAGGAAGGTGGTAAAGTAAGGAGAATTAAAGATTTAAGTTATTTTCCGGCTAATCAAATTTTAGGAGCTGCTGGTAATCAAGAAAGAACAAGAAAAACTGCTGCAGTAACTGCCAGGGAATTAAAAGGTGTAGGAGTAAATCTTAATTTGGCGCCAGTACTGGATGTAAATAATAATCCAAATAATCCGGTGATTGGAGAGCGATCATTTGGAGCAGAACCAGAACTTGTTGCCAAAATGGGAGCAGCTTATATTAAAGGACTCCAATCTGAAGGAATTATAGCAGCTGCGAAACACTTTCCTGGTCATGGTGATACTGTAACTGATTCTCACACTGCTCTTCCAGTAATCAATCACTCTCGAGCCCGACTTGATGCGGTAGAATTATACCCGTTTAAAAAAGCAATAGAAGTCGGAGTGGAAGTAATAATGGCTGCTCATATATATTTTCCCGCTATTGAAACTGAAGCTGGAATTCCGGCAACTTTATCTAAAGCAGTTTTGACTGATCTATTACGAGAAGAATTAGACTTCAGGGGCTTAATTATCACTGATGATATGGAAATGGGGGCAATTACAAAAAACTTTGGTACAGTTCAGGGAGCAGTTAGATCAATAAAAGCTGGCAGTGACATTGTTTTAATTTCTCACAGCTATGATCTGCAAAAAGAAGCATTAGCAGCAGTAACTGCAGCTGTTAAAAATGGAGAAATTACAAAAAAAAGAATTAAGGAATCTGTTAAGAGAATACTCAAACTCAAAGTGAAAAGACTAAGTGAATCCATATGAAAATCAATTTTGCCTTAAAACTTCAATTATTTGCGAAGTTTTTTCTTTTTAAGAAGGATAAAAATTATATTTAGAGAATTATATAGATAGCATAATTCAAATATATGTAGGAAAGGAGGATTAGATGACAGCAGATAATTCAGATCTTCAAAGTCTAATCACAAATATTGATCGAAAATATACTCCTCTGAGAGAAGTTATTAAAGAATCGTGGAATAGAAGCAGTAACTATGGTTTAAAAACTAATAACTTTAAAAACAAAGTTTTATTAAATAGAAATGAAATAGAACTAAGAATAAGCAAAAATAAAGATTTTAACGATAAATTTGATAGAATATTTTCAGAGTTTAGAGAAAACATTGGTGAGATTTCTGCAGTTTTTTTTATAACAGATAAAGAAGGTTATGTTCTCTCTGCTAAAAATCATCTTAATGAGTTTGTAAACTTAAAAAAAGGTGAAAATTTTAGTGAGTTTTATTTGGGGACAAATGCAGCTGGTTTAACCCTTTATTCTAATCAACCGGCTACTGTTAAAGCTGAAGAACATTATTTTAAATATCTAACAGCCTATAATTCAACAGCTTATCCAATTTTAGACCAATACAACAACTTAAAGGGCTGTATAGCTGCTTTTTATACAGCTGAATTGGATAATAATTTGTTAGAAATGATTATTAAATTATTTGCCTTTACTTTAACAGATAAAATACCTGCTGATAAAATTTTAAAAAGTAAGAATGACAAATCAGCTCCTAAAACAGGATCCAAAGCCCGATATTCTTTTGCTGATATCATAACAAATTCTAAAAATATGAAAAAAGCAATTGAAGTGGCCCAAATTGCAGCTAGAAATGATTCAACAGTAATGCTGGCCGGAGAAAGCGGTACAGGTAAAGAAATGTTTGCCCAGGCAATTCACAACTATAATCACCGTAAAAACAGTCCTTTTGTGGCAGTGAATGTAGGAGCTGTCCCCAAAGATTTGGTGGAAAGCGAGTTTTTTGGATATGAAGAAGGTGCCTTTACCGGAGCTCGAAGAGGTGGACGCCCAGGTAAATTTGAATTAGCAAATGGAGGTACAATATTTTTAGATGAGATAGAAGAGATGACACTTTCTGCTCAGCAGAATTTACTGCGGGTAATTCAGGAACGAGAAGTAACAAGAATTGGTGGTACACATGCACTGCCAATAGATGTCAGAATAATAACTGCAACAAAGTCAAAGTTAATTGATAAAGTCAAAAAAGGAGAATTTAGAGAGGATTTATATTATCGACTCAATGTTATTAGAATTCCCATCCCAAACTTAAAAGATAGAAGAGATGACATAATGCTTTTAGTAAATAATTTTATAAAAATTCACTGTCAAAAATTTGGGATTCCAGTTAAAAAGGTTGCAAAAATAAGCAAAAAATATTTTTTAGAATATAACTGGCCTGGAAATGTTAGAGAACTAGAAAATATGATTGAAGGAATTATAACTTTTGCTTTAGATGATGAGGTAATTAAACCAAAACATCTGCCGCGAGAATTAATAAACTCACAAAATACTAAAGAAAAAAAACTAGATTTAATGAGTTTGGAAGCTGCTGAAAAAACTGCAGTTATTAATGCTTTAGAAAAAAGTAATTATAATATATCAAAGGCTGCAGAGATATTAAATATCAGTCGGGCTACTTTATATAATAAATTAAATAAATATAATATAGAAAGGAAGTGAAAAAATGGACGCAGTTGCAGTAATCGATATTAAAGATTCTATTGTAGTCAGGGCAGTGGCAGGGAAAAGAAATGAGTATCAAGCAGTTGAAAGCAGAATTTTAAAAGATGGAGAAATCACCCCTTTAGCTGTTGCAGCTGCATTTTATGAAAAATTAGGCATAAGAAAAATTTATATTGCTGATTTAGATGCAATTTTAGGAGATACTAATAATATAAAAATGATTAAAAAAATTAAAAATGAGTATCCTGATCTGGAAATAATTCTTGATGCAGCATTTGATAGAAATAATTCTCCAATTCCTTATTTAGAAGAGTTTCTGGATTATGCAGTTATAGCAACTGAAACAATTAAAAATTTGTCTTTTTTAAATGAATTAAAAGATTATAAAGCTAAAATTATTATTAGTATGGACTTAAAAACAGGTAGTTTGATCCATAATATTCAAAAATGGCAGAATAAAACTTTGAAAAATATAGTAAATGAAATAAAAAAATTAGGTTTTCAAAATTTTATTATACTTGATTTGGCCAATGTTGGTACAGCTTCAGGTATCTCAAAATATATTAGAGAGCTCAAAATCGAATTTCCAGAATTAAATCTGATTACCGGTGGGGGAGTTAAAGATTATAGAGATATTAAAAAATTAAAGCGGTTACAATTTTCTGGAGTTTTAATTGCTTCAGCATTTCACAACGGTTCACTCGGCGAAAAAGAAGTAAGATTAATTGAAGCTGATGATATCTTGTATCAAATTGCCTGGTGTATTACAGGAGCCGGTCATCTGCTTCGGGAAAGCATTGATCAGATTGAAGAACTTCTTGCAGAAAATAGTAAATTAAAAATTGATATCTATCTAAGTAAGGCCGGTTTGGAAGTTTTAAAAATTTATAAATTCTATCAGCGTTTAGAAAATTTGGGCTGTCAAATTTACAAAGATAACTCTGCCAGTTCTCCAATTATCGGTAAAATTTATAAAGGTTATTATGATGTATTAGTTTCAGCTCCTACGACTTCTAATACCACTGCCAAATTTGTATTAGGCATTTCCGATACTCTGGTGAGTAATTTGCTGGCCCATGCCGGTAAAACAAAACTGCCAGTTGTAGTTTTACCAACCGATATTGATCAAAATCTTGTTTCAGCTGCTCCTGGTAAAGAAGTTGATGTTTTTCCTAGAGAAATTGATTTAAAAAATACAGAAAAATTATCACAACTAGCTGATACAAGTGTTATTTCTGAGCCAAAAGAGGTGAAATCATGCCTAAAAAAATTTTTTTAACTGGTAAGCTGGCATATTCCTCTTTAAAAAAAACATTGGCAAGGTTAAATTTAGATTTTGATTATCAAATTTTAAAAATGCCAATAACAGTTGCTGCTTTAATGGACAGCAGTTTTATCATCAGAAATTTAAAAAAAGCTGAAATTCATAGTTCTGCAGAAAATTTAGAAATAATTTTGCCGGGACGTTCTCAAGCAGAAATAGAAATAATTAATAAAGAATTAAAAAACGAACTGCTTGAATTTCAAAAAGGGCCTGATGAGATAATAGATTTACCAGAATTTTTTGGAAAAAAAACAGCAAAAATTGATTTTGAACAAGAAAAAAGAGGCCATAAAATCATTGCAGAAATAAATGAAGCTTCTCTAATGGATTTAGATGAAATAATAAAAATAGCTGATTACTATCATCAGAATGGAGCCGATATAATTGATCTAGGGTGTGTGAATGGAAGAGAATTTCCCCATCTAGAAGAAGTGATTTATTCATTAAAAGAAAAAAATTATCAGCTTAGTATAGATACTTTTGACCAAGATGAAATAATTAGAGCTTCCAAAACAGGAATTGATTATTTATTAAGTATTAATAGTCATAATCTTGAAGTTTTAAATTATGAGGTAAATTATTTACCTGTAATTATTCCAGATCCGGAATCAGGAAATCTAAAATCATTATATAAAAATATAAAAAAAGTTAAGAAAAAGGGGATTAAAAATTATATAGTAGATCCAATTTTAGATCCAATTAATTTTGGTTTTAGTGAATCGCTTTTTAGGTACTTGAGTTTAGCTAAAGACAAAAAATTAAAACAGGAAATGATGATGGGAGTTGGAAATTTAATTGAATTAAGTGATTGTGATAGTACAGGTCTAAATTTTATTGCAGCAGCTTTAGCGGTGGAATTAAATATTGAATATCTCTTAATTACTGAAGCTTCTTTTAAAACCCGCGGAGCAGTAAAAGAATTAGACTTAGCACTTAAAATTATTTCACACGCCGAGCAAGAAAACAGTTTACCCAATAACTTGTCTAATTTGCTGCTTAATCTTAAAGATAGAAAAGATAGGAATTATACCAGGGAAGAAGTTAAAGAAATTAAAAACTCAATTACAGACAGTAATTATAGAATTTTAAATGATGGAAAAGCAATAAATATTTTTAATGCAGAAGAAGAATACAGAGGCAGAGATATCAGTGAGCTATTTTTTGAACTAAAAAATACTAATGAGCCTTCACATGCTTTTTATTTAGGTAAAGAATTACAGAAAGCTTATACAGCCTTAAATTTATCTAAAAATTATAGACAGGAAGATGAACTTGATTGGGGATATTTAAATTCTAATTTTAAATCAGAAAAATTTAAGGAGAAAAAAAATGATAATTGAAACGGTGGTCAGCACAGTTAATAAGGATAATGAACCCCATTTTGCAGCAGTAGGAGTAGAATTTATACAGCAAAAAGCGGTATTTAATCTTTATAAAAAAAGTCATACTTTTTCTAATTTAAAAAATAAAGATTCTGGCATTATAAATGTAGTTGATAAAGCAGAATATTTACTAAAAGCTGCATTAGGATCAGCAAAAATAGATTTTTCAAAAATAGAAAAAAGAAATTTATATTATTTAACTGACTGCTGTAGCTATTATCAATTTAAACTAATAAATATTGAAGAACAAGCAGAAAAATATTTGGTTAAGGTAGAGATCACTAAAGCTGAAGAAAACCGAAAATATATTGGTTTTAACAGAGCAAATAATTTATTAGTAGAAGCGGCTGTGATAGCTTCTAGAATAGGAATTACAAAAACAAAAAATGATTTGGTGCAGTTTATTAATCAAAATCGAAAAGTGATAAATAAAACAGGAGACAAAAATACTCAAGAGCTTTTAAAATTCCTTGAAAGAAATATTTAAAATAATAATTACAATACAATAGGAGTGGTATTCTTGATTCAAATTAAAACTCCAGCTAGAATTCATTTTGGTCAATTAGATTTAAATGGAGATTTAGGTAGAATTTATGGTGGTTCTGGAGCAGCAATTGTAGAACCATATACTTTAATCAAAGTTGAAAAAAACAGTAAATTAGAAGTTGAAGGTTTAAAAAAAGAAAAAAAGAAACTTATTATTGAAAAATTTTTATCTGATTTAAAGAAAAGAAAATTATTAACTAAAAATCAAGGTGTTAGAATAATAATAGAATCATTGCTTCCTGCCCATTATGGACTGGGCTCAGGGACTCAGTTTGGCTTGGCAGTAGCCGAAGGGATAAATAAACTATATGACTTAAAGTTAGAGCCTAAAGAACTGGCTCAGATAGTTGACCGTAAACACAGCCGCTCAGCAATAGGATTTGGTGCTTTTTATCAGGGAGGATTTATTGTTGATGCTGGTAGACCAATTTCAGATAAAAATAATGATCAATATTTACCTCCAATAGTCTATCAGAATAAATTACCATCTGAATGGAGATTTTTAATAATAATTCCTCATTTTAAAAAAGAAAAAATAGCAGGAAAAAAGGAAATTAAAGCATTTAATGAAATTGAAAAAATGTCAGTACAAAAATGTGCGGAAAATGCACATCATCTGCTTTTAGGAATGTTACCAGCTGTCGAAGAAAATAATATAGATAAATTCAGCAGTCACTTAAATATAATAGAAGATAATGTATCTGAATATTTTTCCAAAGCTCAAGGAGGGAAGTACAGCTCAAAACATGCTCAAGAAATCATTGATCTTATGGTTAATGAGGGTGTTTTGGCTCGTGGTCAGAGTTCCTGGGGGCCTGCCTTGTATGGTTTAGTAGAAAATAAAGAAAAAGCTAAAAAAATTAAACTAAAATTACAGGAAAAATTATCAGAAAAGATAAACGAAATTCATATCACAAAAGCGGCAAATAATGGAGCTGAAATTACAAAAAGTGTATAAAATATAAACACTGTATTAAAACTATACATATATTTAATAAATAATTTTAATTGTTTAAATATTCACAATTAATAAAACTTAATATCCCCGTCAGAATAGGCTTAGTTTTTTTAATATAAAACAAGCTCATTGGTATAATTTATGCATTATAATATAGATGGAGATAAAACATATGAAATTTAAAGCTTTCGTTAATTAAGGCTGTTTTATAACATTTATTTAATTGAATTTATTTCTAAATCTTGAAATTAGAAATATGTTACTATCTCCATTTTTGTTTGTTTTAATTTTTAATAATAAAAAAGGGGGGGAGGAAAATCGTAGAGTAGATTTTTTTGGGCATTTTAGAATGAAAGTTTAAACAAAATTTTGAAAAAGATTATTTTAAAACTAAAAGGAGGATGTTTTATGGCAGCTAATAAAAAAATTGCAAAAAAGATGATTGATGAGGCAGTAGCGGCTCAAATGGCTGATGTTGGTGTATTTAAAGAAAAAAGAGGGGCAAAGTTCACAATTAGTGATGCTAAGCCTTATGTAGATGCAGTTAAGAATATGAAAGCTATTGAAGGCCAGTCAAAAGAAGTTATAGACTTACATGTTGAGTCAGTGAAAGCTCATTATGAAATACTTAAAGATTTAACAGATACAATAGCACCAAAAGATGACCCTTTTGTAGAACATTATCAAACACCTCCAATTCTAGAAATCTTATATGAAGAAGATCCAGATTTCCGCAAAGCAGCAGAGAAGTTTATGGAGCAGTTAAAAAATGATGAGGCTTTAATTGCTAGAGAATCAATGCGCAGGTATGGTGGAATGTATGGACCAACTTGTGTAGTAGACTTTGCTTTCAGCCCTGGCTCAGTTAGTAATGTTGTCAATGAAGTATTAAAAAATACTGATATTGATGGTGACTACAAAAAAACAATACTTGCAGCAAAATCATGGGGTATGAATACTTCTTATGGTATTGGTGGCGCCTTTACTGAAGCTGTAGAAGCAGGTAAGACAGCAGCAGAAGCAGCAGAAGCTGAAGTAAAAACAATGCAGATGCTTTATGATACTCCTGTAGATGCACAGGTTAAATTAATGGAAGATGCAGATATGGATTCATTTGACTGCAGAGAATACATGAAGCGCTACAAAGAATGGATGAAACCATTTGTTTTAGCAGCTAAAGAAGCTGGAGTTCATCCAGCTAATATTGTTGTAGTTCCTGCTTATTGTGTTGGTGATGTTGGTCACCATATCGCCCAATCAACATTTAACATGCTTAAAGATGATGTTACCATGGAAATAGTAGAAGTTGTATCTAATGTAATGAAGAATACTCTTGAAAGAGGATTAGATAAAGGTTATGACAGCCTCTATGATATTTTAAGTGTTGCAACAGGTTCAACAGCTGCAGCAGTTAGTTCAATGTTATGGGATGAAGGATTTACAGCCCCAATGATTATAGATCTCTTAACAAAGAGATTCCACAATTATGTTAATTTAAATCCAGCTAGAGGTCAGGCAGCAGAGCTCCATAATGTTGACTTTATGGATATGATTCACCGTGGTGACAAGATTATTGATGATCAGCCAATAGGTGCCGGCTGTAAAGTTAAGGGTATAGATATTGACTTTAGTCCAATTGAAGAAAGCTATGTACTTCAAAATACACAGGACTATGCTTATCCAGCTTGTTCAATTTCTGTTAAATTCTCATCCTTAATGCGTCTTGCTGATTTCCCATGTCTATTGACAAGTGAGCCAGTTACTGCTACTTTAATGACTAACATTATTGCATTAGATCCTGGTTCAGTAGTTGCACCAGCACGCTACTGTAAAGACTGTGCAGTTTGTATGTATGTTAAGAAGCATAAGCACTGTAATTGGAAGGATACTGTTTAATAAAATACAACACTAGTCTAATTAAATAAATGTTTGTTGAAGACAGTGGATAATCCACTGTCTTCACAAATTATATAGGGGTGGAAAAATGAAAAAATTATTAATTCAGTTAGATACTGATAAAAGAGCAAGTACTTTTGATCAGGTAGTAGCCTATGATGCGGGTGCAGATAATTTAATAATTCATTCGAAAATTACTAAAGAAGAAGTAGAAGATATTATCTATGGAGCTATATTTACCCGCTCACCTAAAAAAATGAAAAACACCGCGGTTTTTATTGGTGGATCAGATGTTGAAAAAGGTGAAAAGATTATGGAAGCGGTAGAGGATGTATTTTTTGCAAATTTTCGCGTTTCTGTAATGCTGGACTCAAATGGATCAAATACGACTGCTGCAGCCTCAGTTTTAAAGGTAAAAGAAGAAATAGATTTAGCTGGTTGTGAAGTATTGATTTTAGCAGGTACTGGACCAGTTGGTGTTAGAGCCGCCGCTCTTTTTGCAATGGAGGGTGCTTCAGTAACTATAACTTCCCGCAGTCAAGAAAAAGCTGATAAAAAAGCTGAAATGATAAAAGAAGAATATGATCTAGAAAAAATAAAGGGAGTTGAAGCAAAAACTGATGCAGATTTTATAAAAGCTATGAAAAATAAAGAAGTAATTCTATCAGCAGGACCTCCCGGGATTAATTTTATTAGTCGTGAAATGTGGAAAAATGAGGATTCAATAAAAGTTATGGCTGATATTAATGCTGTTAGTCCAGCTGGTATAGAGGGGATCGAGCCACCTGCAGATGGTGATACAATTGATGGTATAAAAGTTTTTGGTGCCTTAGGCATTGGTAGTTTGAAGATGAAACTTCATAAAAAAGCTGTTGCAGAATTATTCAAAACAAACGATCTAAGTTTAAATGCTGTGGAAGTATATAAATTAAATGAAAAACTATAAAAATATAAATCTAATTTTAACATCATTCTCAACCAGAGCCGCAGCAGACTGTTTTTCGACTTTGAAAAATTTAAAAATTTATTCCTTTGATTATTTTGGGGATCTTGATTTAAAAGAAATTGTCGATTATTCTTATTCGCTCAAAGAAAATAAGCATAATTTTAAAACCGAGGTGTTATTTGAAGCTGTTAAAAAATTTCTAAGACAAAATCAGAATCAAGAATATGATTTAATTTATGCTTCAGCTTGGGATAATCATCCTGAACTGCTTTACCAACTAGAAAAAATTAAAAATCTAAGACTCAGGGGTAATTCAGCTGCAGTAATTTCGAAATTAAATCAAAAAGAGACTTTAAAAAATTTATTTAAGCTGGCTGAAAAAGCTGGATTTAAAACCCCTGATTTATTTTTGAATAAAAACGATTTTTACTATTTTTCAGATAAAATTGATAAAGATTTGATAATAAAACCATATCAAAGTGGTGGTGGTTTAGATTTAAAATTAATTAAAGCTGGAACTGCCAAAGAAAAAGTTTTAAAAGATAATTTTACTGCAAACGGAAGCTTTTTTGCCGAAGAATTTATTAAAGGAAATAATAGATCCTGTCAATTTGCTGCAGATGGTAAAAAAGCGAGAATACTTTCTTTTACCCAAGAATTAAAAGCGGATGCTGTAAATCCTAAGTTTAAAAATAGTTTTAAATATGCAGGAAATATTTTGACCAAAGAAGATGTGAAATCAAGAAACATTATCAGCACTTTTATTAATGAGCTTGTTAAAAAATATTCACTGCAGGGAATTAATGGAATTGATTATATTAAAAATGAGCAGGGTATATTTTTTATAGAATTAAATCCACGTTTTACAGCTGCTGTAGAATTAATAAAGGATATTTATCGAGAAGAACTTCTCAACATTTATTTAAAAAATGAATTAGCAGCTGATTATTTAAAAAAATATTTAAAAAGAGATTTAGGACTTTCTGCTAAGGTAATTTATTATACTGACCATAATTTTAAGTTAAAAAAAACTTTGTCTGAAATTTTTAAAATAATAAAACAAGAAATCCCCCCTAGAATACTTGCCGAATCTAAAATTGAAATTAAAGATTTACCGAAAAAAGGGGAATTTTTTAAAAAAGATGATCCTGTTTTTAGTTTAATTATTAAATCTAAAAACAAAAATGATTATTTATCAATAAAAAATTTGGTTTTTTCTGAGTTTAAAAAATATTTTATTTAAGATATATTGAATTTGTTTCTAAGAAAGGAGAGGATTAATTTTGTCTGATAATAATTTTATTTTAATAACTGGTAGAACAATAAAGCAGGGAATGGCTTCAGTCTCTGGCAAAAAAAGTGATAATTATAAAAAAGAAACTTCTTATGTTGAAGTTAGTAAAAATGTGCTCCAGCGAATGAACATTGAAGAAGGAGAAACTGTTATTTTAGAAAGTGAGGCCGGTAGTGTCGAAGTAAGTTGTAAAGCAGCTGATTTAGAAGAGGATATAGTATTTATGCCTTATGGCCGTATCGCTAATAGTTTAATTGGAACTGATACTGGCGGGACCGGGATGCCTAATTCCAAAAGCAATGTGGTAAAACTTATTCGAAAGGAGGCGCAGACTAATTGACAGAATTAAAAACCTTTAAAAACATAACCTGTACTTTTTGTGGTGCACTCTGTGATAATATTGAAGTTAAAGTAAAAGATAATAAAATTGAAGAACTCAAAAATGCCTGTGCAATTTCCAGAAAAAAATATGAGCATGCTTTAAAAGACAGAACAAGTCCAATGATTAATGGAGAAGAAAGTACCTATCAGGAAGTTATTGAGAAAGCAGCAGAAATTTTAAAAAATAGTAAAAATCCATTAATTTATGG
Source organism: Halanaerobium congolense (assembly GCF_004366375.1). Lineage (GTDB taxonomy): Bacteria > Bacillota > Halanaerobiia > Halanaerobiales > Halanaerobiaceae > Halanaerobium > Halanaerobium congolense. The sequence continues at coordinate 34,585 of NZ_SOEF01000010.1, forward strand.
TTTGAGCAGTACTACTGCTGAAGCTCAAAAAAATGCGGTTAAATTGGCTGAATTATCTGGAGCAAATATTGATAGTACATCTTCAGTCTGCCATGGCCCTGGAACAATGGCCAAACAGCTTGTTGGTATGATAACAGCAACTTTAGGTGAAATAAAAAATAGATCTGATCTAATGGTTTTTTGGGGGGCAAATCCAGTTGAAGCTCATCCAAATCATTCTAAGAGATACACTATGCTTTCAGAAGGGCTTTTTAAGAAAAATCGTTCAGATCGAGAAGTAATTGTTTTTGATGTTCGTAAGACACCTACAGCTAAAATGGCTGATCAATTTATTAGAGTGGAACCCGGAAAAGATTTTGAGTTATTAATGGCATTAAGATTAATAATTCAGGGTAAAAAACCTGAAACTGAAGCTGGTAAAGTTGCTGGTTTAGAATTGGCAGAAATTGAAGCAGCTGCAGAAAAATTAAAAAATGCTCGTTATGGAAGTATTTTTTACGGTATGGGTTTAACTATGACCGGTGCTAAATACATGAACACCTGGGCAGCGATGAGTTTAATTAGAGACTTAAATAATGATCACCAGCGGCGATTTGTAATGATGCCGATGCGCGGACACGGGAATGTAGCTGGTAGTGAAATAACTATGGCCTGGCAGACAGGATATCCTTTCGCTGTTAATTTCAGTAAGGCCTATCCCCGCTATAATCCGGGAGAATATACTGCAGTAGATTTATTGGCTAATAAAGAGGTAGATGCTGCTTTTATAATTGCTTCAGACCCGGCAGGTAATTTACCAAAAAAAGCTGCTGCCCATTTAAAAGATATACCAACAATTATTCTTGACCCACACTGGAATTTTACCAGTGATTTTGCAGATGTCGTAATACCCTCAGCTTTGAAAGGGATTACTGCTTCGGGAACAGTTTATCGAATGGATCATGTTCCTCTGCATTTGAGATCTTTTTTAGAAGATGAGTGGCCGGATGATGCAGCTGCAGTAGCACAAATAGGGGAGCTGATAGAAAATGCTTAGACTTAAAAATGCAGTAATCTATGATCCCACAAATAATAAAGATGGGGTTAAAGAAGATATTTGGATTGAAAATGGAAAAATTGCTGCTGAGCCAAAGCCTGAGGTTGTAAAAGAACTAAAAGCTGCTGATGATTTAGAAGAAATCGATTTAAATGGAAAAATTGTAATGGCAGGTGGGGTGGACATTCATTCTCATATTGCCGGACCTAAGGTAAACTCTGGTCGTGTTTTAAGACCTGAAGATCACAGACGTGATAATGTTGCTCGTAAGGGTAAACTTCGTTCGGGTGTTGGTTCTACAGTTCCATCTAGTTATGTAACAGGTTATCGCTACAGCTTAATGGGTTACACAACAGTAATGGAAGCTGCGGGTCCACCAATGAAGGCCAAACATATTCATGAAGAATTTGGTGATCTACCCTATATAGATAAAGGATTTTTGGTATTAAGCGGCAACAACTATTTTGTTTTAAAATTTATTAGTGAAAATAACCAGCAGGCTTTAAAAGATTATCTGGCCTGGTTGATAAATGTAACAGGAGCTTTTGGCTTAAAAGTTGTTAATCCAGGTGGAGTTGAAGCCTGGAAAGAAGGCAAAAGGATGAGGGGGATTGATGAAAAAGGAACCCATTTTGATTTGAGCCCGAAAGAGATATTGCTCGCTTTAGCTAAAGCTGCAGATGATCTTGAACTACCACATCCGATTCATCTTCATACAAATGATCTTGGTTCAGCTGGTAATTACAAGACAGCCATCAATACGATGAAGCTTTTAGAAGATTATAGACTGCACATAACCCATGTTCAATTCAGCAGTTATGGCAAAAATGAAGATTCAAAAATAAAATTTGCTATGGCTACAGATGAAATTGCAGCTGAAATAAATAGACAGTCAAAATTAACAGTAGATATCGGCCAGCTTGTATTTGGCGAAGCTACAACTATGACTGCAGACGGTATTTTAGAATATAATCTGCATAAATTATCAGGAAACAAATGGGTTAATACAGATGTCGAAATGGAAACTGGATCAGGAATTGTGCCGATGAACTATAAAAAAAAGAATTTAGTTAATGATATTCAGTGGGCAACTGGAATGGAGTTATTCTTAAAAATTGAAGATCCCTGGAAGGTATTTTTGACAACAGATCATCCAAATGCAGGTCCTTTTACTGCTTATCCCTGGATTATAAAATTGCTGATGGATAAAAATTATAGGAAAGATTATATCTCAGACTTAAATGATAAATTTGATGAGTATACGGATTTATCATCACTGGATAGAGAATATAGTTTGAGTGAAATAGCAGTAATTAGTCGGTCGGGGCCAGCTAAAGCACTTGGACTAAAAAACAAAGGCCATCTGGGAGTTGGAGCAGATGCAGATATAACCATCTATAATAATATTGAAGATAATGATATTGCAGAAGTTTTTGCTCATCCTGCCTATGTTTTCAAATCAGGAAAAATGATTGTTAAAGCAGGAGAACTATTAGATAACTTAGAAATTGGTAAAACCTTAGTTACAAAACCCGAATATGATCAAAATATTATTGAGTTAATTAGAGAGGACTTCCAGAAGTACTACAGTATTTCAATAGATAATTATCCAGTTACCGATCATTATTACGATAAAATTGAGGTGATTCCATGCGTTACCAAGGAATAGAAATAGAAGATACTTTTGCTGAAGCTTTTACCATGTATGGAACCAGAGTTATAGTAACAGCAGATAATGAAAAATGGGTTGATACTGCAGCCAGAGAGGCAACAGGATTTGCAACTTCAATCATTGAGTGTGGGATTGAAGCTGGAATCGAAAAGAAATTAAGTCCAGCTGAAACTTTAGACGGTAGGCCTGGAGTCAGCTTACTATTTTTTACAATGAAAGAAAAATCACTTTTAAAAGAGATGCGGAAAAGAATTGGTCAAACAATTATGACTGCAGCAACTACAGCCTGTTTTAATGGGCTTGATTCAGAAAAAATGATAAAAGTTGGTGGAAATATTCGTTATTTTGGAGATGGCTTTCAGATTTCAAAGCTTTACGATGAGCGTAGATTCTGGAGAATTCCAATAATGGGGGGCGAATTCTTAATCGAAGAAAGCTTTGGGGTTCAAAAAGGTATAGGTGGAGGCAATATAATTATAACAGCAGAAGATTCTAAAACTGCTTTAAATGCTGCGGAGAATGCAGTCGAAGCAATGCGGAAAATAGAAGGGGTTGTTATGCCTTTCCCAGGGGGGATTGTCAGCAGTGGCAGTAAAGTTCAATCAAAGTATTCATTTTTAAATGCTGCCACTAATACTAAATACTGTCCAACAATTAAAGCACAAACAGAGTCAAATTTAGTGGAGAATGTTGGTTCAGTTTTAGAAATAGTAATAGATGGTTTAAGTGTGGAAGCAACTGCAGAGGCTATGAGAGTTGGAATCAAAGCAGCTGCTGTAGATGGAGTTGTTAAAATAACGGCAGGTAATTATGGTGGAGATCTTGGAACAGAAAACTTTTATCTCAAGGAAATTTTACGAGGTGATCTGGATGACTAAACTAAAACTTAAATTAAAAAAAGAAAATCCAGCCTTAATCAAAAAAGGAAAAGAACTGATTGGTAAAATTCCTGTGGAGGTAGAAAATATACGAGCAGATTTGATTAAAAAAATGACATTGGCTGAGATAAAAGAGCTGGAAATTAGGGCCGGAAAAGAAATTTATCAACTGCAGGACTTTTTTGAAATTAAAGGAGAGCCAGCAGAAGTGATTGAAATTGATGGTGACTTATCTAATTTTAAATATTTAGGTGCTGCTATGAATTCAGGCACAATTATAGTAAATGGAGATATTGGAATGCATGTTGGTTCAGAGATGAGTGGGGGCAAAATAGAAATTAAAGGTGATGCAGGAGATTGGCTGGGAGCAGAAATGACCGGGGGTATAATAACTGTAAATGGTGATGCTGGTAATTATGTCGGTGCTGCTTTTAGAGGTGATAAACTCGGGATGAATAGGGGTTTAATCTATATTGGAGGCAATGCAGGCAACTTTGTAGCTAATAAGATGCGCAGGGGCGAGATTGTTATTAAAGGTGATTGTGGAGACATGCTGGGTGCTCAAATGATAGCTGGCTCTGTCTATGTTTTTGGTAAATGTGGAAAAAGAGCAGGAGCAGGTATGAAAAGAGGAACAATTATTACCTTTAGTGACTTAGAAATTCTGCCTACTTTTAGCTATAATATAAGCTATTTCCCTAATTTCTTAAATATTGCATTTAAGCATCTTCAGCATGATTATCAAATTGAAATTTCTGATCAGTTTTTTAATTCAGAATATATGAGATATACCGGTGACAATACTGAATTAGGGAAAGGGGAAATTTTAATATGGAAAAAAGATTAGACCTCAACAAAAATGCAGTGATGCTGGTTAAAGAAATGATCAATGAAAAAATCTTATTAAATATAGATGTGGTTCATTATAATGATGGAATAGTTGTGATTGATGGTGGGATTGATGTTGGGGGTGGCTATCGAGCTGGGGCATTCTTTTCCGAAATCTGTCTGGGGGGATTAGGAGAAGTAGATTTTATTGATTATGAAATTAATGATTATCTGATTCCTGCAGTTAAGGTGGAAATTGATCATCCTTTAGAAGCCTGTATGCTTTCTCAATATGCGGGTTGGAAAGTTGAAAAGAATGATTTTTTTGCCATGGCTTCTGGCCCGGGTAGAATTTTAGCTGCGAAGGAAAAATTATTTGATGAGTATAATGGATATCATGAAAGCAGAAACTCGCCGGCAGTAATTGTTTTAGAAAGTTCCCAACTTCCAGATGAGAAAACTGCTAAGTATATTGCAGATGAAATGTGTACCCCATGCAGCAACAGCTATATTTTAACAGCGCCAACAGAATCATTGGTTGGTTCGATTCAAATAAGTGCCCGAATTATTGAAACCGGAATGCATAAAATGCATGAATTAGATTTTGATTTAGAAAAAATAGAATCAGCCTGGGGAATTTGTCCTATTTCACCAACGGCTGATAATACTTTAAAAGCTATTGGCAGAACAAATGATGCAGTCTTATACGGTGGAACTGCATATTATCAGGTTTACTGTGAAGATAGTGAAATAGAAGAAATTTTAGTAGATATTCCTGCATCTGCCTCAGAAGATTATGGAGAAAGTTTTTTAAATCTTTATAAGAGATATAATAATTTCTATGATATTGACCCCATGCTTTTTAGCCCTGCGCGTGTTATAATAAATAATAGAAAAAGTGGAAAAACTTATAAGGCAGGTAAAATTAATTATAAGATACTTGAAAAATCATTTTTTGAGCAATAAATGATTTAGAAAATGCTTAAAAAAATATAAAAAGCATAGGAGGGAATTTATTGCAGGCAGTAATTCTTGCATCAGATGACGGATGGCATATTGAAGAATTAAAAAGATCATTAAATAGAAAAAATATTAAGGCAGAAAGAGTCCCAATCACAGAACTTGGAGCAGGGATTGCATCTAACTTTCAGCTGAAATCTAGAGACAAGATATTAGATGATTTTGACTATATTTTTGTCAGAGTAATTCCCGGGGGCAGTCTTGAACAGATAATTTTAAGGATGGATATTTTAAATAGAATGGCTGCTCTTGGTAAAAAAATAATTAATAAACCTTCTGTTATTGAAAAAACAGTTGATAAATACTATACTCAATTTATTTTGGCTGATCACGGCCTGCCAACTCCAGAAACATTTGTGACTGAAGATTTTAGGCAGGCCTTAGAATACTGTGAAAAATGGGGAGATGTGATTTTAAAGCCTATTTTTGGTTCTCTCGGCAAGGGAATAGTGCGTTTAAAAGATGAGGATACAGCCTATAGAGTTTTAAGAGCCTGGGATGAGAATAATTTTGTTTTTTATCTGCAGAAATATATTGAGCACGGACAAAGTGATATTAGAGTTTTTGTCTGTAAAGGTGAGATCATTGCAGCTTCTGAAAGGTGTGGAGCCAGCTGGAAAACTAATGTGGCTCGAGGAGCTTTTAGCAAAAAAATTGAGCTGCCGCAAAATATTAAAGATATGGCTTTAAAAACAGCAGAAATTCTCAATTTAGATTACACAGGAATTGATATAGTTTTGGAGAATGGTAGTTATAAGAACGCATATATTATTGAAGTAAATAGTATTCCCGGCTGGTATGGTTTACAGCAGGTAACAGAATTTAATATAGCTGATAGAATTGTTGATTTAATGATTTAGACTTGACTTTTTGGGGGGAGAATATGCCTTTAAGTGATATAGAAATAGCACAGGCAGTTCAAATTGCATCTCTGTTGGAGGCCAGTACAGCTAAGCCAGGAAATGTTTATCCAAATAAAAGTTTTAAGGATTTAAATTATCATCATTTTTTATATAGTTCAGCTGCTGTTTTTCCAGCATTTTTAAATCTGGAGCATAAATTAGTGGGAGAAATAATTTTAAAAGGGGTCAAAGAAACCCATTCTTTTATTAGAACAAATACTAATTTGGGTATTTTGCTTTTAACTTCTCCCCTGGCAGCAGCTTATGTTAGTTTGAGACAAAAAAATTTAATTAGTGGAAAAAGTGAAGAAGAATTAAGAAAAATTCTGCAGCAGGAAGTCAGTGCAGTCTTAAAGAAACTAAGCAAAAAGGATGCAGAACTTGCTTATCAAGCAATTAATCATTCAAAAGCAGGAAACTTGGATAAGGTTGAAGAAGGAGATATTAAGGATCAAGTGGATCTGACTCTTTATCAGGCAATGGAACTAGCTCAAAGCAGAGATCAAATTGCAGCAGAATATGTCAGTAATTTTGGGCTGACATTTGATTTTGCCTATCCGGTTTTCAAAAAAAACCAGAATAAATTTACCAGGATTGAAGATGCAGTAATTCAGAGTTATTTAGAAATTTTAGCAGAATATCCTGATAGCTTAATTGCTAGAAAATGGGGTTATGATTTTGCAGCTGTAATTTCTCAAAAAACTAATAATTTACTAGAAAAACTAAAAAATATTAAAGATAGGCAGTTAAGAGAAAAGGAAATAAGAAAATTTGATGACTATTTACGTTCTAAAGATAAAAAAATTAATCCTGGTACCACAGCAGATTTTATAGCAGCAGTTATATTTTTAACAATTTTAATTTCTGGTAAGAAGATTATAAATAATTGGGCAAACTGGGGGGGAATAAAAAATGGATCAATTTAAAAGAGATGTTCAAAAAGAAAAGCCTCAATTAGTTGTAGGTTTAAATAGAGTTGGAGTAAAAAATATACAAAAAATTATTAGAATAAAAAATAATGGAAAAGAAAACTTATTTTATTCAACAATTGATATTTTTGTAGATTTACTGCCCCAGCAAAAAGGAGCACATATGTCAAGATTTGATGAAACCATTACTCAGATCATAGATGAGACAATTCAGAAAAAAGTGATGGTTATAGAAGATTTTGCAACTTATATGGCAGAAATGGCCAGAAAAAGACAGCATGCTCATCGAGCAGAAGTTAGAATAAAAGCCAAATATCCTGTAGAAGAAATGGCACCAGTATCTAAGAAAAAAACACAAAAAATAAATACAATAATGGGGCGAGCAGTGAGTACTAAAAATGGAAGTAGACATCTAGTTGGAGTTGAGACAAATGGAATGACAGTTTGTCCCTGTGCCCAACAGATGATAAAAGAATATGCAGAAGAAAAATTAGAAAAAGAAGGTTTTACAAAAGAACAGCTGGAAAAGGTATTTAAATATATTCCAATGCCTTCACATAACCAACGGGGAACCGGTATTTTAATGATTGGCAGTGATAAAAAAATTAAAGCCGAAAAACTAGTAGATATAGTAGAAAATTCAATGAGCAGTAAAGTTTTAGATCTTTTAAAAAGAGTTGATGAATTAGAAATTGTCAGAAAGGCCCATTTAAATCCGCGCTTTGTAGAAGATGTTGTTCGAGAAATGGTAGCTCTGACAATTAAAGAATTTGATTTTTTAAGTGATGATGACTATTTTTTAGCTAAACAAACAAATTATGAGGGAATTCATAGTTATGAAGTTTATGCTGAACGCAGTGGGACAATAGGAGAAATAAAAAAAGAAATTGAAAAAGCTGAAAATGATTATATAAATGAGGATTATATTGTAAGCTGTAATAATACGAGTACTGAAGAGTGGTTGGACTCAGATGGAGGCTGTTAAATTGAAATTATTAATCAGCATCAAAAGTGTGGAAGAAGCTTTAATTGTAAAAAATAGCAAATTTGATATTTTAGATATTAAAAATCCTGCGGAAGGTTCACTGGGAGCAAATTTTCCTGGAGTGATTAAGGAGATTATAGAAAGATCTCCAAATAGAGTTATTAGTGCAGCTGGAGGAGATCTGCCTGGACTACCAGGTTTAAGTTCACAGATTACCTTTGGCCTTGCTAATTTAAAGCCTAATTTTATAAAATTAGGCTTTTATAATTTTAATGATTTTGAAACAGCTGTAAAAATTATTAACGAGGCAAAAAATGCAATAAGACTAAGTGGTACTTCAGCTAAGCTGATTGCAGCAGCTTATGGAGATTATAAAGAAATTAATAGTTTCAATCCTTTTTTATTAAATGAATTAGCTTTTAAAACTGAAATAGACGGGATTATGATTGATACAATTAATAAAGACGGCAGAAGTTTATTTGATTTTTTAAAGCCGGCTGAACTTAAAGACTTTTGTCAGCAGGCAAAAAAAGCAGAAGTTTTTAGTGCACTTGCCGGTTCTTTAAGCTTCGATGATTTAGGACTTTTAAAAGAAATAAAGCCTGATATTGTTGGGTTTAGAGGTGCAGTCTGCGAAAATAATGACCGCAGTTCTAAAATTAATTCTGGATTAATTAATCAGCTTTATCAGAAGCTCCAAAATTAGTTAGAAAAAATAATTAGAAAAATTATTAAAAATAGATCTGAGGTTATTGGATATGGAAAAATATAAAATTATAGGCTGGGATATTGGTGGTGCTAATATCAAAGCAACAAAAATTATTTATAATCAACAAAAACAAAAGCTGGAAACCATTAAATCAGTCAGTAAATTTTTCCCGATGTGGGATCAAAACCTGAATCCCAAAGCTATTATACAGGAAATATATCATAATTTAGCTGAGGCAGATTATTTTGCTGTAACTATGACTGCAGAACTAGCAGATAGATTTTCTACAAAAATTGAAGGAATCAATTTTATTGTAGATTTATTTAAAAATAATTTTACCAATAAAAAACTCTTCTTTTTCAATAACCAGGCTCAGCTTTTTAATCCTCTAGAGATAGCTAATAATTTCGATAGACTGCTGGAACTTGCTGCAGCAAATTGGTCAGTTTCCGCTGCCTTTGCTGCCGAATTTAAATCTGATTTTGTTTTATTTGATTTAGGCAGCAGTACTATTGATTTGATTCCGGTTAAAAACCATCAAATTGCAGCCCGTGGTCGAACTGATGTAGAGAGATTAAAAGAGGCGGAACTTATTTATCTAGGGCTGTTAAGAAGCAATTTGAGTAATTTAACTAAAAATATTCCTTATCAGGGGCAGATGGTAGATGTTATAAATGAGTATTTTGCTTCTACCGCAGATCTTCACCTGTTTTTAGATATCATAACTCCAGCTGACTATTCTGTCAGTCCAGCTGATAATGGTGAAAAAACTAAAAAAGCAGCTGCGGCAAGAATTGCAAGGATGATTAGTCTTGATCTTAATTCTATTTCTGCTGGTCAACTGCAGTTAATTGCTGATTATATTTACAATCAGGAAATATCATTAATTTATTCTAAATTACTGCAGCTTTATTCAAGGTTTTCACTAGATTATAAAATACCTTTGATGATGAATAGGGAAGCTGCTCTCTTTGAGAATGATTTAAAAATGAGAAGTGATTTTAATTTTATAAGCTTAGAAGAGTTGATACCAGTACTGAAGGATAATACTTTAACTACTACTGCAGCTGCCTTTCTTCTGCTTAAAAAATTAACCAAGACTGATTTAACTAAATTAAAGGAGTTAGCTAATGACTGATTTAACAGTACTAAAAATTGGTGGTAGTTTTATTAATAAAGAAAAGCAAAAAGAACTCAAGCAGATTATTAAGGCCTTAAAAATGGTTGAAAATCACAAATTTATAATTGCAGCCGGTGGGGGAAAGGCTGCTGATTTAGTTCGCAGCTATGACAGTAATTTTCAATTAAAGGCAAGCAGTTCTCACTTTGCAGCAATTGCAGCAATGGAACTAAATTCATATTTAATTTCTGATTACTTTGATGACTTTTCTTTTTTTTCAACAGATTTCAACTTTAAAAAAAAGATCAATATTTTTTTGCCGCTTGCTTATTATAAGCAATTTGACCCCCTCCCTCATTCCTGGGATGTCAGCTCAGATAGTATTGCTTTAGAACTAGGCCAGAGATTAAGAGTTAATAACTTTTGTTTAATTAAACAAAAAATAATAGCTAAAGATTTAAAAATAAAAGCTGAAACTGCAGTTCAGGCAGAACTTTTAGATAACTATTTTCCAATACTTTATCAGCAGAGTCAGCCTGAATTAAAAAGTTTAATTATTAAGACAGAAGCAGTCAAAGACTTTGAATTTTTACTCAAAAATAATCAGGTTGATCTTTTAAATAAAAACTTTAAATTAAAAAATACTAACTTTAATCTGTTGTTTTGAATATAATTTTAGCTAGATAAAACTAAAATTGAGGTGTGAATTATGTCTGACTATGATAAAATTGATGCTTTATTAATTGGACTTGCTCTTGGAGATGCACATGGAATGCCTTTTGAGATGCTGAATCGCGCAGATGTAAAAAAACATAAAAAGAATTCGGGCTATGATTTGAATAATAACTTTTTTGTAGAGATTCCTGATTTTCATTTTTTAAGAAGAGATTTAAAAAAAGCTGAGATCACAGATGATACAATTTTGGCCAGTCATCTGGGCAGATATTTAGTAGAGAACAAAGGCAAGATAAATAAAGAAGATTATTTCAGCAGCTTGGGCCAATTTATTGATGAACAGAAATTAATAACAAAGGGAGTAATTGGTCCCAGTACAGGTAGAGCGGTGACTAAAATAATGCGTAATGAAAAATTTACAATTTCAGAAAGAGCAGGCTTTTCAAATGGTTTAGCTCTTAAGGCAGCAGTTTTAGCCTATTTCTTACCTTTAGAAGAACAGAAATCTAATTTAGAAAAAATTGAAGAATTAGCATATTACTCCCATTTTTCTGATGCTGCAATTTCAGCTGCTGCCGGTTTCTATGCCGCATTAGCTGCCGCCTTAGCCGGTGGTGATTTAGAACAAATTTTTGCTGCAGCCTTAGATTATATGGAGCAGGGAGAAAAATATGGACTCCAGACTTTTCAGCCTTCAAGTTATCAGAGAACAAAATTTTTACTTGAATATATTGCTGATCTAAATAAGACTGAAGCTTTAGATTTTATTGCTGAGGTGATGGGAACAGGTATCAATAGTTATGAATCAGTGCCGGCAGCTTTTGCTGTTTTTAAACTTTTTCCGGATAATGCAGCCAAAGCTTTTGCTGCGGCAGTTGATCTTGGGGGAGATACTGATTCTACAGCAGCGATTACAGGTGCTTTAATTGGAGCATACAACGGCATAGGAATATTTAATAAGAATTGGGTTGAAGAGCTTAATCAGGTGAATTCTCTTTCCTTAAAAGAATTAGGGAGGTCACTTTTTGAGTTAAGAAAAAATAAATAAAGAGGTGTTGCAGCCATGACAAAAAGGAAAATAATTAAAACAAATCGTGGGGATTTAGACTACAGCAGAAAAACATTGATTATGGGGATTTTAAATTTGACTCCTGATTCTTTTTCAGATGGAGGTAAATATAATGATTTAGATTCAGCACTCAAAAGAGCAGAAGAAATGGAAACAGCAGGTGCTGATATAATTGATATTGGTGCGGAATCGAGCCGTCCTTATTCTGAAAGGGTCTCAGCTGCAGAAGAAAAAAAGAGATTAATTCCAGTTTTAAAGGAAATTTTAAAAGTTACTACAGTACCAATTTCTATTGACAGTTATAAAAGCTCGGTCATGCGGGCAGCTTTGGAGGCAGGAGCTTCTATAGTAAATGATATAAGCGGCCTTCGTTTTGATGAAAAGATGGCAGCAACAGCAGCTGAATTTGAGGCCCCGGTAATTATTATGCATATTCAGGGCAGACCTGAAAATATGCAGGATAATCCCAGTTATCAAAATCTGATTTTTGAAGTTAAAAAATATCTGTGGGATGGAATAAAGATTGCAAAAGAAGCAGGGGTTAAGGATGAAGACATCATTATTGATCCAGGTATTGGTTTTGGGAAAAAACAAGTTCACAATCTGCAAATTTTAAACAGATTGGAAAGCTTTAAAGAATTAAATTACCCTATTTTGATTGGAACTTCTCGTAAATCATTAATAAAATTTGTTGTTAATAAAAATGAGGTAAATGAAAGATTATTTGGGACAGCAGCTACTGTTTCAACTTCAATTCTTAAGGGTGCTAATATTGTAAGAGTCCACGATGTAGCTGAAATAAAAAAAGTGGCTGTTATGACAGATGCCGTAAAATGGGAGGGCAATCATGGCCGGTAAAGATATTATTGAATTGAACGAAATGGTTTTTTTTGCCTATCATGGAGTTTTAGATTCAGAAAAAGAATTGGGGCAGCGATTTATTCTTAACTTTAAGGCCGAACTTGATTACAGTAAGGCTGCAGTAAATGATAATTTAGAGCAGACTGTTAATTATGCTGAAATATATTATAAAATTAAAGAAGTTTTTCTAGCTAAAAAATATGATCTTTTAGAAAGCGCGGCCTATAATATAATTAAGAATTTATTTATTGAATTTCCTAAATTAGAACTGATAGAAATAAAAATCAAAAAGCCAGCTGTACCAATTGAAGGCGCCTTAGCCAATGCAGCTGTAAAAATGAGCAGAAAAAGAACTGAGGTAATATAAATGAAAACTGTGTATTTAGGCCTGGGCTCAAATATTGAGCCCAAAGTTGAATATTTAAAAAAGGCAGTTATAAAATTATCCAGTGAAGCTAAAATTAATATCAAAAAGACTTCATCATTATATTTAACAAAAGCTTATGGTTATGAAGAACAGGCTGATTTTATTAATGCAGTTGTCTGTTTAAAAACAGAATTAGGGCCAGAAAAACTTCTAGAAAAAATACTGCAGATAGAAAGTGAATTGGGAAGAGTTAGAACAAAAAAATGGGGTCCGAGAACTATCGATATTGATATTTTGTTTTATGATAACTTAGAGTATCAGAGCCAGGATTTAATAATTCCTCATCCTGAAATTAGAAAAAGAGCTTTTGTTCTGATTCCACTAGTTGAAGCTGCAGAAGAAGAACTTTTTATTGATAATATCAATATCACTAAATGGCTTGATAAATTAGATTATAGTTCGGATGAAGTTGAGTTTTATAATGAATTTCCGGAGCTTAATCTAAATAAAAAGTGAACTCTTTTGAGGAAAGGAGATTCGACCCTATAAAATTTTTCTTTTCAGCTAAATTAAGTATTATTTCTGCCGGTTCAGATATTTCTGCTAAACCAATAAAAGAAGAACTTAACCTTGGATTGATTTCCAGCAGATAAAATCCTTTTTGATTGCAGATGAAATCTATGCCAAAATAACCATTTAAGTTTGAATATTTCTTTTTGACTAAATTAGCAAGCTCTTTTAACTTATGTTGATTAGGGAACCTATGATTAATTATGGAGCCAAAATAAGAAAAATCATCAGCTCTAATCAGCTGTTTATTGATGCTTAATATTCTTAAATTTGTTGAATTAGCAGCGAGAGACAAGCTTCCCGGTGTTCCTGTTATAATTTTTTGGATAATCTGTCCTTTATAATTACTAAGATTTAAGTTTGAAAATTCTTTTTTTGATTTGATAATTTTAAGTTCTGAACCCGCACTATATTTGGCTTTGATAACAGCTGGAAAAAAATCTTTTCTTAAATCAAGCTTGTTATTTTTAATTTGATAACTTTCAGGTATTTTAATATCAGTGTCTTTAAAATTTTGATATAGCAGCCATTTGTTGGCTGCTTTTTTAATGCAATTTGAGCTGCAGCCTAAATTATTAATATTTTTTGTTTCCATAATTTTAGTTATCTGATAAAGCAAATTATCTGTTTCCGGAGCAATAACTAAAAAATAATCACTTTGGCTTAAATCTAAATCCAACAGTTTTTCAAAATAAGAATCACATGAGCCCTCATCTGAAACAATAATTTCTATATCATGATTTTGATGGTCAATCAAATCTATATTTTCTTGAGCAATAAAAATAGACAGCTGTAGATCTTCAATCTTAGTAAAGGATTTGATTAAAGAATCCAGCATAAACTTCCCTTCTCTGTAAAAAGATTCTTTAAAAATACTATTTCTTTTTTTACTTAAAAAATATTCCAAAATAAAAACTTTCATAATTTTAATTCACCACTTTTTTATTGACTAAAAAAATATTATAATGTTAGTAGGGTATAGAAGTTGATTAATTTAAATAGACTAAATTAATCTTATCATAATTCTTAATTATTAAAAACAAAGAATATAATATTTCTTAAATTTATTATCTAAGTTATTTAGTTATTAAATTCATTATAAAAAAAGGTTTTGTAGAAGTATTATTTAATATATAATATATAAAGCCTTATAATTAGGTGATTAAAGGAGAGTAATTTATGAAGTTAGATCTTAGTTTAAATATTGAGCAAAAGCAAGAGTTGGTGATGACAACTCAGCTGCAGATGTCTATTGAAATTCTTCAATATAGCGCTTTAGAGCTCAAAGACTATATCGAAGACGAAATGAAAGAAAATCCTTTACTTGAGATGATGGAGTCACAAAGGGATATGAATTATAGGGAATCAAGTTTTAATTCTGTTCAGAAGCAAGATATAGAATATGAAAATTTTGTTGCTTATCAGCCGGATTTTTGCGAATATTTAGAAAATCAGCTTTTTGAGGTTCTCAGTGATGATGAAATTGAACTTGGGAAATTTATTGTAGGCAGTTTAAATGAGTCAGGTGAGCTAACCACAGATTTAGAAATGATTGCTGAAATTTTTGCTGCCGAAGGTTTTAATAAAGAAGAAATAGCAGAAGTTTATCAAAGAATTCAAAAATTAGATATAAACTATGACAGCAGTTTTGCTTCCTGTAAAGCTGAATATATTGATCCTGATTTAATTGTAAAAAAAGAAGATGGAAAATTTTATATCGAAGAAAAAAATACCGCTTATCCTACTGTTACTATCAGTTCTTACTATTATAATTTATTAAAAAATCAAGATGATGATATGATTAGTGATTATTTAAAGGAAAAATATCAGGCTGCTGTTTGGCTGATCAAAAGTATTGAACAGAGAAAGAATACAATTAGAAAAATTGCTCAAGCAATTTTAAAAAAGCAGATGGATTTTTTTGAAAATGGTTTAAAAAATTTAAAGGTTTTAACAATGGAAGAAGTTGCTGAAGAAATTGAAATGCACGAATCCACTGTCAGCCGAGCTACGACTGCTAAATATTTACAAACACCTCATGGAGTTTTTAGTTTGAAATTCTTTTTTAACAGTGGTATTGACGGTGTTTCATCAGTTAGTATCAAAGCAATGTTGAGTGAAGAAATTGAGGCTGAAGATAGCTCACATCCACTTAGTGACAGTAAATTAGCTGAAATATTTGCTAAAAAATATGAATTAGATATTTCTAGAAGAACTGTTGCAAAATACAGAAAATCTTTAGGTATTAAAAGTTCACGTCAGCGAAAAAAGAAATAAATTTTACAATTAAATAATGATTTTTTATTCTTAATTAGAGTTAAATTGTATAATTAAAGAAAATTATTTTCTTGACAGGATTACTAATCTATGTTAAAGTTATAAAAAACAATAAAACTTATCAAGAGTGGTGGAGGGATTGGCCCTTTGAAGCCCAGCAACCAGCAGTTAATTTTGCCCGGTGCTAATTCCAACAGAAAGATTTCTGAGAGATAAGGAGCAAGTAAATTACCCACTCCTATATTTACTTAGGAAGTGGGGTTTTTTATTTAGCAATGATTTTATTGTTTTTGAGCAGCTGTATTGGCAAAATTATTTATAATTATTAGTTAAATTAAATTTTGAGCAGCAAAAATTAGAGGAGGAAAATTTAATGAAATTAAAATTTGAAACTTTAGCACTACATGCAGGTTATGAGGCAGACAAAAACAGGAAATCAGCGGCAGTTCCTATTTATCAGACCACATCTTACTTATTTGACAGCACTGAACATGCAGCAGATTTATTTGCTTTAAAAGAAGAAGGAGATATTTATAGTAGAATTCAAAATCCAAGTAATACAGTGCTGGAAAAGAGAATTACAGAACTTGAGGGAGGAGTGGGAGCTTTAGCAGTATCTTCAGGCCAGGCAGCTGAAGTAATTGCACTACTAACTATCTGTAATAATGGAGACCACATAGTAAGCGGCAGCTCTATTTATGGTGGAACTCATAATTTATTTAAACATAGATTCAAAAATATGGGGATAGATGTTAGTTTTGTTGATTCTGAAGATCCTGAATCATTTAAAGCTGCAATTAATGAACGAACAAAAGCTCTCTACATTGAGACTATTGGTAACCCTTCTTTAGCTGTGCCAGATTTTGAAAGGTTGGCAGAAATAGCACATCAGGCAGGAATACCATTAATTGTTGACAATACTTTTGCTTCACCTTATATTTGTAATCCTTTTGAATTTGGGGCAGATATAGTTGTACACTCGACGACAAAGTACATTTCCGGGCATGGTAATTCGATTGGTGGAATTATAGTTGATAGTGGTAATTTTGACTGGGATACTGGTAGATTTCCCGAATTAATTGAACCTGATCCAAGTTATCATGGGGTTAAATTTCAAGAAGAATTTGGTAAAGCTGCCTTTATTACAAAGGCCAGAGTTCAGCTTCTAAGAGATTTAGGTAGTTCTCCCAGTCCGTTTAATTCGTTTTTAACCATCACCGGCCTGGAAACATTAGCTTTAAGAATGAAACAGCATTCCAAGAATGCTCAAGCAGTTGCTGAATTTTTAGAAGCGGATGAAAGAGTTGAATGGGTCAGTTATCCTGGCTTAGAAAGTCATAAATCACATCAGAATGCAAAAAAATATCTTAGCAATGGTTATGGAGGTATGGTTGCCTTTGGTATTAAAGGAGGTAAAAAGGCGGCTGAGAAATTTATTAATAAATTAGAACTTATTTTACATCTGGCTAATGTTGGTGATACTAAATCTTTAGCTATTCATCCGGCAAGTACAACCCATCAGCAGTTAAGTGAAGAAGACTTAATTAAGACGGGAATTTCGCCGGAATTAATCAGACTTTCAATTGGAATTGAAAATATTGATGATATTAAAAATGACTTAAATCAGGCATTAAAAACTGCTCAAGCATAGATTGGAGTGATAAAATTGCCAGTTAAAATTCAAAATGATTTACCAGCAGTAGAGACACTAGAAAATGAGAATATTTTTGTAATGAAAGAATCTAGAGCAACTCATCAGGATATAAGGTCTTTGAAGATTTTAATTTTGAATTTAATGCCTACTAAAATAAAGACTGAAACGCAAATTCTACGTTTGATTTCGAATACACCACTACAGGTAGATGTTGATCTGATGCATCCGGTAACTCATACTTCAAAAAATACAGCAGAAGAACATTTAATTAAGTTTTATAATACATTTGATGAGATTAAGGAAAATAAATATGATGGAATGATAATTACCGGAGCTCCAGTTGAAACTTTTGAATTTGAGGAAGTAGATTACTGGGAGGAACTGCAGCAGATTATGGATTGGAGCCTGCATAATGTTTACTCTACCTTCCATATTTGCTGGGGAAGTCAGGCAGCTCTATATCATCATTATGGTGTGGGAAAATATCCGCTATCAGAAAAAATGTTTGGGATTTTTGAGCATTATAAAAATAAAAAACATATAAAATTGATGAGGGGCTTTGATGATCTGTTTTATGTTCCTCATTCAAGGCATACTGAAATAAGAAAAGAAGATATAGAAGAAGTAGAAGCGTTAAATATTTTATCAGAGTCAAAAGAAGCGGGAATATATTTATTAGAAAGCAGAAATGGTAGACAAATATTTGCTACCGGTCATTCAGAATATGATCGAGAAAGTTTGGCAGATGAATATTTTAGAGATCTGGAAAAAGGAATGGATATTAAAGTTCCTAAAAATTATTTCAGAGATGATGATCCAGATAAAGAAATATTAATGCGCTGGCACAGTCATGCTAATCTCTTGTTTTTTAACTGGTTAAATTATTATGTATATCAGGAAACTCCCTTTGACTTAAGCAAATTAAAATAAAAAAGTAAAGCTCTCTATCTAGACAAATATTTTAATTCTCCCCTAAATAATGTATAATAGTAATAAAGATTATGAATTTTCACATAAACACTTAAAATCTTTAGTTACATGATTAAGGGGGAAAATATAATGAAATTTCGAAAACTAGGTAAAACGGGTTTTAAAGTTTCTGAAGTTTCTTTTGGTGGCTGGGCAATTGGTGGTTCCTGGGGCGATGTTGATGATAAGCAGTCAATGGCAGCTTTGAGAGAAGCAGTAAATCAGGGAATTAACTTTTTCGATACTGCTGATGTATATGGTGATGGCCGCAGTGAGCGTTTAATGGCTAAACTAAAAAAAGAAACTAACCAAAAGATATATATTGCCACTAAAGCAGGAAGAAGACTTGATCCTCATATAGCTGAAGGTTATAATAAAGAAAATCTAAATAGATTTGTGGACCGCAGCCTTCAGAATTTGGATGTAAATACTATTGATTTACTGCAGCTGCACTGTCCGCCAACAGAAGTATATTACCAGGAAGAAGTATTCGATGCTTTAGAAGAGATGGTTATGGCTGGAAAAATTAAAAACTATGGTGTTAGTGTAGAAAAAGTAGAAGAAGCTTTAAAGGCACTGGAATATGATAATTTGGCTACTGTACAGATTATATACAATATGTTCAGACATAAACCCGGGGATGAATTTTTAGCTAAGGCAAAAGAAAAAAATGTAGGAATTATCTGCAGAGTACCACTTGCAAGTGGATTATTGACAGGTAAATTTTCTCAAGATTCAACTTTTGCTGAAGATGACCACCGAAATTTTAACCGTCATGGCGAGGCATTTGACAAAGGAGAAACCTTTTCAGGTGTGGACTTTGAGCTGGGATTAAAAGCAGTGGAAGAATTAGAAAAGATCAAACCCGAAGGTTTAACAATGGCCCAATTTGCTCTTAAATGGATTTTAATGAATGATGCTGTTAGCTGTGTGATTCCAGGTGGTAAAAAGCCGTGGCAGGTAAGAGATAATGCTGCAGCTTCTGAAGCTGATGATCTTTCTGAGAAAGTAATGGAAAGAGTAGATGAAATTTATAATGAATACATCAGAGATAGTGTTCACCATCTTTGGTAAAATATTATAATGAATGAACCTTAAGGGTCAAAAAGTGCATAGGTAACAATCTTCCGAAAAATCTTGACAAGTGATTTAAAAGATGTATAATGTAAGTAGTATGATAAGTATAAGTAAATCACTAATAATAAGTATAATAATAAGTTTATAAGAAAGGGTGATTGTATATGTTTAATAGCATGTTCAGATTTATGAAAGAGGCTAAACTTGAATCTCCTGAGAATCAAGAAAAGCTGAATGCATTTAAAAATTTAGGTAACTACTAATATGAATTTTGATAATTAAGCCATCCTTTCGGGTGGCTTTTTTCTTTATTTATAAATTTTTGTCATTTACCTCTTCATATATTATAATAATAGGTAGAAATGAAAATAAATAGGAGGTATATTGATGAGTACACATATTGGAGCTAAAAAAGGAGAAATTGCTGAAACAATTTTATTACCTGGGGATCCGTTAAGAGCTAAATTCATCGCTGAAAATTATTTAGAAGATGTTAAACAATATAATGATGTTAGAGGAATGTACGGGTTTACTGGAACGTATAAAGGAAAAAGGGTTTCAACTCAGGGTACAGGTATGGGAATGCCTTCTTTGTCTATTTATGTTAATGAACTAATTAGGGATTATGGAGTTAAAAATTTAATTAGAGTTGGTTCTTGTGGTTCTTTTAATGAAGAAGCTAAAGTTAGAGATGTAATTTTGGTTAAAGCAGCCTGCAGTAACTCTAATCTTAATAAAATGCGTTTTGATGGTAAGGATTTTGCACCTGCTTCTAGTTTTAAGCTGCTTTCAAAAGCTTATCAGGCAGCACAAGAGCAGGGAACTGAGGTTAAAGTAGGTACAATTTTAAGTTCAGATTCTTTTTACAATGATGATAATGAAGCCTGGAAAAAGTGGAGAGAATATGGAGTCTTAGGAGTGGAAATGGAATCTGCTGAATTATTAACTTTAGCAGCCAAATATGATGTTGATGCTTTAAGTATTCTCACAGTTAGTGACTCTTTAGTAACCGGCAAAGAAACAACCTCAGAAGAAAGAGAAAAGACATTTACAGATATGATGGAGATTGCTTTAGAATTAGCAGAGTAGTCTTTATTTAAATATTTTAATTATTATGCTGTCAGTTCTTTATCTGGACTGGCAGTTTTTTAATTAGCTAGGAAATTATACCTGATGGTTTGTTGTAGATAATATTTATAGTTTCATAATTTCCGCTATCAACAAAATTTAACCTTACTATATTACAGATTGTCCGAAGGACATTTTGTTCATTTTAATGATATTTTAAGCGATAAATGGTATAATATTATCAGAGATAATTATAAGTTAATTAAATTATATTTATAAATTGTAAAAAGCTTAGCTGAATACTTTTGTTTCTAATGTAATAATTATTAAAAGTATCAAAAAGTGAAAGTAGAGAGAATGGAGGTTTAAAGATGAGAAAAGAAGAGCAGGTTTCATTTTATTCTCATTTTGTTGGTTTTATACTGGCTTTAATTGGTTTAGTTCTGTTAATATTTAGGGCTTTAGAGAGTCCTGATAAAATAATTATAGCTGCAGTTTATGGTGCTTCAGTAGCATTTTTATTCTTAGCCAGTTCTTTGTATCATGCTTTTAAAAAAGAAGATGATGAAAATTCCATCTGGCGCAAGCTAGATCATTTTGCAATTTTCGTAATGATTGCTGGTTCCTACACACCAGTGGCCTATCTTTATTTAGAAGGCTGGCTGAAGTGGACAATAATTGCAGTTCAGTGGGGATTGGTCTTAGGAGGTTTTTTCCTAAAGTTTATGTATTTTAAAACTCCAAGAATTTTATATACTATAGTTTATCTTTTAATGGGTTGGGTTGGTATTTTTGCTTTTCACCAACTGTTTATGACAATGCCAACTGCTAATTTGATTTTGATGTTTGCTGGTGGTTTATCTTTTACTGCAGGAGCTGTATTTTATATTATAAAAAAACCAAAAATTACACCGATGTTTGGTTTTCATGAAATTTTTCATTTCTTTATCTTAGCAGGAGGAATACTGCATTATATTATGGTATTTATTGCTCTAGGATAATAGATTATTAGGAGGATATTGATGGAATTACAAAATGATTTGATTGAAATTATTTCATTAAGTGGAAATGTAAAGAAAAAATTTTTAAAAGCTGTTAAGTATGCGAAAAATGATGAAGCAGAAAAGGCAGAAGAAATTTATCGAGAAGCAGATGATCAATTAATTAATGCTCATCTTAAACAGACAGAATTAATAAAAAAAGAAGCTAATGGAGAAAAAATAGAAAGCAGTTTAATGCTGACACACGCTCAGGATCATTTAATGACAGCCATTTTACTAAGAGACATGGCAAAGGAATTTATGGATTTATATACCAGGCTCGAAAATGAATAAATTTAAGATTAAAAAAGGAGTTGGTAATTTGAGTTTTTTATGGACCACAATTAAAGTTAAAAACTTAAAAGAATCAGTTGAATTTTACCGAGATATTGTTGGTTTAGAGGTTCAGAGGCGGTTTGAGGCTGGCCCGGAGACAAAAATTGTATTTTTAGCAGCTGCAGATGGACAAACAGCTGTCGAACTGATTGATGATCAAAATCAGACTGAAGTAGAGCTTGGAGCAGATATATCTCTGGGATTTGAAGTTGATTCGCTTGCCGAAAAAATGAAATTTGTACAAGAAAAGAACATAGTAATTCAGAGTGGACCTATTTCGCCGAATCCAAAAATTGAGTTTTTCTTTGTATTAGACCCAAATGGTCTCAAAATTCAATTTGTAGAAAACAAATAACTTTTTAACTGCTGCTGGCAATTGCCAGCAGCTTTATTAATTTGTAGTTATTTAGCTAATTTTTAATTATTGAAAATCCTGATTATTTAGCTTGTAATTATTGTCATAATAAATAAACTTTGTTATAATCAGTAACAAATCAGAATTTAGTAGTCTAGGAGGAGAAAAATATGGATTTTAGTGTAACACAAGCATTTAGTATTGTTTTGTTGATTTTGGCAGTTGGTGAGTTGGTATCTATGAAAACAAAGGCAATGATACCATCGGTTTTTGTTTCAGCAGTATTATTTATAATTGGTTTTTGGACAATTTTGCCGGGTGACATAGTAGCTCAGAGTTCTTTTGCGACTCCAGTTGTTTATTTATCAATGTATTTGCTTTTAACTCATATGGGAACTTTAATGAGCTTAAAAGAGCTTTTAGCACAGTGGAAAACATTGGTAATAGCTCTTGCTGGTATAATAGGAATTATAACTTTAACAATGACCATTGGTAATCTTCTATTTGGCTGGGAAAATGTTGTAGCAGCAACCCCACCATTAACTGGAGGAGTAGTAGCTTCTATTTTGATGTCAACAGCAGCCGCCGAAAGGGGCCTAACTTCGATAGCTGTTTTAGCAACAGCAATGTATGTTATTCAGGGCTTTTTTGGCTACCCTATAACATCTTTTCTACTAAAAAAAGAAGCGGGTAGGCTGGCAGATAAAATTAAGAGTGGAGAAATTGAGATGACAAGTACGGGGGAAGAGGAAGCTGACAAAGAAGAAAGTAAATTTAGGATAATTCCTCCCTTACCAGAAAAATATCAAACAACATATGTAATTTTATTTAAATTGGGTCTGGTAGCAGCTTTATCAGTAATGGCCGCTCCGATTTTGCATCTAAATGAATTTGTAGTCTGTATGTTATTTGGAGTTATTGGAAGAGAAATAGGATTTTTAGAAGAAAAAGCACTGGTTAAATCAGGATCTTTTGGTTTTTTAATTACAATTTTAATGGCTTTTATTTTTGCTGGTCTTTCTGATGCTACACCTGAGATGTTAACAGAGATTGCAGTACCTTTATTTGGGATTATTGTACTTGGTATATCAGGGATGGCAGTGGTTTCAGCTTTAGTTGGTAAAGCCTTCGGTTATACAAAGGAAATGTCTATTTCGATAGCTATGACAGCACTTTATGGATTCCCTGCAAATTATATCTTAACTATTGAATCTGCCAGAGCAAATACTAGAAATGATGAAGAATATCAGTATGCTGTAGATGAAATGCTGCCAAAGATGTTGGTAGGTGGATTTGCAACAGTAACTATAGCCTCAGTAATCATTGCCGGTTTCTTTGTTAAGTTACTATAAATTTAAACTTATTTTCAAAATAATTAATATAAGCTAAAATAAGAGAGGAGAGAGTAGATAAAATGTTAACAAAAGTAGAGAGAATAAAAAATGACATAGAAAATTTAAGTCAATTTAATGCAACACCAGGTCAAGGATTAACACGTTTTTCTCTGACTAAAGAGGATCGAGTTGCTAGAAATTATCTAAAAAATGAACTGCAGAAGTTAGATGTAGAAATTTATGAAGACGCTGCAGGTAGTCTGGTTGCTAGAAGAGAAGGTACTGATAAAGATGCACCTGTTGTTATGGTTGGTTCCCATTTTGATTCAGTTAAAAATGGTGGTAATTTTGATGGACCAGCAGGAGTAATTATGGCACTGGAAATTTTAAGAGTGCTTGATGAGAATGATATAAAAAGCAAACATCCCATAGAATTTATAGCAATGATTGAAGAAGAAGGTGGCCGTTTTGGTGGCGGAGTCTTTGGCAGTCGGGCAATGACCGGTCAGGTAGATTATCAGGAACTTTTAGATTTTAAAGATGAAGCTGGAATTTCAATGGCTGAAGCTTTTGAGGACTTTGGTTTTGATCCTAAAAAAATTAAAGAAGCTGAAAGAGATCCCAAAAAACTTAAAGCTTTTATTGAACTTCATATAGAACAGGGGCCTGTTTTAGAAAATGAAGGCAAAGATGTAGGGATAGTAGATTTTATAGTTGGTATTAATCAGATTAGAGTTAAAGTAGAAGGGCGTGCAGATCATGCAGGTACGACTCCAATGGATATGCGCAAAGATGCCCTGTCCTCAGCTGCAGAGGTTATTTCTGAGATTAAAAACTTTGCCTTTGAAGCCGGCTCAGGGACAGTTGCTACAGTGGGCAGTCTTGATGTCAAACCAGGAGCAGCCAATATTGTTCCAGCAGAAGTAGAATTTTCTGTTGATATCAGATCCAAAGAATTAAATTGTATTAAAAAAGTAAGAGCTGAAATTGATCAAGCACTGGCAGATATTGAAACGAAATATGCTGTAGATTATTCGGTCAAAGAGATGTTAATGGTTGAGCCAGTTGAATTGTCAGCAGAAATTTTTAATACATTTAAGAAAGAATCTAAAAAACTAGATTTAAATACTAAAGAAATGATAAGTGGTGCCGGCCATGACGCAATGATAATGGCAGCAATTACCGATGTTGGTTTAATCTTTGTTCCCAGCAAGGATGGTAGAAGCCACACTGCAGAAGAGTGGACTGATTATAAAGATTTACAAAAAGGAATTGAACTTGTTTACCATACGGTTTTAAAGGTTGGTGAAGCTGAATGAGTAGGGTAAAAGAATTAGCAGAAAAGTATTTTGATTATGCTGTATCTATGAGAAGGGAGTTTCACAGACATCCAGAGCCAAGTATGAAAGAAGAAAGAACCTGCAGTCGAGTTATAGAAGAGCTGGAAAGTTTGGGTTTGAAACCAAAAAAAGCTGCAGGGACAGGTGTTGTCTGTGAAATTAAAGGAACTAAAAAAGCTAAAAGTAGTAAAATTGCTGCCTTAAGAGCGGATATGGATGCTTTAGAACTTGAGGAAAAAAATGAGATAGAATATAAATCAGAAAATGAGGGTTTAATGCACGGCTGCGGCCATGATGGTCATACAGCCAGTTTACTAACAGCAGCTAAAATATTAAATAATCTAAAATCAGAATTTGCTGGGACTGTTAAATTGATTTTTCAGCCTGGGGAAGAAATTGCAGTTGGAGCAAAAACTATGGTTGGGGAAGGAATAGTTGAAGATGTGGATGCTATCTTTGGTATTCATGTCTGGAATGACCTAGAAAGCGGAAAAATTTCTGTAGAAGCTGGCCCCAGGATGGCTGCTGTAAATCAATTTATTATTAACGTTAAAGGAAAAGGTGGTCATGGTTCAATGCCATATCAGGGGGTTGATCCCATAATGGCAGGAGCTGCTGTAGTTATGAACTTACAGACTATTGTCAGCAGAGAGTTTGATCCAATGGAGCCTGCTGTTTTAAGTGTGGATATCTTCAATTCAGGTTCAAAAGCTAATGTTTTACCTGAAAACTCTTATTTAGAAGGTACAACTAGATGTTTCAGCAGAGAAATTAACCAGAATTTTGAAGAAATTATAGGTAGGGTTGCTCAAAAAACTGCTGCCAGCTATCGGGCTGAAGCGAAATTAGAGTATAATAAAATGACTCTTCCTTTAATTAATGATCAGGAAATTTCAGCAATTGCACATAAGGCAGCAGCAAAGTTTTCAGGTCAGGGTTCAATAGTTAAATTAGATAAAACAACTGGTGGAGAAGATTTTTCTTTCTTTGCTGCAGAAGTTCCAGCAGCCTTTGCCTTTGTTGGCTCCAAAAACAAAGCTAAAGGTGCTGATGCTCCCCATCATCATCCAGAGTTTAACATAGATGAAGATGCTTTAAAAACTGTTTCTGGATTATATGCACAATTTGCCTTAGACTTTTTAAATAAAGGGGAGGTCGAGTAACAGTGGATTTCAAAAATATATTAGCAGAACAGGAAAAATATGTTCTAGATTTAAGAAGAGAATTTCATATGCACCCTGAAACAAGCTGGAATGAAAAAAGAACATCTAAAAGAATAAAAGAAGAACTAGCAAAAATCGGAATCAGTTATCAGGAATATGCAGATACAGGAGTAGCTGCTGTTATCAAAGGTTCAAATGCTGGTAAAACAGCTGCCCTACGGGCTGATATGGATGCTCTGAAAGTAGAAGAAAAAACTGATTTAGAATTCAAATCAAAAAACGAAGGTATTATGCATGCCTGTGGTCATGACGGCCATACAGCAATGCTTTTAGGTACTGCCAGAGCCCTTTATGAAATTAAAGACCAGCTAGCAGGTAATGTCAAATTAATTTTTCAACCAGCTGAAGAAATGGTACAGGGAGCAGCTAAAATGGTGGAAGAAGGAGTCTTAGACGATGTTGATGGAATTATGGGAATCCACCTCTGGGCTGATCTACCAACAGGTAAAATCAATGTTGAAGCAGGACCGCGTATGGCTTCAGGAGATTATGTGATAGTTGAGTTCACAGGTAAAGGCGGACATGGTTCAATGCCTCATCAGGGAGTTGATCCAATAGTTATGGCTTCTTCATTTGTCTTAGATTCACAGGCGATTTTAAGTAGAGAAACTAATTCTTTAGATCCTGTTGTCTTAACATTTGGTAAAATGAAATCAGGAAGCAGATTTAATGTTATTCCAGATAAAGCAGAAATTGTAGGAACTTTAAGATGTTTTAGCGAAAAAACAAGAGTTCAGGCTTCTAAAGCAATTAAACGTTATGCAGAAAAAACTGCCAAAGCATATAGAGGAGAAGCTGAGGTTACTATACAAAAGGGTACTCCTCCTACAATAAATGACCAAAGAGCTGCAGAAATAGCCCGATCTGCTGCACAAAAAATAATAGCTGCAGAAGATTTAATAGCGATGGACAAAACAACAGGTAGTGAAGATATGGCCTATTATTTAAGAGAAGTTCCTGGAGTGATTGCTTTTGTTGGTGCTGGATTTGAAGATGAAGAGCAGAACTATCCTCATCACAATTCAAAATTTAAGATCAATGAAGATAGTTTAAAAACAGGAACAAGCCTTTATTTTAATTTTGCTCTGGAATTTTTAAGAAAGTTTTGAGCTTAAAATTTTTAGATTATGATTATCCTTACTTATTTTGAAGTTTAGTAGATTGGAATCTTATAAGTAGGGATTTTTTTATTTCAGCAGAAGCACAAATTTTTCCTATTTTTCCTTGTTATTTTTAAAGGATTGTTCTGATTTATCACGAATATATTTATTAAAGTAAATTCCTATATTTTCTAATTTTTACGACATAAATTGACAAAATATTTTGAAAAGAGGTGGCTTAATGGCTGATAAAAACAGAATTTTTAGGATTATAAAAACAATAATGCTTTTAAATGAACCATATAAGCACTGGGAAGCTAAAGATTTTGCTGAATATTTTGAGGTATCTGAAAGAACTTTCCATCGGGACAAGCAGGTGATGGAGGAACTGGGAGTCCCAATTTATTATGATAATCATCTCAAAGAATATAAAATTTTGGATAATTTTCGTTTTAAAGCGCCCAATTTGGACCAAAAAGAGACTGAGGCAGTGCTGTTGGCGGCCAAAGAATATCAAAATCGCAGTTTTCCGATGAAAAAGGAACTGGAATCAGGTCTGGCAAAAGTTTATAATTCTCTGCCAGAATTTTTAAAAAGCAGTATGGGCAGTTATATCAAAAATTATGAGATTATATCTGATCCTTTTGTTGAGCTGGAAAAACACCAGCATAAATTTGATAAGTTAAAGGAAGCTATCAATAAGGAAAAAAGGATAGAAGTCAATTATTATTCAATGAGCAGCAACCAGACAACTAAAAGAAAACTTGATCCCTATAATTTATTTTTCAACAAAGGAGCACCCTATCTTTATGCTTTTTGTCACCTGCGGGCTGAAAAAAGAATATTTAGGATAGATAGAATTAAGGAGCTTAAATTAACAGCAGAAAATTTTGAGCTGCCTGCTGATTTTTCACTTGCAGAAGAGCTTGATAATGCCTGGGGAGTGGAGCAGGGCGAAGAAGAGATGGAAGTAGAAGTTAAATTCAGTGGACGTGCAGCCCGCTTTGTTCCCGAATACCACTGGAATGACAAACAGGAAATTAAAGATATAAGTGAGAATGAGATAGTATTTAAGGTTAAAACCAGCAGCCGGGAAGAGATAAAAAAGTGGATCCTAGGTTATGGGGCAGAAGCAGAGGTGCTGCAGCCAAAGAATTTGAGAGAAGAAATGAAGCAGGAAATAGAAAAGATGCTGGAGAATTATTAAAAAAACAGGTGTACGCGACATCACGGTGTCGGTGGGGGATGGTAAGATGACATTGGAGGTGAGATTATTGGGAAAATTTATTGCTCATACTGAAAATAATGAAAGGAAAACTCATGACTTAAAAGATCACATTTACGGTACTGCAAATAAAGCTAAGAAATTTGCAGACAAATGGTCAATGGGTAATTTAGCATATATAAGTGGTGTGTTACATGATTTAGGGAAATATAGTGATCAATTTCAGGACTACTTAAAAAATAATTCTTCAGGAGTGGAACACGCTATTGCTGGAGCCATATTTGCAAAAAATGATAAGTCAATAAAGTTTTCAAATATATTACCTTTTTTTATTGCTGGACATCATTCAGGGTTACATAATCTTTCAGATTTAAAAAATAGTCTAAAAGAAAAAGCAAATAAAGATTTTGTAAAAAGTAGTATAAATAATTTTAGTAATAATATTAAATTAGATTATAAAGATGATGAAAATATAAATTTTGATATTAAAAATGATCCCTTAGAATTAGAATTCTTAATGAGAATGATGTTTTCTTCTTTAGTGGATGCAGATTATTTAGATACAGAAAAACATTTTGATTTAAATAAATATTCTTTAAGAAATATAAATAATTATGATATTAAAAAATTATGGAAGAAATTCAGTGAAAATCAAAATAAATTAATGAAAGAGGCTGAAGATAGTAAATTAAATAATTTTAGAAATAATATTTATCAATCAGTATTAAATAAAGCAGCACAGAAGAATAATTTTTTTAGTTTAACAGTCCCTACAGGGGGAGGAAAGACTAGAACCGGTTTAGGATTTGCATTAAAACATGCAAAATTTAATAATATGGATAGAGTTATTGTTGTTATACCATATACCAATATTATTGAACAAACTGCTAAAACTTATAAAGAAATTTTAGGAGAAGAAAATATTTTAGAGCATCACTCTAATTTTGATTTTAACGAAAATGAAGAAAAATATAATAAAGAAAAAATTAAATTGGCAACTGAAAATTGGGATATGCCAGTAGTTGTGACAACTTCTGTTCAATTTTTTGAAAGTTTATTTTCACATAAGACAAGCAAGTTAAGAAAATTGCATAATCTAGCAAATTCAGTAATTATATTTGATGAAGTTCAAACTTTACCACCTGAGTATTTAAATTCAATTTTACAGGTTTTAAAACAATTAGTAAAAAATTATAATTCTTCAATTGTATTTTCAACAGCTACTCAGCCAGCTTTTGGAGATAGAGATAATTTTAATGGTATAAAAAATATAGAAGAACTTGTTCCAGACACTGATAATTTATTTCGAAATTTAGCAAGAGTTGAATATGATCTAACTTATATTGAAAAGAAATTAAGTTGGAATCAGGTAGCTGAACTAATGTTAGAAGAAGAACAGGCACTAACTGTAGTAAATACAAAAGATGATACTAAAGAGCTTTATTCTAGATTAAGTAAAAAAGCAGAAAATGTTTATCATCTATCAACTTATATGTGTTCTGCACATCGCAAAATTATTTTAAATGAGGTGAAAGAAAAATTAGATAATAATGAAAGTTGTTACTTGATTTCTACTCAATTAATAGAAGCAGGAGTTGATATTGATTTTCCACTGGTTTTAAGAGCAATGGCTCCACTTGACAGTATTGTGCAGGCTGCTGGAAGATGTAATAGAGAAAATAAACTAAAAAAAGGGAAAGTAATTGTCTTTACCCCCCAAGAAAATAAGTTACCAAAGGGAATTTATAAAACTGCTACTGATAAAAGTAAACTCTTTTTAAATGATCCTGATCAATTACTGACAGCAGAAATTTTTCTGGATTATTTTGATACATTATACAAAGATGTAAATTTAGACAAGAAGAAAATTAATGAATCAAGAAAAAGTTTTAAATTTCGCGAAGTAAGCAGACAATTTAAAATTATACCTGATGACACTGTAAATGTTATTATTGAAAATAATGATATAGTTGATCAACTGCCGGTTAATTTAAATATAATCAAAGATAAAGAATTCATCAGTAGAGAGGAATGGCGCAAATTACAGCCTTATATTATTTCGATTAGAAAATATAAAGTAAATGATTTATTAAAAGAGGGTATGCTTTACGAACTGCTGGAAGAGGTTTATGTCTGGACTGGAAAGTATGATACAAAAGAAGGAATAATATTAGATGGGTATGATTTTAATGATTATGTACAATAATTCTATAAAGGAGGTGAAAAAGTTTGGAAGATTTTAAATTTGATCCTGTAAAAGTAAAAGTCTGGGGAGAATTGGCCTGTTTTACCAGGCCAGATATGAAAGTTGAAAGAGTCAGTTATCAAGTAATGACTCCATCCGCAGCTCGTGGGATATTGTCGTCAATTTTTTGGAAACCTGAATTTGATTGGGTGATTCAAAAAATACAAGTTTTAAATCCAATCAGACATATTTCTATAAGGAGAAATGAAGTAAAAAGCAAAATATCACCTGGAAGTGTAAAGCAGTGGATGAAAAAGAAAGATCATGACCATTATTATGCTGATAAAGATAGAACCCAAAGGAACACTCTAGCTTTAAGAGATGTGAGTTATATAATTGAGGCAAATGTCAGACTAAAAAAGCATGCTAAAAATGAACATCCTGCCAAATATCGAGATCAGTTTAGAAGGAGAGTAAATAATGGAAGCTGTTATAAAAGACCTTTTTTAGGTAATAGAGAATTTGCAGCTTTTTTTGCTCCAGTAGATGGTTCTGAAACAGCTATTGATTATACTGACCAATTAGGAAGAATGCTATTTGATTTAAATTATAATATTGATGATGAGAGAGCAAAACCTGTTTTTTTCAATGCAGAACTAAATAATGGTGTGCTGAATGTTCCTGTAGAAAAGTATAAAGAAGTCTGGAGGAATAAATAATGATATTAGAAAAATTGTGTGAATTTGCAGAAACAGTTGAAGATTTTCCTCCACTTCATTTCACAAAAAAATCTTTAGATTGGTTAATTGAAATTAATGAAGCTGGAGAATTAATGGGGTTTACTGATGTGAGTGATGAAGGTAAAATATATTTATTCGCAGAAAATTTAATTGGAAGATCTGGACGAGCTGTACGACCAATTTTATTTGGAGATAAAGCTAAATATATTTTCGGTAATACAGAGGGAAAAGAATTATCAAATAGGCAGAAAAAATTAAAAAAATCCTTCTATGAGTTGACTGATAATTGTTATGAGTCGACAAATTCGAATAAAGTAAAAGCAGTACTAGATTTTCTTGATAATTATAATATATCTCAATTAGAAAATTATGAAGAAATTGATGATAATGATTGGATGGCATTTCGAGTAAATGGAGAAGATCTTTTAGATTGTCAAGAAATAAGAAGTTACTGGCAGAAAAGGCAGAATGAAGTTGCTAAGGATAGAACAGATATGATTTCAGAATGCTTAGTCTGTGGAGATGAGAAAGCAATAGCAGATAGACATACAGAAAAATTAAAACTAAGTAGAATTGGTGGGCACGGCAGGGGTAATCCCTTGATTTCAGCTAATGTAGAATCTTTTGAATCATATGGTTTAAAAGAATCAAGGATAGCTCCAGTGTGTTTCGATTGTGCTACTCAATATGGTAGAGCAGCAAATTATTTAATAGCAAAAAAAGATCATCGTTTAAAAATAGGAGATATATTATATATCTTTTGGACTAAAAATAATTTAGAGTTTAATGGTTTTGAACTATTAGAAAACCCAGAAGAAAATGAACTTAGAGATTTTTTGAACTCATTTAGAAGTGGAAAAAAATCTTATATTGATGATGAAGAATTTTACTGTCTGGCTTTAAGTGCAAATAACAGCCGGACTGTAGTAAGAGATTGGATAAGTACAACCATTAAAAATGTTGAAGAGAATATTAATAATTATTTTAGAGAAATGAAGTTGGATGATAATAAATCAGACAGATATTATGGGATAAATAGTTTAGTTAGTCAGACAGCTTTTAAATTCGATGATATTAAACCAATAGTGGCAGAATCTTTAGCTTCATATGCTATTAAAGGAAATTCGCTGGTAGAGGCGGTTTTATTTAATACAGTTAAACGAATAAAAGCAGATGTTGAGTTTCGCGTAACTAGACCAAGAGCTTCTTTGTTAAAAATGTATTTTAATTCTCATCCTGAAGGGGGCATAAAAGTGAAAAAAAAATTAAATAAAAAAGAGAATAATCCAGCTTATTTATGTGGTCGTCTATTTAGTGTTATAGAAATTATTCAGAAAAAAGCATTACCAGGAATTAAATCCACAATTGTCGATAGATATTATGGAACTGCTTCATCAGCTCCAGCTTCAGTTTTTGGTAATCTGATTAGAAAAGCCCAGCATCATTTAGCAAAATTAAGGAAAGAAGAAAGTACTACAGGGATGTATTACTGGCTGCAGTCTGAATTGGAAGATATTATGGTAGAACTTAATGATTTTCCGGCAACACTATCACTTAAAGAACAGGGTTTATTTGCACTTGGATATTATCAGCAGAAAGCATATCGTCCAGAAAAAGATAAAGAGGGGGAAAATTAAATGATTTATAGTAATCCAGAAAAAAGACATGATTTTATTCTTATATTTGATGTAAAAGACGGAAATCCAAATGGTGATCCGGATGCAGGTAATCTACCGCGAGTAGATCCCGAAACGATGCAGGGACTAGTTTCAGATGTTAGTTTAAAAAGAAAAGTTAGAAACTGGGTAGCATTAACTCAAGATGAGAATATTTATGTTGAAAATGAAGGGGTTTTATATAATCAACAGGAACTTGCTTATCAAGATCTAGAATTAGATGAAAAAGCTAATGACCGTGATTCAATTGATTATGCTAGAGATTGGATGTGTAAGAACTTCTATGATGTGAGGACATTTGGTGCTGTGATGAGTACCAGTAAATTTAATTGTGGCCAGGTTCAGGGGCCATTTCAATTAACTTTTGCAAGATCTGTAGATCCAATAGTTCCAATGGATCTATCAATTACAAGAGTAGCAGTAACTAAACCTGAAGATGCTCGAAAACAAAGTTCTGATGATGAAGGTGAAAGTTCTAATAAAATAACTGAAATGGGAAGAAAAACTATGATTCCTTATGGCTTATATGTAGCTCATGGTTTTTATAACCCATATTTTGCAGATAATACAGGTGTAACAGAAGAGGATTTAGAAATATTCTGGGAATCATTAGTTAAAATGTGGGATTTAGATCGTTCTGCAAGCAGAGGAATGATGGCCTGTCGAGGTTTATATGTCTTTACACATGAAGATAAAACTGGAAATGCTCCTGCAAATAAATTATTTGATTTAATAAATGTTTCTAAAAAAGATAATGTTGAAACTCCAAGAGCATTTAATGATTATCAAGTATATATAGAAAATGATTTACCTGATAAAATTACACTTTCTAAAATATTGGATTAATAAAAATGGATAATCAATATTTTGAATGGCAAAAAATATCTTCAATCCCCATATCAGCTTTACAGCATTATATATATTGCCCCAGACAGTTCGCATTGATTCATATTGAAGAAATTTATGAAGAAAATATGTTTACAATTCAGGGCAATATAGTCCATAAAAGAGTTGATAATGAAAAAAATTATTATAATAAGGACAAAAAGGTGGAAAATAGCTTACCACTTTGGTCAGAAAAATATGGCTTATATGGGATTGCAGATACTGTTGAATTTGAGGGAGATAAAATAATTCCTGTTGAATTTAAAAGTGGTAAGAAAAAGAAAAAATTAGCTGACGATATTCAGTTAGCTGCCCAGGCTATCTGTCTTGAAGAAATGTTTTCTACAGAAATAACGTCTGGCTATATTTATTATGATAAATCAAGAAAACGAAGAGAAGTTGTTTTAGATGAAAAGTTAAGAAAGAAATTAACGGATAATATTTCTTCTGTTAGAGAATTATTAATCAGCAAAAACACACCACAACCGGTAAATGATCAAAGATGTAATAATTGTTCGCTAAAAGATTACTGTTTACCTGATTTAGCAAGTAGAATAGAAAATTATCTTAAGGAGTTAAAATAATGGCTCATCATATTAAAAATACATTATATATTACTAATCCTGAATCTTATTTAAGAAAAAAACATGATGTAATAATAGTTGAAGTTGAGAAAAAAGAAAAAATAAGAATTCCAGGACATCATTTAGGAAGTATTATCTTGTTTGGAAGATCTAAAATAAGTCATTATGCTCTTGATTGGTGCATAAAAAATGGTGTTGCAGTAACTAGGGTTACTAGAGTAGGACGTTATATTGGAAATTGGGCTGGACCTGTTAAAGGTAATGTTTTATTAAGAGTTGAACAATTTGATAAATATAAAGATGAAAATGAAAAATGTAAATTAAGTCAGAGTTTTATTAAAGGTAAAATTTATAATCAAAGATCTATGCTTTTAAGAAGTGCAAGAGATATTAGTGATGAAAAAACAGAAAAATCACTTCGTAAAAATGCTACAAAGTTAGATAGAATATTGAACATAATTGATGACAGCGATAATGTTGATCAGGTAAGAGGTTTTGAAGGTATTGCAGCTAAGAATTATTTTTCTGTATTTGATGAAATGATTATAAATAAAAATGATTTATTTAAATTCGAAAAACGGACTAAAAGACCTCCAAGGGATATTATTAATGCTATGCTTTCTTATCTTTATGTTATATTAAATCATGATTGTAGAACTGCATTAGAAGCAGTTGGTTTAGATCCTCAAATCGGTTTTTTACATGAGATAAGACCTGGCAAACCAGCTTTAGCGCTAGATTTAATGGAAGAATTAAGACCAATAATGGTGGAAAGATTAGTGTTAACTATGATTAATAGAAAACAGGTTAATAAAAATGATTTTGAATTTAAAACTGGTGGAGCAGTAGAAATGAAAAATGAATTTCGAAAAAAATTAATACAACAATATCAAGAGAAGAAACAAAATGAAATTAAACATTCTCTTTTGGATAGAGTAATTCCTTATGGTTTAATTCCTTTTATACAGGCAAGGTTATTGGCAAGAAGATTAAGAGGAGATGTTGAGGAATACCCACCATTTATTTATCAGTAAAGGTGTGATAAAATTGATGTATGTTCTGGCATACGATATTTCAACTGAAAATGCTAACGGCAGAAAAAGGTTGAGAAAAGTTGCTGAAACCTGTGAAAATTATGGACAGAGAGTTCAAAAATCAGTTTTTGAATTTCAATTAGATGACAAAAAATTTCTAATGATGAGAAATGAAGTATTGGAGTTAATGAACAAGAAAAAAGATAATATTAGGATCTATAAAATAATTGCTCCAAAAGATAATTATGTAGAAGAACATGGGAATTTTAAGTCTGTAGATTATGATAATGATACACTGTTAATTTAATTTGCGAAGGGGGAGTGTTTGTTAAATTACTGCTTCTTTCGCAAATGATTATAAATACTAATCTAAAAGGCATTTGAAGGAGATGAAGTAAAATGATTTTATTCTTTGTGGAGGTGATAATGGATATTCGCAAAATAGGCTTTATGAATCTTGATTTAACAGGGCTAATTTAGCCTGCTATTGCAGTCCCCTTTGTTGGGGGCTGAGAATTGAAACATCTAATATTTTGTGTGCTTCCTCTTTAGTTAGATTGCAGTCCCCTTTGTTGGGGGCTGAGAATTGAAACATCAACCTGTTCTTCTCCCATAAAAGTTTCCCCAAATTGCAGTCCCCTTTGTTGGGGGCTGAGAATTGAAACAAATCTATTAGGACAGTTAACTATATGAACTCTAATTGCAGTCCCCTTTGTTGGGGGCTGAGAATTGAAACAATACCATATTAATTTTATCAAACATTTTCTTAAATTGCAGTCCCCTTTGTTGGGGGCTGAGAATTGAAACAGCATAACTATAACTACCACAAGGATCAACAAAAATTGCAGTCCCCTTTGTTGGGGGCTGAGAATTGAAACTAATTGCTGGCCAGGGTAGTGGGGCTGATAGACAATTGCAGTCCCCTTTGTTGGGGGCTGAGAATTGAAACATCTATTCCCACTTCATTTTCTAAAGTTTCAACATATTGCAGTCCCCTTTGTTGGGGGCTGAGAATTGAAACTTTTTCATCTCTAAAAATACCAGTTGACCAATCAACATTGCAGTCCCCTTTGTTGGGGGCTGAGAATTGAAACAAGCCGATTATCACGAATCTAATCAAGAGACTTGATTGCAGTCCCCTTTGTTGGGGGCTGAGAATTGAAACTTAACAGAATGAAGTGGTCAGAATTCAAAAGTAGATTGCAGTCCCCTTTGTTGGGGGCTGAGAATTGAAACAGGTAAACAATATTCACAGATCGGATCTTTGGATAGATTGCAGTCCCCTTTGTTGGGGGCTGAGAATTGAAACCTGATCTAGTGTGGAGTGCTGAAGGAGAGCTTGAATTGCAGTCCCCTTTGTTGGGGGCTGAGAATTGAAACAGATCGTACACAAATATCTCTCAATGGAAATGGTATTGCAGTCCCCTTTGTTGGGGGCTGAGAATTGAAACTCATTGTAGCCAGTAATCTATTTAAAGCAATTTGATTGCAGTCCCCTTTGTTGGGGGCTGAGAATTGAAACTCCATATTTATCAGAGTCCCTGACTAAAAAACAAATTGCAGTCCCCTTTGTTGGGGGCTGAGAATTGAAACAAACTATATTGCAT
Organism: Halanaerobium congolense; assembly: GCF_004366375.1. Taxonomy (GTDB): domain Bacteria; phylum Bacillota; class Halanaerobiia; order Halanaerobiales; family Halanaerobiaceae; genus Halanaerobium; species Halanaerobium congolense. Next base: position 71,915 of record NZ_SOEF01000010.1, read on the forward strand.
CATGTTGACGGTTTAACATACATTGCAGTCCCCTTTGTTGGGGGCTGAGAATTGAAACACAACCTAAACAATTTGATTTGACTGTATTATCAATTGCAGTCCCCTTTGTTGGGGGCTGAGAATTGAAACCAGTCCACCCTCCTGGTGGCAGCGAGAAGAATGAATTGCAGTCCCCTTTGTTGGGGGCTGAGAATTGAAACCATATAAGAAACTGCAGGAAGGGCTGAAATTTAGAATTGCAGTCCCCTTTGTTGGGGGCTGAGAATTGAAACTCGTCAACTTCTATCTCAGAACCAGCAGTACTTCATTGCAGTCCCCTTTGTTGGGGGCTGAGAATTGAAACAAATTAAGAAGTCAGAGAATAATGGAAGAAAATACAATTGCAGTCCCCTTTGTTGGGGGCTGAGAATTGAAACAAATACCTGGTCAGTCAAATTATAATTCTGGCCATCAATTGCAGTCCCCTTTGTTGGGGGCTGAGAATTGAAACAAGACATGTTGGCATTGATAGGACAACACTTTCTAATTGCAGTCCCCTTTGTTGGGGGCTGAGAATTGAAACTTTCAATCCATTATGGAAGTTGGACAAAGAAACTGATTGCAGTCCCCTTTGTTGGGGGCTGAGAATTGAAACGTCAGCAGTTTTTTGCCAATAAGAGAGTTGAATTAATTGCAGTCCCCTTTGTTGGGGGCTGAGAATTGAAACGATTTATCACACGACAATATACCTACTGTAGGAATTGCAGTCCCCTTTGTTGGGGGCTGAGAATTGAAACCCTCTACAGCCCTGCGTTGAGCTTCTAATTCCATATTGCAGTCCCCTTTGTTGGGGGCTGAGAATTGAAACTTTCTAAGCCCTCCATAAAGCCCACAAGTTCAGTATTGCAGTCCCCTTTGTTGGGGGCTGAGAATTGAAACTAGCTGACTTATACAATGCCTCAGCAGAAGGAAGTATTGCAGTCCCCTTTGTTGGGGGCTGAGAATTGAAACATAATATTAATATTATCCTGAATATAACCAAAAGATTGCAGTCCCCTTTGTTGGGGGCTGAGAATTGAAACAGAAAAGAACTAAACAAATATCCAGATGTATCTCATTGCAGTCCCCTTTGTTGGGGGCTGAGAATTGAAACCTCTAAGGTTAGCCATTGTTGGCCGCTTACCTTGCATTGCAGTCCCCTTTGTTGGGGGCTGAGAATTGAAACAATCAGGATATATCGAGCTGGGATGTAAGTAGTGATTGCAGTCCCCTTTGTTGGGGGCTGAGAATTGAAACCATAACTATACTTGGAGTCAAACTAATATTATCAATTGCAGTCCCCTTTGTTGGGGGCTGAGAATTGAAACTGAATTGTACCATCACCATTAAGAAACTCTCTTGTCTTGAATTATTCATAACAACCACGAAATAAATTATCAGTACTAATATAGCAAAATTCTATCAAAATATTATTTTCACCCAGTGGGTGAAAAAGTTTTTATTAAGATTTTTCTCTAAAAATATAGAAAAAGGAGCCTCTTTCCTTTATAATAATAGTAACGACCAAATTAAAAGGAGGGACTCCGTATGGTTACTATAACTGGAAAAAAAATAGATTTCAAGTCAAATTTAAAAATAAATTTTAATGGTAGTGATTTAACATCAAATTCCGGCATGCTGATGATGCAGATGATCTACGGTTTGATTTTT